>NZ_RAVZ01000171.1 GCF_003611635.1 Corallococcus terminator | reverse complement strand
TCCGGAGGGCTGGCGGCGGGAGGACGACGGGCGGGGCCGGCGGGCCTTCTCCAATGGGCTGACCGGCCTGGGGCGCGCCACGCTCGCGGCGGAGGCCATCGAGACGGGCGAGCCCGGGGATGGTTCGGTGCAGGCGCGGCACTTCCGGGATGAAGCGCTGGTGCTCGGCGTGGCGGGGCCGGAGGGGCGCACGGTGTCCGTGGGTGGCCTGGAGCCCGCGTCCCTGGGTGGCCGGCCCGCGCAGCGGATCCGCGCGGAGTTGGACGGTGCCGGGGGCCCCACGCATCTGGTGGCGTGGTTCGTGCCCCGGGGGGAATGGGTGTACCGGCTCGTCTTCACGTGGCCCCATGCCTATCCCGCCTATGGGCGGGTGGTGGAGCGGATGGTGGCGGACGTGCGCTTCGAGGAGCCCGCGGGGCTGCGGATCGCCCGGGCCCGGGCGTTGCTCGTGCCGGGCGTCGCGGGGCCGCTGCGCGAGCTGGGGCATGGGCTGCGGCGGTGGGGGCTGCCGGCGGACGCGGTGGAGCCGCTGGCCTCGGCGGTGCGGCTGGCGCCGGCGCACGTCGATACGCGGGTGGAGCTGGCCCGGGCGTTCTTCGAATCCGGGCAGGTGGAGGAAGGCTGTCACGCCGCGGCGGAAGCGCGCGTGTACGGGCCGTCCGACACGGGCGCGATGGAGGCGGGCGTGCGGTGCGAGCTGGCGCGGGGTGACACGGCGAAGGCCCTGCTGCGGCTGGAGGAGGCCCGCCGCCTGGATCCGCGCGATGCCCGGCTGCGCGCGGCCGAGGGCGCGTTGAAGGCGGCGCTCGAAGCGCAGGCCCCGTAAGGCGGGGGCATGAAGTCCCGGAGAGGACTGTGCCCTCCGCGCAGGGTCCACCCACGCGGGCGGCGAACGCTTCGGTTCGCCTTCAGCGCTCACCGAATGGGCGCACCATGAGCCCGGCGCTCAGCATCGCTTCGTCGCGCCGGGCGAGCCCCGCGTCACCGCGCACGCCCGTGGCCGCCAGACGCAGGGACACCGGCGCGTCATTGACGGCCAGGAGCACGTGCTCCAGCGCCACCTCTCCCCGGGCGCGGAAGTGGGAGCCTCCGTCGAAGTCGAAAGCCCAGCCCACGAGCCCCGTCGCGCGCAGCGCCCAGCGTCCGTCCCGCGTCTCCCAGCCCGTGTCGAGCAGCAGCGACGTGAACGGCGATACCTCGTGTTGGGTGCCGTCCCGGTCGTGGCGCAGGGTGTGATTCGCGGCGGGGCCCACGGCCAGCCAGCCCCACTCGGTGTTCGTTCGCACGGGATCCAACAGCAGGCCCACGCGCCCGGTCTCCAGCGTCCAGCCCGGTCCCTCCCAGACGCGCCGCTCCAGGTGGGCCGCGCGCAGGGACATGGCCACGTCGAAGGGGAAGGGGATGCGCACGGGCCTGCCGAAGGACACGAGGAGCGAACCCTCGTCGACGTGCCTTCGCAGCAGACCGTCATACCCGGTGAAGGTCAGGGCCTCGTGCGTGCCTCCCCGGGCCTCAGTCATGAAGAGGCGGTGTGAATCAAACCAGCTCGAGTCCCCCTTGCTGTTGCTGGTGCGCACCACCCTCAGGAGGATGCCGGTGCGCAGGAGCAGGGCGGCCTCCTCGTCCTGCACGTGGAGCGCGGTGCCCAGCACCCAGCCGGTTCCGGGATCGAAGCAGGTGGGGAACGTCTCCCCGGCGTCCGTGGAGCCCTCGCAGGCCACGTCCGGGGAGGGCAGGGTGCTCAGGAGCAGGGCCAGCGCGAGTGCCACCATCCCCGTGCCTATTCCTTCCCGCCCTGCGCCCCGGGAGCATCACGCCGCGCCGGAGCCCAGAGGGAGAACCGCAGTCCCGCCTGGGCGGACCACTCCCAGCCGGCGGGCGCGTTCGCCAGGTCGTCGCGCCACGTCCCGCGTCCGTCCAGCGTCAGGCTCACGGGCTGGTCGTTGATGGCCAGGGCGATGACTTCGTAGCCCGCGCGCAGCCGCAGCCGTTCCGGGCGCAGGGGCCGGCCCTCCACGCGCTCCGCGAGCAGGACCTTCTGGGCCTCCACGCCGAAGAGCACATGGTGGAAGCCGTCGCGGTCCACCGTGAGGTCCCCCTCCAGCGCAGCGGCGGGCACCAGCGTGAGGAAGTCGTTCGTCCGGTCGCGCTCCACGGTGGGCCCCGCCCGCACGCGCACGTAGGAGACCAGGTCGCGCGAATGCCACAGGTCCAGCGTCGCGTGCGTGGAGCCCAGGGTGAGGAAGTCCGCCTTCACGTCCTCGCGGCGGACCTGCTCGGCGTGGAGCACCTCCAACCAGAAGCCCAGGTTGGCGAAGACGTCGAAGCGCCGGGGCTTGCCGTAGAAGGTCGTCACCCGGAAGAGCGGTTCGTCGCGCTCGCTGCGGAAGTCGTAGCGCAGGAGCGTGGCCTCGAAGGAGGACGCGTCCCCCAGGTACAGCTCCGTGTCCAGGAGCGTCATGCGGTGCAACTGCCCGGGGTCCCCCGGCCACTCCAGGTCCACGCCGAAGTCCACCCGCACGCGGTCGTCGCGCCCCTCGGTTTCACGCAGCCAGCGCGGCGCCCAGGCGCCTCCCACCCGGACGCGCCGGTGCAGGTCGAAGTTGTACTGCAACACCCGCCCGCGCTCGTCGCGGTACCAGCCCGGGGGCGCCTCCGCGATGGCGGGTACCAGCCGGTACGCGCGCGCCATCTCGGCGGGCATCACGTCCAGGCACATGGACACCCGGTCCAGCGGATTGCCTGTCTCGTGCCCCTCCGAGTCCAGCTCCCAGGCGGGGGCGACCTGGCACTCCTTCTTCGGCTCGTCGCACTGCGCGCGCCACTGGCCCGAAGGGACCGCGGGCGTGGACGGGAGGTTCAGGCACAGCACCCTTTCGTCGGGGGACTGGCGGGGCGAGTCCGCGTCCGGCACGGCCATCTGGAAGGCCCACGTGTCCGGAGCCGCTTGCGCGCGGGGCTGCACCAGCGCCTCCACCAGCGCCTTCACCGGAGCGTCCGGCGGAGCTTCGGGCGGAGCTTCTGTTGTGACTGGGGGCACCTCCGCCTCCGGCATCTCCACCTGCCCGAACAGGAGGGCACAGCCCAGGGTCACCGCTGAGACCAGCATCCATTCTCCTCAAGGAGGGCCCCGCGCTGTCGGCCACGCGGGTGCAGCTTGTGACGGGGCGGCCATTACAAGGCCCGTGCCCCCGGCCGGTGGACGGGCTTTCGCGGGCTTGGCCCGGCCGACTGTGCAGGCGCCTGCACACCGCCTGCACAGTCTGGGGCGCGCACTGACGCGAGAATGGCGCACCCCCATCCAGGTCGGTCGACCGGAGGGGATGGGGGGGATATAAGCCCCCCGGCCCCGTGCCTCTCACGAAGGGCCCGTCCCGGATGACGAAGGAGCACGTGCGCGTGGCAAGCGACGGCGAACAGACCCCGCAGCGGGAAGAGACCTTCACCCAGGCCATCCTGGGTGAGGACACCCTGACGTCGGCATGGGCGAAGAAGTGGTTGGCCCTGTCCCTCAGCGCGCGCGTGGTCCTGGCGACCGCGGGCTTCGCGGCACTGCTCTTCGTGCCCTACCTGGGCGCGGTCGGCCTGTGGGACCCCTGGGAGACGCACTACGGCGAAGTCGGCCGGCAGATGATCCAGCGCAGCGACTACGTCTATCCCTTCTGGGAGAACGCGTGGTTCTTCTCCAAGCCGCCCCTCACCATGTGGATGCAGGCGCTGGGGATGAACATCGTCGGCGCCCTCCGGGGCGATGGCGCCATGGGCCTCTACACGGAGTGGGGCATGCGCATGCCCTTCGCGCTCCTGAGCATCGCGGCGGTGTCGCTGCTGTCGCTGGCCGTGGCCCGGGTGGTGAACACGCGCGCGGGTCTGGCCACGGGCTTCGTGCTGGCCACCATGCCGCTGTACTTCCTGCTCACCCGGCAGACCGTCACCGACACGCCCTTCGTCACCACCTTCGTGTGCGCGATGGCGTGCGCGATCATCGGCCAGTTGGACGACACGACGAAGCACCGCGCGGGCTGGTGGTACGGCTTCTATGTCTTCGCGGGGCTGGCCTCGCTGGCCAAGGGCCTGCTGGGCGTGGGCCTGCCCGCGGTCATCCTCATCCTCTACGCGGCCGCCGCCGTCATCCCCTGGGACCGCGAGGGTCTGGAGGCGCACCTGCGCTGGCTCACGAGCGGGGTGATGCGCGCCCAGGTGAGAGCGGGCACCCGGAAGATGCCCGTGCTGTGGGCGCAGATGTACAAGATGAAGCTGGGCACGGGCATCCTCGTGTTCTTCGCGGTGGCGGTGCCCTGGTACCTGACGCTGTGCCTGTTCGACAGCGTGGACGACGAGGGCAAGCTGTTCTGGTACCGCTTCTTCATCCACGACCACCTGAACCGCCTCACCGCGGGCGTGCACACCACCACCCCGGGCGGGTCGTTCACCTACTTCATCGAACAGGGCGGCTTCGCCATCTTCCCCTGGGTGGCGCTGCTGCCCGGCGCGTTCGCCGTGGTGTCGCGGCTCAAGCTGCGCTCGCGCGACAAGGCAGACCACCTGGCGGTCATCGCCGTCGTCTGGGTGGCGTTCGCGTTCTACCTGCTGGCCTCCAGCGCGACGAAGTTCCACCACTACGTGTTCCCGGTGCTGCCGGGCCTGGCCATCCTCATCGCGCTGTTCGTGGACCGGCTGTGGAAGGACGGCGTCTCCGAGCACTCGGTGAGCCTCATCTTCGGCCTGGTGCTCTTCATCCTCGTGGGCAAGGACCTGGCGGAGAACCCCAAGGACTTCACCGACCTGTTCGTCTACAACTACGACCGGCCCTATCCGCAGGACCTGGTCTCCAAGCCCATCGCGTTCTTCGCCTCGCGCCCGCTGTGGATGGGCGACCTGGTGACGCTGGTGCTGCTGGCCTTCGGCGTCTACCTCTCCTTCGAGGCCTTCTCCTCCAAGGACAAGGTGGAGCGTCCGGGCGCATCGCGCGCGGTGGCGCTGGGCCTGCTGCTCACCGGCGTCGCCACGCTGGTCGCGGTGGCCACCCAGGGGCAGGTGTCCGCGATGGGGCTGTGGGGCGTGGCGCTGGTGGCACTGGCGGGCTTCGTCCTCTGGCAGGCGTCGCGTCCGGAGGAGGCGCCGGGCCGCACGATGTTCCAGGTGGTGGGGTTTCTCCTCGCGCTCGTGGGCGTGGTGCTGGCGGTGCGCGGCTTCAAGGGACCGGCCGCCTCGGACTCACTCTTCAAGGCCTTCTCCGGCACCATCAACGTGAAGACGGGCATGGGCTTCGCGTTCGGCGTGGCCGGCGTGCTGGCGGTGGTGGCCGCGCTGCAGCGCTCGCGCGTGATGCTGTTCGGCACGTTCTGGGGGCTGGCCGCGGGCTTCGCGCTCTGGTTCAACTGGGGCCACTGGGTGGACCTGTCCCACCACTGGACGCAGCGCGACCTGTTCTGGCGCTACTACTCCCAGCGTCAGGCCGGGGAGCCCATCGCCGCGTACATGATGAACTGGCGCGGGGAGACGTTCTACTCGCGCAACACGGTGGAGCAGTTCCGCGCGGGTGACGCCAACACGCGCATGCGCCAGTACGCGGCGCGGCCGGGGCGTGAGTGGGCGCTGGTGGAGCACAGCCGCGTGTCCCTCCTGCGCAACGCGGTGGGCACCGACAAGACCGTCACGCTCATCGACCGCGACATCAACAACAAGTTCGTCCTGGTGACCATCGAGTGACGCACTCCCTCCCGGTGCCGCGCGTGGAAGTCCCTCCCCAGGGCGGCATCCGCGTGCGGGGGCTCGCCAAGCGCTTCGGTGAACGCCTCGCGGTGGAGGGGCTCACCTTCGACGTGCGGCCCGGAGAGGTGTTCGGCCTGCTGGGCCCCAACGGCGCCGGCAAGACGACGACGGTGCGCATGCTGACGGGCCTCCTGCGTCCCTCCGAGGGCGACGCGGAGGTGTGGGGCCACTCCGTCACGCGCGACGGCGAGTCCCTGCGCAAGGTGGTGGGCCTGCTCACCGAACAGCCCGGCCTCTACGACCGGCTCACCGCGCGCGAGAACCTGCGCTTCTTCATGAAGCTGCATGAGCTGGACGAAGCCACCGCGTGGCCCCGGGCCCTGCACTACCTGGAGCGCTTCGGGCTGGGCGGCCGTGAGAACGAGGCGTGCGGCGGCTTCAGCAAGGGCATGCGCCAGAAGCTGGCCATCGTGCGCACGCTGGTGCACGACCCGCGCGTCATCTTCCTGGACGAACCCACGAGCGGCCTGGATCCGGAGTCCGCGCGCACCGTGCGCGACGCGGTGGCGGAGCTGGCGTCGGAGGGGCGCACCATCGTCCTGTGCTCGCACAACCTGTCGGAGGTGGAGCGGCTGTGTGAGCGCGTGGCCGTGGTGCGACGGCGGCTCCTGGCGCTGGGGCCGGTGCGTGAGCTGCGCCGCTCGGGTCAGGCGCTGGACGTGCGCGTGGAAGGGGACGCGGAGGTGTTCCGGCCCGCGCTGGCCCGGCTGCCCTTCGCGCCCAACGTGCTGCTGGAGGGCGGCCGCCTGCGGGTGATGCTGGCGGACGAAGCGCAGGCGCCCGACGTGGTGGCGTGCCTGGTGGCGGCGGGCGCGCGCGTGCACAGCGTGGTGCCGTCGCAGCGGCCGTTGGAAGAGGTGTACCTGGATCTGCTCAAGGACGGGGTGGCGTGAGCATGGCGTTCCGACCGCGACGGGCAATGGCGGTGTTCTGGAAGGACTCGCTGGACCTGCGCAAGAACCTGGGCCTGCTGCTGTCCATGGGGGTGCTGCCGCTGGTGATGGTGACGGTGCCCATCGGGGTGGTGTGGACGTACGTGTCGCAGCCGGACCATTCGGACCTGCGCACCGTGGCGCTCTTCTACGACCCCACGCTGCCCCTGGGTGCGAGCGCGGCGCGCTTCCTCATCGACAAGTCACTCACCGACTGGTTCGGCATGTTCCTGGTGATGCCCGTCTTCATCCCCATCCTCATCGCGTCGCAGAGCGTGGCGGGGGAGAAGGAGCGCCGCACGCTGGAGCCGCTGCTGGCCTCGCCGGTGTCGGCGGCGGAGCTGGTGATGGGCAAGAGCCTGGCGGCGCTGGTGCCGGCGGTGCTGATGACCTGGTTCGCCTTCGCGCTGTTCTGCGTGGGCGTGGACATCGTGGCGTGGCCGCTGGTGCAGGGGCCCCTGATGCCCAACGCGCTGTGGGGCTTCGGCGTGTTCGTGTTCGCGCCGCTGTTCGCCTTCTTCGGCAACGGGGTCGCGGTGCTCATCTCCGCCCGGGTGGCCGAAGCGCGCATGGCGCAGCAATTGTCCGCCCTGGTGGTGCTGCCGCTGGTGGGCATGGTGGGCGGGCAGGTGGCGGGCGTGCTCAAGGCGGACCTGGGGTACTACGCCATCCAGGCAGGGGTGGTGCTGGTGCTGGACCTCATCCTCCTGGTGGCCAGCATTCGCGTCCTGGACCGGGAACGTCTGGTCAGCCGCTGGGGTTGAACCACTGGCGGGTCGGGGACTGGACTCCCGGTGGGCTGCCAGACGGGCAGGGGCTCGTGAAGCTGTTATGTTCCGGGTGGGACGTCGGGTCGGAAGCGGAAGCGCTTTCGTACCGGTGGCCATGCATTTAGGGGATGGGGTTACGGAGCTTTGAAGACCTGCCGCCCAGGCGGCCACGGAGGCGCTGAAACAGACATGGGGATCTTCGACAGCATCAAGGGCGAGGCGAAGCGGAACTTCATTGCCCGCGCGGACGAGGCGAAGGGCGAGATCGTCTACAAGTATCCGGAGAAGAACGTCCGGATGATGACGCAGCTCACCGTCGACGCCGACGAGGTGGCGCTGTTCGTCAAGGACGGCAAGGTGGAGGGCAAGCTGGGGCCCGGCCGTCACCAGTTGGACACCAGCAACATCCCGTTCCTGGGGAAGCTGATTGAGGGCTTCACCGGCGGCAACATGTTCATGGCGGAGATCTTCTTTGTCTCCACGCGTGAGCACACGGGCGTGAAGTTCGGCGGCCCCATCGGTGACGTGCGCGACCCGGAGACGGGCCTGGGCATCGGCACCATGGTGTACGGCGACTTCTCCATCCGCGTGACGGAGCCGGAGAAGCTGGTGGTGGGCCTGGTGGGCATGGGCCGCGCGAGCAACGAGGAGTTCCTGGGCTGGTTCAAGGGCCAGGTCCTCAAGGTGACGCGCGACCGCACCGCCGAAATGCTGGTGAAGAAGAAGTGGCCGCTGCTGGATGTGACGAGCGGCGCCTACCTGGAAGAGATGGAGGTGGAGATCCTCGCCGGCCTCAAGCCGCACGTGGACAGCTACGGCCTCACCATCGTCCGGATGGGCAACTTCCACGTCAGCATCAAGCCCGAGGACGAGGCGACGCTGAAGAAGCTGTCCAAGGACGTGGCGTACTCGCGGCTGGCGGGCGGCTTCCAGCAGTACGCGCAGGGCCAGGCGATGCTCGGCGCGTCCGAGGGCATGGCCAAGGGCGGTGGCGGATCCGACGGTGCCCTGCAGGGCATGGGGATGGGCATGGGCTTCGGCATGGCCCAGCAGTTCGCCAACCAGCAGCAGCAGCGGCCCCCGCAGCCCGCGGAGGCGGCGGCGCCCGCGGGCGACACGCGCAGCCCGGCGCAGCGGCTCAAGGAGATCAAGGAGCTGAAGGACGCGGGCGTGCTCTCCGATGAGGAGTACGCCGCCAAGCGCACGGAGCTGATGAAGCTCCTGTAGTCCCAAGGCTTCGGGAGTACCCGAGGGCCCTGTCTCCCAGGTGGAGGCGGGGCCTTCGTCGCGTTCAGGGGGAGGGCGTGCCGGGCGCGGCGAGGCGCAGGTGTTCGTGCAGCGTCTCCGCGCGCAGGTAGAGGAACTGCACGTCGCCGAAGGCCAGCGTGGCGCCGTCGTGGAGCATCACCTGGGCCTTGTAGCCCAGGGGGGCGCCGTTGATGAAGGTGCCGTTCATGGACTGGGCGTCGCGCACCGCGAAGTCCCCGGAGGCGGCGTTCCAGCGCAGGGTGGCGTGGTGCAGGGACACGGAGAGTTCGGGAACGACGAGGTCCGCTTCGGAGCGGCCCACGGTGAACTCCTCGCCGTCCTGGTTCGGCTGGAGGAAGTGCACCTCCAGGTTGTCGAAGTCGCGCAGCATCGCGAGCAGCCGCTCCGCCATGCGGGAGCGGTGCGCCATGCCCACCGTGCGCGCCCCGATGAAGTGGGGCGTCGGATCGCGGAAGGCGGCCTCCACCGGCTGCTGGATGAGGGCCACGGAACCGGAGGCGGCCCGGAACGACTCCAGCGAAGCCTCCGCGAAGGGACGAAGCTGATTCACGGACACCATGGCCCGGAACCCTACGTGCTGGCAGCGGGGACGGGAAGTGCCGTCCAGTGCCAGCCCTGGAGGGAGGTCCCGCGGACATCCCGGATGGATTTTTGCTGGCTGCCTTGAGCGCGGGGCGCGGCGGGCACGCCTACGACGGCACGGACGCGGAGGTGGAGGACGGCTTCACGTGGGGCGTCGCGGACGGCTTCACGGCGGGCGGCGGCTCCGTGGGCGCGCCGGGCGTCGGTGCCGGGGGAGTGTCGTCCAGTCGGCGCAGGTCCAGCTTCATGGGCACCTGGAGCGTGGTGCTCAGCCGCAGCAGCAGCACGTCCGGAGCGAGCCCGTTCTCTCCAATCGCCTGGGTGACTTCGCGCGCGGAGGGCGCGCTGCCCCGGGCCCAGAGCTCCTTGAGGAACGCGCCCGCTTCCGGTGCGTGCCACCACGCCGGACCGAAGCGCGCCTTCAACTGCCCCTGCAACTGGCCCGCGAGGAACCACGCCCGGAAGCTGTCGGCGGACTGGTAGAAGTCCTCCTGCTCCACGAGGTAGCGCTCCACGTCGTCCTCCGTCATGGGCATGGCGCCCGCACGCGCCATCAGCGCGCGGTACAGCTCGCGCGGATCCACCTCCACGCGCCGGTGCAATTCCAACTGGTAGAGCAGCCGGCCCGCCGCGTGACGGATGAGGTACAGCTTGTGCGCGCTGGAGGCCGCCAGGAACTGGGCGCGCTTGTCGTTGTCCCCCAGCACGCCCGCGTGCTCCTCCAGCCACACCGGGTCCTCCAGCAGGTCCTCGAAGAGCGCGGAGTACGCCTCGCCCACCGTGGGGTTGCCCAGCCGCGCCAGCTCGAAGCGGGGCTCCTGCGTGAAGGCCACGTGCAGCAGGTGCCCCACCTCGTGCAGCACGCGGCCCTGGTGCAGCACGCCCGTGCCGGGCTTGAACGACAGCCGCACGTCGGAGGGCACGCGCACCGCCATGGCCAGGGGGCGCGGGTTCTTCCGGGGCAGGTCGCGCGCATCCACCTTCACGTTGGGCAGCGCGGCCAGGTCGATGCCCAGCCCCGCCACCGTGGCCTGGGCCTTCGCCAGCGATTCGCCCTTGGGGAACGCGTCCTCCACCTCGCGCGAGCGGAACAGGCGCGGGATGTCCGCGCGGGTAATCTGCGCGAAGGGCAGTCCCAGCTCGCGCTGGGAGAGCCGCTCCATCACCTGCTTGTACGGTTCCTGGGTGGCCTGGAGCACCTCCTCCGCCAGTTGCGACAGCCGCTCCAGGTCCGCCTGGCGCAGCTCGCTGCCGAAGGCCTCGTAGGACTCGAAGCCCATCTGCTTCACCAGCTCCTCGGTGCGCTCCGCCTTGCGGTACAGCGTCTGGTTGAGGCGCGTGAGCGCGGGCGTGGCCGCCGTGTAGAGCGCCTTGCGCTTCGCCGCGCTCTTCTCGTTGGCGAGCAGCCGCTCCATGTCGCGGTAGCGCACCTCGCGCCCGTCCACGCTCAGCCGCAGCGCGGACTCCAGGTTGGCGGAGGCGTCGTTGTATTCGGCCAGCTCGCGCGCCAGGAACTCGCCGGCGAAGTGGCCGTGCAGCGAGGTGAGGGCGCGCAGCTCGCGCGGGTCCTTCGTCAGGTGCCGGAGCCGGTCGATGCGCCGCAGGTTCTCCAGGCTGAAGAGGACCTCCTTGCCGGTGTACGTCGCCGCGATGTCCGCGACCTTGCCTTCGGTCCAGAAGTCCCACACCAGCCGGTGCTGCTCCTCCAGGAGCAGGGCCGCCTCCGTGGCCAGGGCGTTCACCTCCCCGGTCAGTTGCTGCTCCTCACTCAGAGGGGGGACTGGCGCCGCGGGCGGGGCCTTGTGACAGGCGGCCAGCAGACAGAGTGCGGCGGCGAGGAGGGCGGGAATCCTTGGGGACATGAGGCCGCCCATGTTACTTCCGACCTGCCGATGCCCAACGTAAACCCATGGCGGGCGGCCCGGGGACGCCAGGGCCTGTATTCCGCCCTGCGCCAGTTCTTCGCCGGCCAGGGATACCTGGAAGTCGAAACGCCCCTGCTCGTGCCCACGCCTGGCATGGAGCCGTACATCACCGCCTTCGAGGCCCCCTTCGTCCCTGAAACGGACCTGGGCAAGGCCCGCACCCTGTACCTGCACACCAGCCCTGAGTACGCGATGAAGCGCCTGCTCGCCGAAGGGGCCGGGCCGCTGTTCCAGATCTGCAAGGTGTTCCGCAACGGCGAGGTGTCCCAGACGCACAACCCGGAGTTCTCGCTGCTGGAGTTCTACCGGCCGCACGCGGACTACCACGCCATCATGGACGACCTGGAGGGCGCGCTGGTGGCGGCCGGGGCGGCAGCGGCCACCGCGGGTGAAGGGGCGCCGGGCGCGGATCCTTCGTTCTTCACGCGCACCCCCTACGAGCGGGTGACGGTGCGGGATGCCGTGCTCAGGGCCACGGGCGTGGACATCCGGAAGCACGCGGACGGCCCTTCGCTCAAGCGGGCGGTGGAGGCCACGGGCGTGCGCACCGGGGACGCGGAGTCCTTCGACGACGTCTTCTTCCACCTGTTCCTGCAGAAGGTGGAGACGGGGCTGGGACACGAGCGGCCCACCTTCCTCATCGAGTACCCGGCCTCCATGGCGGCCCTGTCCCGGCTGAAGCCCGGGGACGCCGCGGTGGCGGAGCGGGTGGAGCTGTACGCGAAGGGGCTGGAGCTGGCGAACGGCTTCTCCGAGCTGACGGACGCGGTGGAGCAGCGTGCGCGGCTCCTGGAGGAGCAGGATTTGCGTCGGCGGTTGGGGCGCTCCGTGTATCCGCTGGACGAGCGCTTCCTGGAAGCGGTGGGGCGCATGCCTCCGGCGGCGGGCATCGCCGTCGGACTCGACCGGATCCTCATGCTGCTGCTGGGGGTCCAGCGCATCGAGGACGTCCTCTTGTTCCCCGCACACGGGTTCGTCTGATGCGCAAGCTGCTCCAGACGGTGTTCGCCGGCACGGCCGCGGTGGGGCTCACGGGCGCGGCGTCGGCGACGGTGTCGGTGCTGTCCGGGTTTGATCCGCTGGCGGCGGACAAGGTGCTGCGCGCGTGGGGCCGCTCGTCGCTGGCGGCGGCGGGCGTGCAGCATGAGGCGTACGGGCTGGAGCACATCCCGGAGGACGGCAACGTCGTCTTCGTGTGCAACCACCAGTCGCACTTCGACGCGATGGTGAACTTCGCCCACATCCGCAAGCACACGCGCTACGTGGCCAAGGCGGAGCTGTTCAAGATTCCCGTGTTCGGCCGGGCGATGCGGCGCGCGGGCAACATCCCCGTCCAGCGCACCGGCGGGGCGGACGACAAGGCGCGGCTGTCGGAGGCGGTGATGGCCGTGCGCGAACGGGTGAGCGTGCTGTTCTTCGCGGAGGGCACGCGCAGTCCGGACGGGGAGCTGAAGCCGTTCAAGAAGGGCGCCGCCACGCTGGCCATCCAGGCGCAGGTTCCGGTCGTACCGATGGCGCTCTCAGGGACGCGGCTCATCCTCCCCAAGGGAGGCCGAGCGGTCCGCTGGGGACAGCGGGTGGCGTTGGTGGTGGGCAGGCCCGTGCCGACGCAGGGGCTGACGCTGGAAGACCGGGACACCCTCACGCGACGCCTGGAAGAGGCCGTCGCCGGGCTCTATGCCGAGGCGCGAGAGCGCTCGGGAGACACGCCATGAAGAAGTCGAACCAGACCACGTTCCAAAGCCACCCCTGGCACGGCATCTCGCCGGGTCCGGAGTCTCCTGAAGTCGTCAACGCGTACATCGAGATCGTCCCCACGGACGCGGTGAAGTACGAGTTGGACAAGGAGTCCGGCATCCTCAAGGTGGACCGCCCCCAGCGCTTCAGCAGCCAGTGCCCCACGCTCTACGGGTTCATCCCGCAGACATACTGCGGCGACCAGGTGGCGAAGCGCTGCGCGGAGCGCACCGGCTACAAGGACATCCACGGCGACGGGGATCCCATCGACATCTGCGTGCTGACGGAGAAGGTCGTCTCCAACGGCAACCTGCTGGTGCACGCGGTTCCCATCGGCGGCTTCCGGATGGTCGACGGCAACGAAGCCGACGACAAGATCATCGCGGTGCTGGAGTCCGACCTGGTGTACGGCGAGCTCCAGTACATCGCGCAACTGCCGCGCCCCCTGCTGGATCGCCTCAAGCACTACTTCCTCACCTACAAGCAGATCCCTGGTGAGGGAAAGCGCAGCGTGGAGATCGCGGAGGTCTACGACCGGTCGGAGGCGCTGGAGGTCATCCGCCGCAGCATGCGCGACTACGACAAGCTCTTCACGGAGCCGGAGCCGTCGAAGCCCTCGCGCAAGGCGGCTTCCGCACCGGCGCCCCGTCGCAAGAGCGCTGCCAGCAAGACGCCTGCTAGCAAGAGCGCTGCCGGCAAGAGCCCGGGGAGCAAGGCCCCGTCGGGCAAGGGCGCGACGGGCAGGAGCGCGGGCAAGGGCTCGAAGTAGTTCCCTGCCCAAGGCGCGCGGAAGGGTGGCGGTACGCCCTCCTTTCCGCGCGGCCTCGTGGGCTACGAGCGGCGCGCGCGCTTCGGCGCCGCGGCGGGGGTGCGCTTGCCCCGGGCAGGCGCCGCGGCCTTGCGGGTGGGCGCGACCTTCTTGGCGGCGGCCGGCACCTTCTTCGCGACCTGCCTGGCCACGGACTTCACGCGCGAGGCGGCCTTCTTGGCGGCGGACTTCACCTGGGCCACGACCTTCGTGGCGGCCTTCTTCACCGGGGCCACGACCTTCTTGGCGGCCTTCTTCACCGGAGCCGCGACCTTCGTGGCGGCCTTCTTCACCGGGGCCGTGGCCTTGCGGGTGGCGGCGCCCGCGCGGGCGGTGGCGCTCGCACCGCGCTTGGCGGCGACGGGCTTGGAGGGCTTGGAAGCGGGGCCGGGCACGGTGGTGCCGCGCTCGGGCAGTTGGCTCACGAGCTTCTTGGGCGCGATGGCGCGGTAGCTCTCATCAATCCACGCCTTGATGACGGGCACCGGCACCTGCGCGGCCGCTTCGAAGTGGGCCGTCACCCAGCCGCTCTTGCCCAGGCCGTACTCGGTGGGCTCCGTGAAGGGCAGCGTGAGCGCGGCGTCCTTGGAGTCGGGCAGCTTGGCGGAGAGGTTCAGCTTCTCGCCTTCCACGGTCATGAAGAGGAAGGTCTTGTCGTTGACCTTCATCGCGCGGTGGCCCCAGGGGAAGTCCTCGTGGGCGCCGGGGTAGCTCAGCGCATGTTCGCGCAGTACCGCTTCGACCTTCTGCGTCTCGTTCTCTGCGGGCATGGGCACCTTGGCTTCGTTGTGAGTCCGGACAGCTTAGCCGGACCTGTCGCGGCGGGCGTATTCCCAGATGTGTTGGTCCGTGAAGAAGCGGGTGACAGGACACCCGTGCCTCGCCCCCCGAGCTTCTTCACCCCGCATCCTTCCGGACGCGTGGCATTAGGTAACGGGGGGGCGTGACGCATAGTCTTTGGGTCAACAAGGAGCCCTGCCGCAATGTCTCAGTCGCTGCTCGCCACGGATGGCTACAAGTTCAGCATGGCGGAGGCCGGCTGGCCCCTGCGGAAGGAGACGTTCTACTACTCGCACCGCAAGGGCGGGCCCCAGGTGATGCCGCTGGACCTGGAGGCGTACGTGCGCCGGCTGCTGCCCGTGCCCCGGCCGGAGGACTACGCCTTCCTCGCCCAGCACGACTACGAGATGGGCGTGGGCTTCAAGGCGGCCATCCTGCGCACGGAGCGCTTGTCCGTGCGCGCCGTCCCCCGGGGCGCGGTGTTCCTGCCGCGCGAGCCCATCCTCACGCTCACCGGCTCCTCCGCGCTGGTGTCATGGCTGGAGCCGCTGCTGCTCCAGCTCAACTACCGCATCCAGGTGGCCACCCAGGCGTTGCAGGACCGCGAGGCGCTGGCGCGCTCGCTCACCACGGTGACGTGCGAGGAGGAGAAGCGCATCGCGCTGGAGACGCTGGACCAGGTGGGCGTGAAGCCCTTCCCCATCCGGGTGGACACGGAGGGCTACCTTCAGCGTGTGCGGACGCAGGTGAAGGAGCTGGTGGACATCGTCGAGGACCCGGCCCGCATCTTCGAGGTGGGCCTGCGCGCGGCCACCTGCCTGGAGCAGCACGAGCTGGCGCTCAAGGCCTGCCAGGACGCGGGCGTGCAGCGCACGAGCAACGTGGAGGGCGCTCGGGTGCTGGGGATGATTCCCGTGGGCACCATGGGCCACGAACACGTGCAGCGCTACGGCTCCGACGACGCGGCCTTCCGCGCGATGCATGAGCGCCGGCCGCAGCGCTCCAGCTACCTGCTGGACACCTTCGACACGCTCACGTCGGGCATCCCGGCCGCGTTCAAGCTCATCTCCGAGGAGCCCCAGGGCGGGGACTCCATCCGGTTCGACTCCGGCAACAAGAAGCTCCAGTACCTGTACGCGGTGACGCGCGCCCGGGACATGGGCATCAAGCCGGTGCTCATCCTGGAGGACGGCCTGGACGCGCAGATGACGCGCGAGTTCGAGGAGCTGCGCAGGCAGGTGGGCTGGGAGCCGACGGCGCAGTTCTACGGCTACGGCGGCCACATCGTCGCGCGGACGATGTCGCACGCGATGACGCGCGACAAGGTGGCGGCCGTCTACAAGCTGACGTGCACGGGTGCGTCGCCGGTGATGAAGTTCGGCAACGAGCTGACCGAGGGCAAGCAGAGCGTCCCCGGCACGCCCATCATCTTCCGCCGCCGCACCGGCTCCGGGCCTCTGGGACTGGTGGGGCAGGCGGGTGAGGCGACACCCCAGGGCTACTTCCCGCTGATGGAGTCGGAGGCCGGGACGCCGTCGCTCGCGAGCGTGGAGGGCGTGGCGCCGGAGGAGCAGCGCATCGGCTACACTGCGACCACGCAGGCGCTGGTGGAATCGCTCACGCGGCGCCACTTCCCGCAGGGCCGCTGACGCTTCCGGTAGGACGGAGCGGGCGGTGCCTGACGGTCTGGAGACGACGTCATGTTTCTGCCCCTCCCCGGGTTTCTCGACATCCACCGCGTCGGTGAGCTCTACCTGGAGCGCGTCGCGGAGGTCTCCGCGGAGGCCTTCCGCTACGCCGCCGAGAACCGCGTGCGTCCGGCGCGCGAGGACCCCATCCGCGTCGCGGCGTTCGGCATCGACGTGCAGGTGGGCTTCTGCCTGCCCGGCGCGCCCCTCTTCGTCCCCGGCGCGGTGGATGACACCGCGCGCGCGCTGCTGTGGCTGTACACGAACATGGCTCACATCACGGAGCTGGTGTTCTCGTTGGACACGCATCGCGTGTTTCAAATCTTCCACCCGGCGTGGTGGAAGGACGCGGAGGGCCGTCCGCCCGAGCCCATGACGGTCATCACCGCGAAGGACGTGCGCAGTGGCCGCTGGCGCCCCACGCGTCACCCGCAGGAGAGCCTGTCGTACTGCGAGCAGTTGGAGGCGAGCGGCCGGTACGTGCTCAACATCTGGCCGTACCACTCGCTCTTGGGCGGAATGAGCCACGCGCTGGTGCCGGCGATGTACGAGGCGAGCCTCTTCCACGCGCTCGTGCGCGACACGCCCACCCGGTTCGACCTGAAGGGCGAGAACCCGCTGACGGAGAGCTACTCCGTGATGTCGCCGGAGGTGAAGGAGGTGAAGGGCCAGCGCGTGGGCGAGTTCAACCAGGGCCTCATGGATCACCTGATGACGTTCGACCGCGTGTATGTCTTCGGGCAGGCCAGCTCCCACTGCGTGCTGTCCACGCTGAGGGACCTGCAGCAGTACCTTGAGCGCACGGATCCGTCGAAGCTGTCGCGCATCCACATCCTCGAGGACGCGATGAGCCCCGTGCCCGCGCCCCCGTTGAGCCCGCTGCCCGCCGCGCTGGACTTCCCCCGCCTCGCGAAGGAGGCACTGGAGAGCTTCCGCGCCTCGGGGATGCGCGTGGTGCGCACGACGGACGGGGTGGGGGAGTAACGGCAGCGGAGGGGCCGGCTACCGACCCAGCCGGCCCGTCGCCCACCGTGCCGTCGCTTCGCGCAGGGTGTCCTGCGCGCTGGCGCCGGGGCGGGCCTGGGCGTTGAGCTCCACCACGTCGCGGAAGAGCGACAGGTCCAGCAGGGCGTCCGCGTGCACGCTGCCCGTGAAGAGCACCACCTGGGTGCCGTGCTCGCGCGCCAGCCTCGCGAGCGCGCCAGGGCCCTTGCCCAGCCACGTCTGCCGGTCGAAGCGGCCCTCTCCGGTGAGCACCAGGTCCGCGAGCAGCACGCGCCGCTCCAGCCCCAGCGCCCGCGCCACCAGCACGTAGCCGGACGTCAGCTTCGCGCCCGCGATCGCCGCCAGTCCGTAGCCCATGCCGCCCGCCGCGCCCGCGCCAGGAGTGGAGGCGGCCGCTTCACCCGCCACGCGCGCGAAGTGGGTCAGCGCCGCTTCCAGCTCCTCCACCGCCTCCGGTGATGCGCCCTTCTGCGGACCGAACAGGCGCGCGGCGCCGTCCTCGCCCAACAGCGGCGTGATGACGTCCGTGGCCCCCAGCAGCTCCACCTTGCCCAGGCGGGGATGCCGTGCGTCCGACTCCACGCGCACGAGCTTCGCGAGGGCCGCGCCTCCCGGGGGCAGCGGGTCTCCGCGCGCGTCCAGGAAGCGGTAGCCCAGCGCCTCCAGCGCGCCCTTGCCGCCATCCGTGCTCGCGCTGCCGCCCAGTCCGACGATGAGCCGCTCGCAGCCCTCGTCCAGGGCCGCGCGGATCAGCTCGCCCGTGCCGTACGTGCACGCGGCGCGGGCATCCCGTGCTTCGGCGGGCACCAGGGACAGGCCCGACGCCGCTGCCATCTCCACCACCGCCGTGCGGCCATCTTCCAGTCGGGCCCACGCGGCCTCCACCGGCGCGCCCAGGGGGCCTCGCACGGTGCGCAGCCGCCGCTCGCCGCGTCCGCCCGCGAGCAGCGCGTCCACGGTGCCGGGACCGCCATCCGCGAGCGGCGCCACGTCCAGCACCACGTCCAGTGACGCCTGCCGCAGCCCTTCCGCCATGGCGACCGAGGCCTCGGCGGCGCTCAGGGTGCCCTTGAACTCCTGGGGCGCGATGAGCCAGCGCGGACGGATCACGTGGGCAACCCCGTCGGTGCGCAGGGCGTGGAACGGAGCACTGCCGTGAAGGGGGGCTTCGCGAACACGACGGGACTCCGGTGGGCGTTCCGCCACCGCGTCAGCAGCATGGACTTCACGGTTCCTCCCGGGCCGGGGCGGTACGTGCCTCGGCATACCATTCCAGGAGGGGACGGGGGCTCTGGAGCGACGGCATCACCCGCTGTGAAATGCGCTCCAGCCGGAGCAAGAAGCGCGTCACCTCTTCGGCGGGCTGCCGGGCCGGGCCGCGGATCCGTTCACAGAAGAATGTCCGACAGCCGAACGGCCGGTCCTCGTACACCGTGCAGCGCTTCCCCGCGGCGTCCAGGAAGGGACAGCCGCCATCCGCGCGGGGCGGGGGCAGCTCGCGGCCCCGGGAGAGGACTTCCCATTCGGGACGCCACAGCCAGGGCTGCCGCTTCGTGGTCGCCAACTGGCAGCATTCGCCGCTGGCGGGGCAGGAGTAGGGGACGTACGCCGTGTCCGCCTGCCGGTAGACGGTGCGCGTCTCCTGCATGGCGCGCTCCATCTCACGCGTACCGGACGCGGGGGCTTCGTCGTCTGCGTCGTCCCAGTCCCGGCGCGCCATCCCTTGAACCGTTCTCGCACGTCGGGGCCCGAAGGACGGACCCCTTGGGTCCTACCCTAACTCACAGCATGCGCAGCACGAAACATTTGAGGTAGCGCGTCTCGCGCAGGTTGAGGAGCACGGGGTGGTCGCGACCCGCGCCGCGCCGTTCGATGATCTGCACCCGGCGCCGCGCGTCCGAGGCCGCGGAGGCGAGCATGTCCTCGAAGGCCTGTTCGTCCACGTGGTAGGTGCAGCTTGCCGTCACGAGGATGCCGCCCGGGCGCAGGAGCTGGAAGGCGCGCAGGTTGAGCTCGTTGTAGCCGCGCACCGCCGCCGGGATGGCGTCCTTGTTCTTCGCGAAGGAGGGTGGATCCAACACGATGGTGTCGAAGCGCTTGCCCTCGTCCACCGCGTCGCGCAGGAAGTCGAACGCGTTGCCCGTCACCACGTCCAGGTTGGTGAGCTTGTTGGCCTGGGCGTTCTCCTTGAGCTGCGCGGAGGCCGCGTCGGAGATCTCCACCGCGGTGACGTGCTTCGCCTTCGTGGCCAACTGGAGCGCGAAGCCGCCCACGTAGCTGAAGCAGTCGAGCGCGTCGCCGAAGGCGTAGTGCGCCGCCATCACGTGGTTCTCGCGCTGGTCGAGGAAGGCGCCCGTCTTCTGACCGTCGAGCAGGTCCGCGCGCATGCGCACGAGGCCCTCGTCGAAGGACACGGGGCCCGGGGGCAGCGTTCCGCGCAGGAGGCCCTTCTCCGGCAGCAGGCCTTCCAGGTGGCGCACGCTCACGTCGGAGCGGTTGACGATGCCCTTGGGGTGGAACTGCTCTTCCAGCAGGTCCGCGATGAGGTCCTTGCGCTGCTCCATGGCGGGCACGAGGAACTGCACGCTCAGGTAGTCGCCGTAGCGGTCCACCACGAGGCCAGGCAGACCGTCCGCCTCACCGTGCACCAGCCGGTACGTCGTCTCGCCGGGGAGCGCCAGCTTGCGCAGGGCCTCCGCGGACTGGAGGCGCTTGCGGAAGAACTCCACGTCCACCGCGACGTCGTCGTTGGTGAGCCAGCGCAGGGAGATCTTGGACACCTTCGAATAGAAGGCCTTGCCCATGAACCAGCCACGGCCGTCCACCACGCGCACCACTTCGCCGCCCTGGAGGCCGGGGTCGCCGTTGAGGTCCGCGCGGTAGATCCACGGCGGGCCGGCCTGCCAGCGATCGCTGCCGCGGCGCAGCAGCATCACCTGGGGGGTGCCATCGGGGCCCAGGTCGGGCGTCGTGCGGTCGGGGTGGTGCTTCTCCGGACGCGAGCCGGGCCGCCCGCTCCCAGGAGGATGGGCGCCTGACCTCGCGCCTCCGGAAGACGCGCCACCTGGCCTCCCGCGTCCGGGAGGAGGGGAGCCGGGCCGGCCGGAGCGTGGGGGAGGTGAGGGC
>NZ_RAVZ01000170.1 GCF_003611635.1 Corallococcus terminator | reverse complement strand
GGGGCGGGGGTGGGAGCACTTCGGACGGCGTTGCGATCAGGAATCGCTCCGGAAGGCGGTTCCGGGGCCGGGATGCGGGGCTCCAGGGCCGCCTGCGTCCCCATAGCACGGTAGAGTGCGGCCCCATGCACCTCGATAGACCGCGCCTGTCCGCGTCGCGGGCCGCCTTCCTGGCCTCGCTCGCCATTTCCGCCCTGTCCGCCTGTGGCGGTGACCCGAAGCCACCGCCCGTGCCGGACCCTCCGGTGGTGACCCTGTCCATCCCCGAGCCCAACACGGCGGCGACCCTGCTGAAGATCCGGCTGCTCGTCTCCGGGTGTGATTCGGTGGCGCAGACGGAGATCTACGACCGGGAGGTGTTCCTCAAGACGGTCGCCTACACCAGCGGCTCCATGGACTTCGAGCTGGCCGCGAATGAAATCAAGTACACGTCGGGCCTCTCCGCGAAGCTGGCGCTCCACGCGAAGGTCACCTGTGCGGACGGCCGCTCCAACGTGTCGCAGCCCCAGGCCGCCACGTTCCTGCCGGTGACGAAGGTGGTGAAGGACGCGGACCCCAACGGCCAGGTGGTGACGGACTTCTTCGTCGCCGAAGGCAATGGCACGGGCGTGAACTTCATCGGGTGCGGCAACCCCACCACGGGCATCGGAACGCTGTTCAGCGTGGATGCCACCGGCGCCCTGCAGAAGAGCGTGGAGATGAACCTGCCGTGCAGCGCGTCCACGGTCTACACGGACGTGCACTCGGGCACCGACAAGCGGTGGGTCTGGACGCCCGGCGTGGGCGCGGTGGCCGTGAAGCGGGATTTCACGCTCAGTGGTCGGACCCGGGCGACCTACGTCCTGTCCAACCTGTCCGTGATGGACAGCGGCGACGCGCTCATCACCGACAAAGACCACAACGTGTCCCGGCTGTCGCACACCGCCACCAATGGCACCCCTCAGTGGAACTTCCCCTCGCTCTGGCCGCTCATCGCGCCGCCCATCCAGCGGGGCTCCGACGTGCTCGTGGCCTACGTGAAGCAGTCGGACGTCTCCACGTCCGGCGTGCTGCAGATCGTCGTCGCGCGGGTGGATGCCAATGGCTCCGGCACCCTGGAGATCGTGAGTGAGCGCGCCATCATGGAGTACCTGGGCACCTTCTCATCGCCACCGCGCGCGTCGTTCAGCCCGGATGGCACGATCCTCTACCTGGGCTTCCCCTTCGGCAACAACCAGTCCCGCATCCAGGCGTGCCGGGTGGACGTGGCGGGCTGCGAGGGCGCCGCGCTCAAGTGGACCAGTCCCACCCTGCCCGTCCCGCTCCAGTTCCTCCTGCCCTACGCGGCGGGGACGCGCGTGGCGGCCATCGGCCTGCAGCGCGTGTGGTTCCTGAACGCGGACACCGGCGCCATCGTCAACAAGGACGGCAAGTCGGTGGATGCCTCTGGCACGCTCCAGGTCGTCCAGGTGCAGTTGGGCCGGGCCACCAGCCCCGAATTCTACCTGCTCAACGGCCCCGGCGCCGGCAGCCTGCCCCAGGAGATCGTCGCGGTGGACTCCGGCGAGAAGGGGGAGCTGTTCCGCTACGAGGTGTCCAGCAGCCTGGCGTGCTCGGTGGACAACGACAACCGCCTCTGGATGCGGACCGGCAACAGCCTGGTCCAGACGCTGCCCCTGGCCGACTACCGCAAGGTCCGCCCGTAGCGGCGTGAAGCCTCAGGGCCGGTCGGCGACGAGGAGCGCTTCCACGTTGCCGGCGGGCCCGGGCACGGGCGAGTCCATCAGCCCGCGCACGGTGAGGCCCTGCTCGCGCACGAACGCCGTCACGGTGTCGATGGCGTCCTGCCGCGCGACGGGGTCCCTCACCACGCCGCCCTTGCCCACCCGGTCCGGCCCCACCTCGAACTGGGGCTTCACCAGCGCCACCAGCAGGCCCCCGGGCGACAGGAACGTCAGCACCGACGGCAGCACCTGGGTGAGCGAGATGAAGCTCACGTCGATGACGACCACGCCCACCTTCTCCGGCAGGTCCTCCTCCGTGAGGTAGCGCGCGTTCACCCGCTCGCGCGAGCGCACCCGCGGGTCCTTGCGCAGCTTCTCGTGGAGCTGGCCATAGCCCACGTCGATGGCGTGCACCCGCACCGCGCCGTGCTGGAGCAGGCAGTCGGTGAAGCCGCCCGTGCTGGCGCCGATGTCCGCGCCCACGCGGCCCGTCACGTCCAGGCCGAAGCGGTCCATGGCCCCCTTGAGCTTGAGGCCCCCGCGCGACACGTACGGCAGCACCTCGCCCTTGAGGCGCAGCTCCGACTCCACCAGCACCAGGGCGCCGGGCTTGTCCACGCGCTGGTCGCCCACCACCACCTGGCCGGCGAGGATGAGCGCCTGGGCCTTGGTGCGCGACTCGGCGAGGCCCCGCTCCATCACCAGCACGTCCAACCGCTCCTTCTTCAACTTCACGGGGCCTCCTCTCCGAGCAACCCCCGGCCCGCGCGCCTGAGGCCCACCGCGTCCAGGCCCAGCTCCGCGCGCTGCACCCGGGCGTCCCCATGCGGCAGGAACACGTCCGGCATGCCCACGAGCTTCACCCGGGGATGCACACCCGAAGCCGCGTACAGCTCCAGCACCGCGCTGCCCAGTCCACCCCGGGTGGTGCCCTCCTCGGCCACCACCACGTGCCCGGACGCCGCGGCCTCCAGCAGCGCCGCTTCATCCAACGGCCAGGCCCGGCGCGCGTCCAGCACGCTCCAGTCCGGTTCGTCCCGCACGGCCTCCAGCGCCGCGAGCCCCAGCGGGCCCAGCGTCACCAGCGTCAGCCGGGGCGCTTGCGCGCGCTTCAGCCAGCGGGCTCCCGCCACGGGTGCGTCCCCCACGTGCAGCTCCGGGGGCACCGCCGGCAACGTGCCGCGCGGAAAGCGCAGTACGGACGGCCCCGCGGCCTGGAGCGCGGTGGTGAGCATCGGCCCCAGGTCCTCGCCCACCACCGGGGCCCACTGCGTCAGGCCCGGCAGGGGCCGGAGGAAGGACACGTCGTACGCGCCCTGGTGCGTGGCGCCGTCCGCGCCCACGAGCCCCGCACGGTCCAAAGCGAAGACGACGGGCAGGCCCGGCAGGCACACGTCGTGGACCACCTGGTCGTACGCGCGCTGGAGGAAGGTGGAGTAGACGACGCACACCGGCCGAGCCCCCGCCGCGGCCAGCCCCGCGCAGAAGGTGACGGCGTGCTGTTCCGCGATGCCCACGTCGTGCACGCGGTCCGGGTAGCGCGTCTTCAAGCCCGTGAGCGCGGAGCCCTCCAGCATCGCGGGGGTGACGACCACCACGCGTGGATCCCGCTCCAGCGCTTCGCCCAGCACCGTGGCGAACGCCTCGCTGAACGTGGGCAGGCCGCCGCGCGAGCGCACGAGCTTGCCGGCGCGCCACTCATACGGCCCCATGGCGTGGCCGCGCGTCTGCTCGTCGGCCTCCGCGGGAGGAAAGCCGCGCCCCTTCTTCGTGAGCGCGTGCACCACCACCGGCCGCGACGAAGCCTTCGCCTCGCGCAGCGCCTGCGTGAGCGCCCCCAGGTCGTGCCCGTCCACCGGGCCCAGGTAGGTGAAGCCCAGCGATTCGAAGAAGGCGCGCGCGTTGCGCGTCCGCAAGAGCGCGGGGATGGCGCCCACGTTCGCGCTGATGGACATCTGGTTGTCGTTGACCACCACCACCAGCGGCAGGTGGCTGCCTCCGGCGTTGTTGAGGCCCTCGAAGCTCAGGCCGCCCGTGAGCGCCCCGTCCCCCACCACCGCCACCACGTGCCCCCGGTGCTCCAACTGCCGCCGGCCCGCGAGCACGCCCAGCGCCGCGGAGATGGCCGTGCACGCATGGCCCGCCGCCAGGGCGTCGTGGGGGCTTTCGCGCGGATCCAGGAACGGGGCGATGCCCCCCGCCTGTCGCAGCGTGTGCATGCGGTCGCGCCGGCCGGTGAGCAGCTTGTGCGCGTACGCCTGGTGCCCCACGTCGAAGAGGATGGCGTCCTGGGGCGTGTGGAAGACGCGGTGCAGGGCCACCACCAGTTCCACCGCGCCCAGCGACGCACCCAGGTGTCCTCCCACGCGGCCACACAGCGTGATGATGGCCTCGCGCAGCGACTCGCACAGACCGGGCAGCGCGTCCTCGGGGAGCGCTCGGACCTCCGAGGGAGAGGACACACCGGACAGCACGTCCGCCATCAGGATGTCCGCTCCACCGAGTAGCGCGCCAGGGCGGCCAGCGGGCCGTCGTCGCCTTCCAGCGGACGCACGGCCTCCTCCGCCTTCGCCACCAGCTCCCGGGCCATGCGCCGCGACGCCTCCAGCCCCAGCACCGCCGGGAACGTGAAGCGTCCGGCCTCCGCGTCCGCGCCCGCGGGCTTGCCCAACTGCTCCGCGCTCGACGTCACGTCCAGCACGTCGTCGGCGATCTGGAACGCCAGCCCCACCGCGTCGCCGTAGGTCTCCGCGCTCACGAGCGCCGCCAGGTCGCCACCGCCGGCCAGCACGCCCATGCGGCACGCCGCGCGGATGAGCGCGCCCGTCTTCATCCGGTGCAGCCGCAGCAGGTACGCAAGCGTCGCCTCCCGGTCCTTCGCGATGTCCAGCACCTGACCGCCCACCATGCCCGCCGCGCCCGCCGCGCGCGCCAGCTCCGCGCACAGCATGCCGCGCACCGGCTCCGGCCCGCTGGCCAGCACCGTGAAGGCCTCCGTGAGCAGCCCGTCCCCGGCCAGCAGCGCCAGCGGCTCGCCGTAGACCTTGTGGTTCGTCGGCTTGCCCCGGCGCAGGTCGTCGTTGTCCAGGCAGGGCAGATCGTCATGCACCAGCGAATACGTGTGCACGTACTCCAGCGCGCACGCGGCATCCACGGCCACCTCGTTGAGGGTGCTCGCCTTCGCCACCGCGTCCGCGAACGCGATGCACATCACGGGACGCAGCCGCTTGCCGCCGGCGAGCAGCGAGTAGCGCATGGCCTCCGCGAGCCGGGGCGGCGTGCCGGCGGGAACCAGCCGGTCGGCTCGCGCGCGCAGCAGTTCCTCCACCCGCGCCTGGTGCGAGCGCATGAAGGGTTCCAGTTCGAAGGCGGCCATCGGCTTCAGGGCTCCTGCACCGTGTCGGTGGGAATGAGTTCGCGGATGCGCTGGACGAGCGTGTCCAGTTCCAGCGGCTTCACGAAGTAGTCGGCGGCGCCGACCTCCATGCCCCGCCGCTTGTCCTCCGGGTCTCCCCGCCCGCTGATGAAGATGATGGGGATGTCCCGGAACTGCTTGTTCTGCTTCACCGCCTGGCACAGCTCGAAGCCGTTGATCCAGGACATGTTCACGTCCAGGAGGATGGCGTGCGGCCGGTGCAGCTCCAGTGAGGCGACCAGCCGCAGGCCGTTGGCCGCGGATGTCACCTCGAACCCTTCTGAACCCAGGGCCTCGGCGAGCAGTTCTCGCGTGTCACGGTCATCATCCACGATGGTGATCTTCGGCTTCGACATTCCCGGCCTCCGCCCTTCCCCTGATTCCTAGAACGGGACATCGTCCTCCGGCGGCGGACGGGCCGTGCTGCTCGCCCGGGGAGCAGCCTGGGGAGCAGGACGGGACGCAACCGCCAGCGGCGCGACGACTTCCTGGCCGTCCTCGTCCACGAGCAACTGCTCGATGCGCTGTTCGGCCTCCGTGAGCAGCTTCTCGCCCCGGCGGACGAGCCGGATGCCTTCCTCGAACGCCTTGAGCGAATCCTCCAGCGACAGCTCGCCGCTCTCCAGCCGCGCCACCGTCTGCTCCAGACGCGACACCACGTCCCCGTACTGCTCGGGGGCGGCCTCCACCTTCGGGTTCTTTTCCGACTTCGCCACGTCCATCCACCTCCCCGAGCGGGGCGCGGAATGTAGAGGGTGGCCCGCTAGCAGTCCACCGGCCCTTTCAGGCCTGTGACGGTGGCTTCGATTTCTTCACACCCACCCAGCGTCTGGGCGCCATGGGCGGCCAGCTTGATGCCCAGCACATCCCCCACCACCACGTCCCCGGTGGAGCGCACCACCACGCCGTCCCGCTGGCGGAACGTCACCGCGTAGCCGCGCGACATCACCTTCAGCGGGCTCAGGGCGTCCAGCCGTCCCCCCAGGCGTCCGAAATGTGTCTGCGCGGAGGACAGCGCCCCCCGCTGGAGCTCCAGGAGCCGCGAGCGCGCCTTCGCCATCCGCGCGCGCTCCGCCGCCACCCGGCCCGTGGGCGTCAGACGCTCCAGCCCCAGCCGCGCGTCCGCCAGCTCCCCCCGCCGCCGGGACACGCCCGCGCGCGCCGCTTCCGACAGGCGTCCGGCGAGCTTGAGCAGGTGCGAGCGCTGCTCTCCCAGCCGCGTCTGGGGCCGGGCCCGCTGCAACCGTTCCTGAAGGGCCCGCAGCCGTTCGCGGTGTTCGCGCGCCTGGGGACGCAGCACGCGCATCATCGCCTCCACCTGTTCGGACAGGTGCAGGCGCTGCTGGTTCACCGCTCGGCGCGGGTCGGTGAGCCGGGCCGCGAGCTGGCCCTGACGCTCACGCAGCTCCAGTACGCGGCGCTCGAAGGCGCGGCGCAGCCGTCCGGACTGCGTGGCCAGCGTCAGCTCCAGGTCCGCCAGCACCGGAGACAGCCGCTCCGCCGCCGCGCTGGGCGTGGGCGAGCGCAGGTCCGCGACGAAGTCCGCGATGGTGAAGTCGATCTCGTGGCCGATGGCGGACACCACCGGCACCGGCGAGGCGAAGATGGCGCGCGCCACCCGCTCCTCGTTGAAGGTCCAGAGGTCCTCCACGGAGCCTCCGCCGCGCGTCACGACGATGACGTCCACGTCGGTGCGCCCCAGCCGCTCGATGGCCCGCGCGACGTCCTCTTCAGCGCCCTCGCCCTGCACGCGCGCGTCCGCCAGCAGCACGCCCAGCCGGGGGTTGCGCGAGTGCAGCACTCGCAGAAAGTCCTGGAGCGCCGCGCCCGTGCGGCTGGTGACGACGCCAATGCGCCGGGGCAGGAAGGGGACGGGCCGGGGAGGCCGCACGCGCCGGTCGCCGATGAGCCCCTCGGCCGCCAGCCGCTGCTTGAGCTGTTCGAACGCGAGCGCCATCGCGCCCTCGCCCACGGGCTCCAGCCGGCTGACGATGAGGCTGTAGCGGCCCTGCGGCTCGTACAGGTCCACGCTGCCCTCGGCCAGGACCTCCATGCCGTCGCGCAGCGCGAAGCGGATCCGCGATGCCATCGAGGCCCACACCTTGGCGTCGATGGAGGCGTCCGCGTCCTTGAGCGTGAAGTACCAGTGGCCGCGCGCATTGGCGCCCCGGAAGCTGGACACCTCGCCGCGCACCAGCACGCGCGGGAAGCGCGACTCCACCGTCTGCTTCAACTGGCGCGTCAGCTCGCCCACCGACAACACCGTTCGCTCCACGCGCGGCACCGGGATGGGTGCCGGGGCCGATGGCGGCGGGACGGCTTCCGCCCGGGGCGGGAGCGCGGGCGGCGGAGGCTTGCTCCCGGCGGCCTTGGCCACCGGAGAAGCCGGGCGCAGGGGTGGCAAGAGCGACGTGCCGAAGAGGTCGCCTTGCCCCTCCTCGGGGGGCGGCGGCTCCGCGCCCTTGCGCTTCTTCATCGCGACAGCTTCTCGACCCAGCCCTGGGCCTTGCCGTGCAGTTCGTCGTCCGGCGGCGTCATGGAGACGACGTCCTTGAACTGGGGCAGCGCTTCGTCCGGGCTGGAGTCCTTGATGGAGTAGGCCTGCATGTACAGGTCCTTGGCCTTGGCCCGCAGGTCGCTGACGATGTTGGCGGCGCCCGTGTGGTTGGGGTCCGCCTGGAGCGCGCGGCGGGCAAGCTCCATCGCGCGCGTGTACTGCGCGGAGGCCTTCGCGGCGGCGGCGCTCTTGTAGAAGGTCGTCGCCGCGCGGGTGCCCGCGTTGCGCGCCATCTTGCTGCCCCGGCCGTCAGTGATGTCCTTGTCGAGCGCCAACAGCCGCGTCAGTCCCTTGGCGTCCAGGTCCTCCAGCTTCTTGTAGA
Source organism: Corallococcus terminator (assembly GCF_003611635.1). Lineage (GTDB taxonomy): Bacteria > Myxococcota > Myxococcia > Myxococcales > Myxococcaceae > Corallococcus > Corallococcus terminator. Next base: position 12,771 of record NZ_RAVZ01000170.1, on the reverse strand, counting down.
GGTTCCCGAACTCCGTCATCTGCGTCATGTACTGCTTGCACTGGGGCGTCTTGCCCAGGCACGTGTTGAGGATGGCCACCGCGCCGGTCATGTCACCGTCGCGGAAGCGATCCACCGCGGGCTCCCAGGGCTTGGGCGCCGCCGTCACCTTCACGGGCTCCGGACGCGTCAGGTCCGCGATGATGCGCACGGCCTCCTCGTTGATGAGCTTGCCGTCGCGGTGCTCCGGGAAGGTCGCCAGCACGTCGTCGGTGATGGCCTTGGCCTTCTGCACCGACTCCAACTGACGGGTGGCCATCAGCGTGTTGGCCTCCTTGGTGCGCGTGTCGGCCGCGTCGGTCAGCGCCCTGCGAGCCGTCTTCAACTGCTCGTAGAGCTGCGTGTCGCTGCCCACCTTGGCCAGCGACGCCTGCGCGGAGGCAAGCTCCCCCTTGGTCATCGCCGTCTGGGCCGCCGTCAGGTGTCCCTGGTTGGGGATCTCCTTGTCCGCGGCCTTCAGGTAGTCGGCCACGCCGGGGTACTCGGGCGCCTGCTCCTGGAGTTCCATCAGCTTGACCTTGGCCTGCTGCCACTGGCCCTCGCGCACCAGGTTCTTGGCCTCCTGGAAGAGGCCACCCAGTTGCTCGCGGTACTGGCGCTGCTCCTGCTCGATGCGGCCCTGCTCTTCCTGCTGCTTCTGCATGCGGGTGCGCGCGACGCCCAGTCCGGCCAGGAGCACCACCACCACGCCCACGCCCGCGAGCTTCATCCGCATCTTCTTGCGCTGCATCTCCGGCGTCTGCTCCGCGGCTGCGGAGGCGCGCGACGTCTGCGGGCGCGCGCGACCGGGGCCGGGACGCACGGGCACCGCCGAGGAGGAACGGCTGCCGCTCGTGGACGGACGGGGCCTGGGGCCCGACGGCGGCGCCTGCACCTTGGCGGTGCTGTTGGCCACGTCCTCGTAGCGCATCTCCGAGTCGCCCAGCGTGATGACGTCGCCGTTGGCCAGCAGCGTCTCGTCGGTGACGGGCTCGTCGTTGACGAGCGTGCCGTTGCCCGACTTCATGTCGCTGACGTACCAGCCCGCGGACTCCTTGCGCAGCGTGATGTGCTTGCGGGAGACGGACGTGTCCTGAAGGCAGATGGGATTGTCGGAGGCGCGGCCGACCGTGTACTCCAGTTCGGAGAGCGGGAACTCCGCGCCCTCGCTGGGGCCCGCGATGACCACGAGCTTCGCGGGCCTGGCCGCGGAGACACCGGCGGTCGACCGACGGACCGGCGCGCGTTGTCCGGTCCCGGAGGAGGGCGTACCCGAAGTGGGCCTTCGGCGGGCTGGGGGAGGACCGTTCGACATGGTGTTCACCGCGTCCTGCTGAGGGGGGCACGAACCCTAGAGTTCATGCTCATAGGCTTTTTCCAGCGCGAGATTGTGGCAGCGATGCTCGGTGCTAGGGAAGCGTCTCCGCACTTCCGCCAGGGCCGCGACCGCCTGACGCCGACTCCGGTACTGAACGGCCTGCTGGAATTCCAGCATGAGCTGACCGCACCGGTGGTCCAGCTCCGTTGAAATCCGGGCGATCCGCTCCCGGACGTCCTCGTAGAGCTCCGGCTTCTCATCCAGCGCTTCCAGGGTGATCCACGCGGCGCGGTACTGCTGCCAGGCCCTGAAGAGGTTCTCCCCGCCCACGTCCTTGAGCTCGTAGAACCGGGCACCCGCCGTCGCGGCTTCCCGAGCGGACGCCAACAGTTGGGCCGGCGGCAACTCCGGCACCGGGATGATCTCCAGCCGGAGGTTCCAGATGCGCCAGCTCTCCTGACCGGGCGGGTTGAGGGCGTTGTCGAAGAGCAGTTGGTTGTTCTCGTTGCGGCGCAGCAGGCCCGGGGGCATCACCTGCTCCAGCTCGCGCTCCTGCGTCTGGGCCGTGTCCGGCGGGACCCAGCCCAGGGACACGCCGTTGAGCGACAGGTTGACCTCGTCCTTGGAGATGCTGCTGGCCTGGTAGTGCAGCACCGCCACCGCGCGCGTGGGCGAGACGAAGCGGAAGTCGAAGACCTTGTCGTCCACGTGGGACCAGCGCACGCCCTGGCCGAAGCCGAACGAGTCCGGCACCGGCTCCAGGCCCAGCTTGAAGGGCTCCCGGCCCGGCAGCCGGAGCGACTGGGACGTCACGGCGGTCACCACGCCGAACAGCGCCGCCAGCACGACGACGCCCGCGAGGGATGCGTAGCCGACGCGGCGCAGCAGGGACTGGCGGCTCCAGAAGAGGACGAACTGGCCGCCCAGCGAGCGGGCGAGCTGGCGCCGCCTCCGGGCCTTGTCGGCGGCGCTCGACGGTTCGACCTTGGCGACGACCGTCACGGAGCGCGCGGGCTGGGAGGAGGAGGCGTCCGGATCAGACGGCGGGAGCGGCTGGGTGGCGTCGCCCTCGTCCGAAGAGAGCAGGGCCAGCAGGCCGGCCCCCGCGGCCGGCGGTGAAGCGGCCAACGATGCGGGGGGCGCCGCCGCGGCCGGCCGGTCCTTGCCCACGAACGTCACCGGATCAAAGGCCGGATCAAAAGGCGGAGGCGGAGCGACCGGAGCGCTTCGCGCCGGAGAAGGCGCCAGAACAGGGGGCGCGCCAGGGCCGTCCTTGCCGATGAAGGTCTGCACGTCGGACAAGGCGTCGTCCGGTGGGGCGGCAGGGATGTCCTGGTCCTGCCCCACGTACGTCGGCGGTTCCGCGGAGAAGACGGGGGCGGCTGCCTTCGGTGGAGGCGCCCCATGCAGCACCGGGCGCGGCACGAGCGGACTGACGGGGACGATGGGCCGCAGGTCGAGGACCGTGTGCTCCTCGGGCTCCTCCTCCGCCACCGACGGAAGGGCCGCGGCCTCCGGGGGGGCGAATGACGGGGCGGCTTGGGTCTGGGGTTCCGGCGAGTCCACCGCGGAGATCGCCATCAGCGTGTGCTCCTCGGGCTCCTCCGGATCCACGAAGGCCAGCGCGGGGGCCGCCACCGGGGGCGACGAAAACAGGGGCTCCGGCGAGTCCACCGTGGAGATCGCCATCAGCGTGTGCTCTTCGGGCTCGTCCGGATCCACGAAGGACAACGCAGGGGGCGCCACCGGAGGAGCAGCCAGGGCAGGCCCAGGCGACTCCACCACGGGAATCGCCATCAGCGTGCGCTCCTCGGGCTCGTCCGGATCCACCGGGAACAGGCTCGCCGGAGGCGCGTCCCACGAAGCGACGGGAGCGGTCACCGGAGGCGGTACGACCCCGGACGGCGACAGCACGGGAAGGCCCGAAGCTGGGGCCGGCGAACCCCGCACGGGCGCGGGCGCCACGGGAGGCGTCAGCGCCGGAACAGGGGGCAGCAGAGGCACCGAAGCCACCGCGCCCCTGTTCACCGGAGGCGACGCGGTCGGCCTTCCACTCGCGACGGGAGCGACAGACGGAGCATCCCTGCGCGGAGCGGACGGGCCCGGCGGAGGCGGCGCGGCGGGGGCATCCGCCTGGAGCGACGGAGGCTTCGCCGCCTCGGCCCCTCGCGCGGCACCACGCCCCAGGGAGGGACGGTTCAGCGCGGGAGCGCCAACCGAGGGCAGGCCCGGCGGGGCCTTCTTCGGCGCGGCGGCATCGAGCACGGGCGGGCCCGGAGGGGCGACCCGCTTCGGTGCGGAGGAGGCGTCAGGCGAGACGGGGCCCGGTGCCGAGAATTTGCCTGAAGCGGCGGACGGGCCAGGGGCAGAAGGTCCGCCCTTCGCGGAAGCACCCGCGACGGGAAGACCCGGCTCCGAAGCGCGGCCCTGCGCGGGCGCCCCCTGCACGGCAGGCGCTGCTCGGTTCGACGTGGGCGCTCCGACAGCGGCAAGGCCCGGACCGGATGCACGGCCCTGCGCGGGAGTCCCCTCCCCGGCGGGCGCGGCCCGGTTCGGCGTGGACGCTCCACCAGCAGGAAGGCCCGGACCGGATGCACGGCCCTGCGAGGAGGCCTCCCCTGCCGGACGGGCGGCCCTGTTCAGCGTGGGCGCTCCCAGCGCGGGAAGGCGCGGCCCCGAAGCGCGGCCCTGCGCGGGCGCGCCCACCGCCGGAAGGTCGGGAGCAGAGGGCCGTTTCGGCGGAGGCACCACGGCCTCCGGCTTCTTCGTGGGAGGGGGTGCCAGCGGCGCCGCGGGTGTCGCCAGGCTCTTCGCCGCGGCCCCGGAACGCACCGGGGTCGGCAGGAAGGACGGCCTCGCCATCACCGGCAGCGACTGCTGGTAGCTCGTGGGCGCGGCTTCGATCTCCGCGAGCGAGGCCTGCTCCAGGCCCTGCGGCGGCGACACCTGCGCGTGCGCCGGCGCGAGCACCCTGCGGATGGGCCGGGTGACGTCCGCCTCATCGTCCTGCGGCATCCAGACGAAGGTGAACTCCACCGGCCCGACGGTGATGCGATCTCCGTCGCGCAACTGCTTCTGCCCGCCGAGCGGCTGGCCGTTGAGCTGCGTGCCGTTGGCGCTGCCCACGTCCTCGGCGAAGTACTGCCCGTCCTTCGCCGTGATGCGCGCATGACGCCGGGAGACCCCGTGGTCATGCAGCACCAGGTCGTTCTCCGAGGTCCGGCCGATCTTCACCTCGGCCTGCTCGAAGGCGAGCTCCCTACCAACCTGGAGCCCCTGGGTGATGGTGAGCAGGATCGGCAGAGGACTAGCCCCCGACGTTGCCGTACATGAACTGGAACACGATGGGCCCGAAGAGCACCATGAACACCGTCGGGAAGATGCAGGCGATGAGCGGGAAGAGCATCTTCACCGGCGCTTCACCCGCCAGCTTCTCCGCGCGCTGCGTCCGGTCGATGCGCATCTGCGTGGACTGGATGCGCAGCACCTTGCCCAGGCTGGTGCCCATCTTGTCCGCCTGGATCAGCGCCGTGACGAACGTCGTCAGGGGCGGCAGGTCCACGCGCGCGATCATGCTCTTCAAGCCCTCTTCACGCGTCTTGCCCATCTTGAGCTGCTTGAGCACCAACTGGAGCTCCTCGCGCAGCGGCCCCTGACGGCCCTTCTCCACCACCTTCGCCAGCGCGCCCGTGAAGTCCATGCCCGCTTCCACCGACAGCGTCAGCAGGTCGATGTTGTACGGAAGCGCGCGGCTGATGGCCAGGTGACGGCGCTTCACCTGATCGTTCAACCAGATGAGCGGATAGAACAGGCCCAACAGCATCACCAGCAGCGACCAGGCAAGGTTCATCCCGATGCCGTTGACGACGAAGAGGCCGGCCAGGAGGGCCAGGAAGGCGCTGACTTCCTGCAGCGCCATGATGTCCTCGGGCTTGTACTGCGACGGCTCGCCCGCCTTGATGAGCTTGCGGCGCGTCTTGGACTCATAGCCCGGCCACATGAAGCGGCGGTTCATCGCCCCCAGCTTGCGGATGGCGACGGAGCCCACGCCCTTCACGCCGCCCGCGGATTCGTCGCGGACCTCCGTGAGGAAGTGCTCCAGGACGTTGGTGTAGAGGCCCACGCCCAGGAAGGCCACAGCACCCGTGGTCAGCAGCGCGAAGCCGCCCATCAGCATGGCTGTCAGGATGTCGTGCACGGTGCGCCTCGTTTCAGATGTCGATGTTGACGATTTTCCGAATGATGAGGATGCCCATGATCTCCATGATGGCGATGATGGTCACCAGGATGTAGCCGAAGAAGTGATCCAACATCGGCTCCATCAGGTCCGGGCGCATGTAGTTGAGCACCATGCCGAGGACGGCCGGCATGGCCGCGACGATCCACCCCTGCAGCTTGCCCTGGGACGTGAGGGCGTCGATCTTGCCCTCCAGGCGGAAGCGCTCGCGGATCACCGTGGAGATGGTCTCGAACATCTCCGCCATGTTGCCGCCCAACTGGCGCGCGATGTTGGTGGACACCACCACCAGCTCCAGGTCGTCACTGCCCACGCGGCGGCCCATGTTGATCAGGGCCTCTTCCAGGGGGACGCCCAGCTTCACTTCCTTCACGAACAGGCCGAACTCCTGGGACAGCGGCGGCATCGCTTCGCGCGCCACGTGCTCGATGGCCTGGGGGAACGTGAGGCCCGCCTTGAAAGCGTTGGCCATGGCCTGCAGCGCGTCCACCAACTGCACGTTGAACTTCTTGATCCGGCGCTTGCGGTAGTGCTTCACCAGCAGCATCGGCAGGAAGAAGCCGAAGATGGTCGCGATCAACGCCAGGATGGGGTTGAAGATGATGTAGCTGAGGATGCCCAGGAGGCACATCATCGCGATGTTGAGGATCAACATCTGCCGTGCGTCGATGAAGAGGAACATGTCGCTCAAGTCGTTCATCGACTTGGCGACGTAGCGCTCCTGGTACTGCTCATACGCCTTCGACAGGACGCTGAAGATCACCAGGCTGAAGAAGAACACCGAGCCGGTGACGAGAAGGAGGACGATACCTGCGAGCATGGGCGCGAATCCCCGTGAGGAAGAGGGAGAAGCCGGCGGGGCCGCTTCAGATGAAGCAGCCCCCGCGGGCCACTACGGAGAGCCGGCCGAGGCCTTCTCGCCGGTGCCGCCCTTGATGATCTGGATGATCTCCCGGCGCTTCTGCTCCAGCACCCGGGTGCGCTCGCCGGACAGCAGCGTGCTGATGGTGGCGCGACCGCGCTCCTCGATGAGGTCCACGTCGTCCTCGTTGCGCAAGGACAGGGTCAGGTTGCCCAGCTCCGCGGCCAGCACCAGGATCTCCGCCTCTTCCGGCAGCACCATCAGCGACACGTTGGCGTACTCGCGCTGGCTCTCCGGGATGAGGTTGATGTTCGTGGTGCCGGTGATCTTGCCCGTGGCGACCACGATGATGTTCTGCAGCAGCGTCACGGCGACGCTCTCGTCCGTCTGCGGATCGCGGAACGTGCCGATGATGTCCACGTGGTCGTTGGGACGGATCCAGCCGCCCACCGACGTCGTGTGCTTCGCCTCGATGGTGATGGCGCGCGCCTTCTTCTGCACCTTCGTCGACAGGCGCTCGGCGGCCTTCGTCGTCTCGAACTGGCTCCAGAGGATGGGGTCGCCGGCCTGCAGCGCCACCAACACCTTCTGGTTCACGATGTAGTTGGCCGAGTCCGGCTTCACCACCGACGAGGTGACGAACTGCTCGGGCACGGAGCGCTGGGAGATCATCTCGTACGTGATGACCGTCCCTTCGGGCATGTCCGTGCCCGCGACCACCACGGGCACCAGATTCCACCCGCGACGCACATCCGATTCCTTCTTCTTGATGGCCGAATAGGCCACGATGCCCGCGAGCAAACCGAGCACCAGCGCGACGACGAGCGGGGTCTTACCCTTCAACATGGTTCAAGGTCCTCCAGAACGGTGGGGCGCCGTCGTGGCGGCAAGACAGCTTTGACGAGGGGGCGGTGCCAGGGCGCGAACGGGTGGGATGTTAGCCATGCGCCAGAGCAGGTGTCAAAACCACCTCTCACGATAGAACGGAATCCCAGGACACCCGGGGGGCCCAGCCCCTCCCTGCCTGTTGGGTTGGGCCGCGCGTCCGCTGAATGATCCGCGTGGCGCCCTGCGTCAGGGGAACGGCAGGTTCAGCACGAAGTAGAACGAGTCGTAATAGATCTCGTACGCCTCGAGGAACAGGTCGATGACGTTGCTCTGCCGGTCATCGGACCACTGGATCTTCACGGTGGCACCGACGACGAGCGCCACGAGCAGCACCCAGTTGAGCACCGAGTACTCGACCATCGACTGGCCCCGACTGGCCCGGCGCAGGGAGCGCGACGCTGTCTTCCGGGGGGTGCTCACAGGGGGATGATCCACGACCGGCGTCATCCGCCCAGTATCCAGGCTCCGGAGGCCCGCTGCATCGGTCATCTGGACTGGAGCGTCACCTGGGGGACGGACATCGCCGTCCCCCGGAGCTGCTACTGCTTGGACGGGACCGGGGCGGCCTGGGCCGGAGCCTTCTTGACGGGGACGGTCGCCGCCCCGCCCTGCCCCAGCCAGAGCCCGGCCCGCCGGGCCGCTTCGGAATCGGGTGCCTCGGAGAGGATGCGCGCGCAGACCTCCGCGCCTTCGGTCCTCCGGCCCCGGGCGTACTCCGCTTCGCACAGGCGGGAGAGCAGCGACAGGCGCTCACTTCCGGTGGCCCCTGCCGCGAGCGCGGCGCGCAGCAACTGGGACTCCCGGGCGCGGTCGCCCTGGCTCGCGGCTTCCTGCGCCTGACGCGAGAGATCGCGGGAGGTCGTCAGCGCATCGGCGCGGGCCGCCTTCTCCGCGGGCGCGGACTTCGGCTTGGAAACAGTGGCGGGCAGCGGCTCGGGGGCAGGCATCTGCACGGGGGCGGGCATCTGCTCGGCGGCGGCCATCGCCTTGCCAGGAGCCTGCTGATTGCGCTGGGTGGAGCCCGTGGGCATCGGCGGCGTGGAAGGCGCCATGGGAGCGCCAGCGACCACGGAATCCGCGGGCGGCGGTAGCGCGACCTCTTCCGCGAGCGCGTCTTCGTCCGTGGCGAGGCCCCGTCCATAGGACGCGCCGCCCAGCCGCAGCGAGCCTTCCTCTTCCTTGCGGAGCTTGTCGCTGCCACCGCCCCCATTGCCGATGCCAGTGCTGACACCGAGGCCCGAGCGGCTCCCACCGAGCGTGCCCTGCGCGAGCGCGGAGTCCTTCGCCTCGTCGTCCATCACCGCCGACGGGGCCGAAAGCGCGTCCCTCTTCGCTTCCGACTTCGACATGCCGAAGCCGGACATCTGCTTCTTCGCCTCCGCCCCGCGACGCCGCTCCAGCAGCGCGCCACCGCTGCCCGCGTTCATCCAGTCCGAGGGCCGACCTTCGCCCCCGCCCTTGGCGCCCACGGAGGCTTCCGCCTGCTTCCGCTGCGCACGGTCCAGCAGCGCGCCCTCCATGGGCGCGGGGGCCGGCGCGGCCTGCATGGCCGGAGGAGGTGCCGCCGGACGGGCCGGGGCGTCGTCATAGGCCAGGGCCTGGTCCGCCTTCGCTGCTGCCGGTTCAGCCTTCTGGGTCAGCGTTGGCTGGAGGTTGACGTCCTTGCTGACCTCCAGCGTCAGCAGACCGAAGGTGCTCACCGAGGCCAGGCCCACCACGGGCAGCAGCCAGCGGCGCCAGCGCGAGGGCTTCGGTTCGGGTCCCGCGGCGGCGCGGCGCGCGGACTGCTGCGCGTACGCCAGGAGCGATTCGAGGCCGGCATCCGGCGGCGGTTCGACCGACAGGTGCGCCATCGTGGAGCGCACGCCGCGGATGTCCGACAGGGCCTTGGAGCAGCGCGCGCAGCCCTGGACGTGCTGCTCCAGCGACTGGGCCTCCGACGCAGGCAGCTCGCCGTAGGCGAAGTCGAGGAGCCGGTCCTCGTGCGCATGGGCATTCTGGGCACTCATCCCGCCACCGTCCTTCCATCCTCCGACAGGTCACCATCCACGCCCAGTTCTCCCAGACGACGGCGCAGTCCCTCCAACGCGTAGCGCATCCGACTCTTCACCGTGTTCTCGGACACGCCCGTCACCTCGGCGATCTCCTTGAACGGGATGCCGCTGTACTCGCGCAACACGAACACCTCGCGCTGCTCTTCCGGCAGGCCCGCGAGGGCCCGCTCCAGCAGGGGCCGCAGGCGCGCGTTGTGCGCCCCGCGCTCCGGACTGGCACCGGAGTCCGGCAGCCCCTCGCCCAGCGGACGTCCCTCGTCCCCGTCCGTGCCACCGACGGGGGCCTCCAGGGATGTCGTCTGGCGGTAGCTCTCTTTGCGCGTGCTGTCCACGCAGAGGTTCCTCGCGATGGTGTACAGCCAGGTCGTGAACCGGGCCTTCGGCGTGTATTCCCGTGCGCTGCGAACCACCTTGAGCCACGTCTCCTGCAGCACGTCCTCCGCTCGCGCCCGCTGCCCGACGAAGCGCAGGATGAAGTTGAACACCGGCGCGCGGTGCTTTCGCATCAGCGCTTCGAACGCGCGCGCGTCTCCCGCCTGGAAGGCGAGCATCAGCCGCTCGTCTGAGGTTTCGGGTGCCAACACTCCCCCTGTGCCCATGAAGCCACGGGTGCCATCCCCTTCCCGCCCATTGCCTGTAACGGACAGGTACGCGGGAAAGGTCTATTCCGGCCGTGGACGCCGGTAAGTGGCGAGAATGACAGGGACCGCCACCCCTGTCACCAGGAGTGCCTGTGCCAGCAGCACCGTCGGCAGGGGGCGCTGCACGTGGATGTACAGCGAGCGGGCAAGTCCCAGCCCCAGCAACACCCCGGTCAGCGTGCGCACCGCGTTGTTGCCGGAGGCCGGACGGAAGCGCCCCACCGCCCAGTCCACCAGCGCCGGCAGCGTGAGCGCCACGCCCACCGGCACGTCCCACGTCCACGCGAGCGGCGCCTTCAGCGAGAACAGCCCCACGAAGACGGCGGCGAGCACCGGGTACGTGCCCAGGCAGCGCGCGCAGACGCGCACCCCGCCCAGCACGTACGTGCGGTTGTACTCATCCGCGTGATGATGGCTGAGCCAGAACACCGGGACCTCCGTCGGACGCGGAAACAGGGGGAACGGGCCCGGCGCGCTGCGCGTCCCCTTCGGCCAGGAAGCACGCGGCGGCGTGGCCGTCCCCCAGCGGGTAGAGCGGCGGCGACTCACGCCGGCAGCGCTCCATCACGTAGGGGCAGCGAGGGTGGAATGAGCACCCGGACGGTGGAGACAGCGGCGAGGGCGGCTCGCCCGGCAGCAGCAGGCGCGTGCGGGGACGCTCCGGATCCGGCACCGGCACCGCGGACAGCAGCGCTTGCGTGTACGGATGCCGTGGCCCGGCGTAGAGCACACGCGACGGCGCCACCTCCACGATGCGGCCCAGGTACATCACCGCCACGCGCGTGGACACGTACTCCACGATCTTCAGGTCGTGCGCGATGAAGACGTAGGTGAGCCCGCGCTCGCGCTGCAGGTCCACCAGCAGGTTGACGATCTGCGCCTGGATGGAGACGTCCAGCGCGCTGATGGGCTCGTCCGCTACCACCAGATCCGGACGCAACGCGATGGCACGTGCAATCCCGATGCGTTGACGCTGCCCGCCGGAGAACTCGTGCGGGTAGCGGTGCCGGGCCTCGCGAGGCAGGCCCATGGCGTCCAGGAGCGCCAGCACCTCCTCCTCGCGCGCCTTGCCCTTCGCGAGGCCGTGGATGGCGAAGGGCTCCGCGAGGATGTCCCCCACCGTCATGCGCGGGTTGAGCGAGGCGTACGGATCCTGGAAGACGAGCTGCATGCGCCGGCGCAGGGGCCGCAACTGGCGCTGCGACAGGCCGGTGAGCTCGCGTCCGTCCACGCGGATGGAGCCGGCCGTGGGCTCCAGGAGGCGCAGCACCGCGCGGCCCAGCGTGCTCTTGCCGCAGCCACTCTCCCCCACGAGGCCCAGCGTCTCACCGCGCGCGACGTCGAAGGACACGCCGTCCACCGCGCGCACCGCACCCTTCGCGCGTCCGAAGAAGCCGCCGCGCACCGGGAAGTGCACCTTCAGGTCACGCACCTGGACCAGCGGTTCGCTCATGGCGCGGGCACCGGGTGGTGGCAGGCGGCCCACTGGCCTCCGCGCTTGGGCTCCAGCGCGGGCGTGACGCGGGCACACAGTTCGGAGGCGCGGTCGCAGCGGTCTCGGAACGCGCACCCGGACGGCAGCGCGCCCAGGGACGGCACCATGCCGGGAATCGCCTTCAGCCGGCGCTTCTCCCCCTCCACCGCCGCGCCCGCGTCGTGCAGGGACGGGATGGAGCGCAACAGGCCCGCCGTGTACGGGTGCGCGGGCCGGGCGAAGAGCTCTCGCACCGGGGCCTGCTCCACGATGCGGCCCGCGTACATCACCACCACCGCGTCACAGCTTCCCGCCACCACGCCCAGGTCGTGGGTGATGAGCATCACCGCCATGTGACGCTCGGTCTGCAGGCGCTTGAGCAGGTCCAGGATCTGCGCCTGGATGGTGACGTCCAGCGCCGTGGTGGGCTCGTCCGCGATGAGCAGCGCCGGGTCGCACGCGAGCGCCATGGCGATCATCACGCGCTGGCGCATGCCGCCGGAGAGCTGGTGCGGGTACGCGTCCACGCGCTCGCCGGGGGCCGGGATGCCCACCTGCCGGAGCATCTCCACCGCGCGCTCGCGCGCCTGCGCCCGGGATGCCTTCAGGTGCAGCCGGACGCCTTCGCCAATCTGTTCGCCCACGGTGAAGACGGGGTTGAGCGACGTCATCGGCTCCTGGAAGACCATGGCCACGTGCCGCCCGCGCACGCGCCGCATCTCCGGCTCCGGCAGGCGCAAGAGGTCCTGCCCCCGGAAGAGCACCTCCCCGGCCACCACCTTGCCGGGTGGTGTGGGGATGAGCCGCATCACCGACAGCGCGGTGAGGCTCTTGCCGCAGCCACTCTCCCCCACCACCCCCAGCGTGCCGCCGGGAGGAACGGTGAAGGACACGCCGTCCACCGCGCGCACCGGCCCTCGCTCCAGCGACAACTGGGTGGTGAGCCCGCGCACGTCCAGCAGCGGGGCCGAAGGGTCCGACGACGGCGCGGCCCCGGTCACTTCTGGGCCAGCTCCTCCAGGAACTCCGACTCCTGGATGAGGCCCTTGCGGATGAGCAGGCGGATGAGGCTCGCGACCATGCGCGCGGGCTTCACCTTCTCCGTGTCCAGGCTGGCCTCCTCACCGCGCGAGATGCGCTCGATGTCGTCCAGCACCGCCAGGTCCTCCTCGGAGAAGTCCGGCGTGGGCGTGAGCGCCATCGACGGCCGGACGCCCTGCGCGGCGCCGCCGAAGACGACCACTGGCACGCGCGGCTTGTTCGGGTCGGAGTCCTCGGG
>NZ_RAVZ01000016.1 GCF_003611635.1 Corallococcus terminator | reverse complement strand
GTCCATGTGATTCGGATCCGTTTCGTTCGTGTCGCGCGCGACCCCGACAGCGACAATGGCGGCCACCTGGACGGCGAGCTGGACGCGAACGCCCATGGCGCGCGCGACACGAACGAAACGGATCCGAATCACATGGACAGCGAGCAGGGCGGAGTCCGCGGCGGCATCGACATGAAGCGCGGCACCGGGCCGCTCGACGCCTCCGTGTCCCCTCCGGGTGGCTCGACGGGGAAAGACCGCGACCTGCGTCCGCGGGCCATGCCGTCCCTCGGACAGCGGCGCCCTGCCCTTCCGGGCCCAGGCCTGGCACTGATGGTGGCGGTGGGCCTGGCGCTGGGCGCGGCGTCGCGGGCGGACGCGCAGCCCACGGTGTCGCAGGCCATCGACGTGCAGCAGTACAAGCCGGGGCCGGGTGCCTACGACGTGCTCGGGCTGAACAGCGCGCGCGTCGCGCCGCACAAGACGTGGAACGTGGGCGCGTCGCTCAACTACGCGCACCAGCCGCTCAACTTCTACGACCCTCGCGAGGACGCGTTCGTCTACCACATCGTGGAGCGGCAGCTCTCCCTGGACCTGATGGGCGCGGTGTCCCTCTTCGACCGGTTGGAGATCGGCGTGGTGCTGCCGGTGACGACCACGGGTTCGGAGCCCGCGGGCGCCGTGTCGGAGTCGTTCGCCAACGGCGTGGGCAAGACGGGCCTGGGCGACCTGCGCGTGGTGCCCAAGCTGGCGCTGCTGTCGCGGGGCTCGCTGAACCTCGCGGTGCTGGCACCCTTCACCCTGCCCACGGCGGGCGGTTCGAACTTCCTGGGCTCGGACGGGCTCACCTTCCAGCCGCGCATCGCCGGTGAGTGGGCCACATCCCATCTGCGGCTGCTCGCCAACGTGGGCGTCAACCTTCGTCAGACGGAACAGCTTCGCAACCTGCGCGTGGGCAACGAGTTCGCGTTCGGCGTGGGCGCGGAGGTGCCGGTGACACAGGCGCTGTCCGCCCAGGCCACGCTCGCGGGCGCGGTGGGCCTGAAGGAGTCCAACACGGAGGAGGTCCCCCTGGAGGTCCTGGGCGCGGTGAAGTACCGCTTCGCCAACGGGTTCGCCGCGCATGTGGGCGCCGGCCCTGGCCTGACGCGCGGCTACGGCACGCCCGCCTTCCGCATCCTCGCGGGGCTGACCTTCACGCCCGGAGGCCCAAAGCCCGCGCCCACCTGCGCGCTGGGCCCGGAAGATTTCGACGGCTTCCAGGACGACGACGGCTGCCTGGATCCCGACGACGACCGCGACGGCATCCCCGACGTGAACGATGTCTGCCCCATGGATCCGGAGACGGTGAACGGCTACCGCGACGACGACGGCTGCCCGGACTCGCTGCCGGAGGTGAAGGCCCCGGAGGATGCCGCCACGCCCGCGAACGCGCCCCCGCCCGCGCTCAGCCTGCCGCCCGCGCCCGTGGATACGGATGGCGATGGCATTCCGGACACGGAGGACCGCTGCCCGACGGCGCCGGAGGACGTGGATGGCTTCGAGGACGAGGACGGTTGCCCGGATCCGGACAACGACCGCGACGGCATCCCGGACGCGAAGGATCAATGCCCGCTGGAGGCGGAGGTCATCAACGGCGTGAAGGACGACGACGGGTGCCCGGACAAGGGCGAGTCCAAGGTGCGCCTGGAAGGCTCGCGCATCGTCATCCTGGACAAGGTGTACTTCGCCACCGGCAAGGACGTCATCCTGCCGAAGTCCTTCCCGCTGTTGCAGCAGGTGGTGTCCATCCTCCGGACGCATCCGGAGCTGGAGCGGGTGCGTGTGGAAGGCCACACCGACAGCCAGGGCGACGACGCGAAGAACCTGGACCTGTCGCAGCGGCGCGCGAACAACGTGCGCGACTGGCTGATGAAGGGCGGCATCTCCGGCATGCGCCTGGAGGCGGTGGGCTTCGGTGAGTCGAAGCCGGTGGACACCAATGACACGCCGCTCGGCCGGGAGAACAACCGGCGCGTGGAATTCAACATCGTGAAGACCGCCGACACGGCGGAAGGAGTGGCGCCGTGAGGGCAAGCACCCCGTCGTTGATGCTGACCCTGACGCTGTTGGCGTCCCCCGTCGTGGGCTTCGCCGCGGAGGCGGACGGCCCCTGCGGGGGCCTGAGGTTCGACAACGGGCGGCTCGTGACGGGGCGCATCCTGGAGCCCCAGGGCGCCCAGACCGAGGCGTGCCTGCGCGAGGTGGCGGAGGCCGTGAAGGCCCGTCCCGCCATCCGGAGCCTCACCGTGGCCGCGAAGCTGCCGGACGCGCAGCGCCTGGAGGGTCAGGGGCTCGCCTGGGCGAAGGCGGCGGCGGAGGTGCTGGTGACGGCGGGGATTCCGCGCACGCGGGTGTCCTTCGTGGCGCCCCCGGGCATCCCCAACGCGCCGGGCCAGTTGCAGCTCGCGTACGTGGAGCGCCCCACCCAGCCGGCGGTGGCGAGGCTGCGCACGGCCAGTGGACAGGTGTCGGCGGGACCGGGGGACACGGCGCTGCGCTCTCGCCTCGCGGGTGACTCGCTGTACGCGGGCGAGCTCGTGACGACGGGGAAGAACGGCCGCGCGGAGCTGGCGCTGGCGGACGGCAGCGGCGTGTTCCTGTCGCCGGAGAGCGCGGTGCGGCTGGGCACGCTGGAGTTGACGGCGGAGCGCCAGCGCAAGGTGCTGTTGGACCTGGTGCGCGGCACGGTGGAGACAGAGGCGGCGCCCGGAGGCCGGGGCTCCGTCTTCGAGGTGCGCACGCGCGGCGCGGTGGCCGGCGTGCGGGGCACGCGCTTCCGCGTGGTGCAGCAGGAGGACGGCACCAGTCGCGTGGAGACGCTGGAGGGCAAGGTGGCCCTGGGCGTGGACGCGGCGTCGGTGGACGTGGGCGCGGGCTACGGTTCGCGGGCGAAGCCTGCCCAGCCGCCGGAAGCGCCCCGGGCCCTGCTGGCGGCCCCGACGCTGGAGCAGCCTCGCGGGGGCGTGTACCCGACGGTGCCCGCGCTCGTCTGGAAGGCGGTCGCCGGGGCGAAGGTCTACCGGGTGGAGGTGGCGTCCTCGGCGGACTTCGCGGGCGACGTGAGGGTCCAGGAGTCGGCCACGCCGACGTTGGCCGGGGCGGCGCCGGGCCCGGGCAAATGGTTCTGGCGGGTGCTGGCGGTGGACGCGGACGGCTTCGTAGGCTACCCCTCGAAGATCTTCAGCTTCGACATCCCTGGATGAGATGAGCCCACCTGCCCGAGGTCCCCTGCCCCTGCTGTCCTCTCCCGCGGTGCTGCGGGGACTGGGGGCTGGCGTAGGCCTGCTGCTCGCGGTGGGCTCGGCGGTGATGGGTGGCGCGCCCGGCCTGGGCGAGCGCGCCCTGTATGACTTCGCGGTGAGCCGCCTGTTGTCGCCCCTGCCCACCACGGCGGACCTGGTGCTGGTGGAGGTGGACGACCGCGCGCTCGCGGCGCTGGGCGAGCGCTGGCCGCTGTCGCGCGCCACCTGGGCCCGGGCCTTCCAGGCGCTGGCGGCGCAGCGCCCCTCCGCGGTGGTGGTGGACATCCTCTTCGACCAACCCGAGTCGCGCGACGCGCTGGACCTGGGCGAGGACGTGCTGGAGCGCCTGCGCACGTCGGGGCTCGCGGATCTGCCCGAGGGCTCGAAGCTGGTCTCCGAGCTGGAAGCGCGGATGCATGCACAGGACGGGGATGCTCGGCTCGCGGAGACCTTCTCCGGGATGGGCACCGTCGTCCTGGGCAGCATGGCGCTGACGGACGAGGGCGGTTCGATTCCCCACGAAGGGGACACCCTGGCCCCGGTGGCCCTGCCCGCGGAAGGCCTGCGGTTGAAGGCGAAGGGGCTGACCACGAACCTGGCGCCGCTGCGGATGACGGCCTGGGGCAGTGGGACGCTGAACGTGCTGGTGGACGCGGACGGCGTCATCCGGCGCTACCCCTACGCGGTGGAGGTGGGCGGGCGCGCGTGGCCGTCGCTCGCGCTGGCGACCGCGCTGCGCCTGTGGCCAGAGCGGTCCGAAGCGCTATTGCGCGTGGCGTCCACCGACGACGGGGCGCCCCTGATGCGGCTGCCTTCGCCAGACTGGTTGCCTCGCGTGAGCCTGGCGGACGTGCTGCTGGCGAGGCCCTCCTCGGTGGGGCTGGACCTGGCCCTGCGCGACAAGGCCGTCTTCGTGGGTGTCACCGCCACCGGGTTGCATGGCCAGAGCACCCTGCCCGGCCAGCTCGCGGTGCCGGGCGTGGAGATCCACGCGTTCGCGATGGACAACCTGCGCTCCGGACGCGTGCTGCGCTCCTCCGGGCGGGCGGCACTCACGGGCGTACTGGAGACGGCGCTGGTGCTGGCACTGCTCCTGTGGCGGCGGGGACGCGCGCGAACCATGGGCGCGGTGGTGGGTCAGGCCGCGCTGCTCCTCGTCGCGCACACGGCCTTCGTGGGCTGGCTGCTGGCGGACATCGGCTGGGTGGTGCCGCTGCTGCCCGGAGTCATCGGGCTCGCGCTGGTGACGCTCGCGGAGTCGGTGGCGCGCACCGAGGACCTGCAAAGGCAGCGCGGCGCCCTCAAGCGCCTCTTCGGACGCTTCCCGAGCGAGGCCTCCGTCCCGCCTCCGGGTGGAACGAAGGTGGCCGAGGGCGAGGAGTCCTCGCGCTCCCTCCCGGGGGATTCGCGGAGGTAGTGCTTTTCGGAAGGTGCGTCCATCCCGGGAGCAGCAACGAACCCGGCGCGATGAGCGTACCCCCGCCGTACCGGGTAAGCCGGACGCACGCCTGCCACCGGAGCTCACGTCCCTGGAAAGCGTGCACGCGGGCCTGCCCGGACGGAGAGGCCCTGGTACGCAAGGGGGGCAGGCATGGCAGCATGGTTGTGGACCATGCCGCGCTACGCACTCATCGCCGAACCGGACTCCCACCGCGCCACGGCGCTGCTCGCGCTCGCGACCCAGGAAGGGCTGGAGGGCGTGGTCGCGCGCGACGGCGCGGAGGCCCAGGAGTGGGTGCGGCAGCGCGGGGCCCCGACGCTGCTGGTGACGGACCTGGCGCTGCCGAGAGTGGACGGGTTCGCGCTGCTGGCGTGGCTGCGGGGACGCTCGGACGCGGGCGGCATGGCGGTGGTGGTGGTGACTGCCTTCGACGAACTGCGCGTGCGCGCGTGGCAGTTGAAGGACGCGCTGGGCATCCACGCGCTCCTGAGCCGGCGCGCGGGCCCGGACGCGATGCGCGACGGCGTCCGACGCGCGCTCGCGGGCCAGCTCGCCGGGGGCGGTCTGCTGGAGTCCAGCGCCGAGGAGGAGAAGCAGCGCCTGGCGCGCATCGATGAGCTGGAGCTGGTGGATCCCGGTCCGCCCGATGCGCGGTTGCAGGACCTGGTCTCCGAAGTGGCCCAGGCGTTCGGCGTCCCCGTCGCGCTCCTCACGCTGGTGCTGGGCGACCGCCAGTGGTTCAAGGCCCACGTGGGCCTCACGGGGTCGCTGGCCCGGGACCGGGGCACGCCGCGCGACTGGGCCTTCTGCCACCACGTGGTGCAGGGCCGCGAGGCCATGGTGGTGCCGGACGCCACGCGCCACCCGGTGTTCCGCGACAACCCGCTGGTCCGCGACGGCATCGTCGGCAGCTACGCGGGCGCCCCGCTCATCACCGCCAGTGGCGACGTGCTGGGCTCGCTGTGTGTCATCGACACGCGGCCGTTGATGCTGGGCCCGGAGGACCTCGCGGCGCTGCGCGAGCTCGCGGGCCGCGTGGCGCAGAGCCTGGAGTCCACCACGGCCAACCACCGGCCCCGTACGCCTCCGTCGCGCACGGGGAGCCAGTCGGAACCGGTGCTCACGGAGGCCAGCGCCCTGGCCCTGGTGCGTGAAGCGGCGCGCGCCCTGGACGTGCCGGTGCTGGTGGTGGCGCCGGGCCGCAAGCCCTACGCCGCCAACGCGGCGCTCGCGGAGCTGATGGGGCTGCCCGAGGAGCGGCTGTCGGGCATGTCCTTCGATTCGCTGTGCCAGCACGTGGCCAGCCTGAGCGCGGATCCAGGCGGCACGCTGCGACAACTGGACCTGGCGGCGGAGGCCTCGCGCGGACTGCACCTGACGCTCACGCTGGAGCGGCCCCGGCCGCGCGTGGTGCGCTGGGTGGCGCGACCCTTCGTGGTGCCCGGTGGCGTCGCGCAACTGCTGTCGCTGATGGACCTGCGCGTCGGCTCCGACGGGAAGGCGGAGCGCGAGGGCCTGCTGCGCCAGGACGCGCTCACCGGCCTGGACACCCGACGCGTGGGCGAGGAGCGGCTGTCCAAGGAGATTGGCCGCTGCCGCCGTGAAGGCCTGCCCTTCAGCCTGGTGCTGGTGGACCTGGTGGAGCTGGGCGCGCTGAACCGCACGCGCGGCTTCGACGCCGGTGATGTCGCCCTGAGGGAGCTGGCCCGGCGCGCGGACGGACTGTGTCCCCCGCCGGGGTTCGCGGTGCGATGGACCGGGGACACGTTCCTGCTCGCGCTGCCCGGAGCGGACGCGGTGGGCGCGGAGGCGGTGCGCCAGCAGTTCCACGATGTGCCCGGCGTGCCCGAGCGCGTCTCCGTCGCCGTGACGGTGCAGGGTGAAGAGGATCCGCACGGCACACTGTCCCGGGCCCACGCAGCGCTCGCCCGCGCGAAGCCGGACCGGAGCCCGGGCCCCGGGCGCGACTGACGCGCGCACCGCGTTCCCCCCCGGCCCCGGAGGATGTGCGCGGTTGAAGGTCTGTCTCCCGCGCGCCACTGCGCTGGCCTCGCGACCCGGCTTGTCCCACGGGTTTGCGCTGACGAACCTGGACTCCCTGCTTCCTCGGAATACCTCCGACGAAGTCCCACATCGGGGGAGCCCATGAAGAAGCACCTGAAGCGCCGTCCGTCGTTCCGGGCGCGATTGCTGCTCAGCGCGGTCGCGGGCTTTGCCATGGGAGGCTTTCTCGAAGCGAGCGCGGCCCCTACCGATTCCCCAGTGACGCCTCCGGCCCCGCCGCGGACACCGGGCCCGACGGTGGTGGTGTGCCTGGAGGGGAATCCCGTCGGTGGCAACACTCAGACGACGTACACGCCAGGGCTCACCCGCACGCCCCGGCCCGTCACGGTCGCCACCACCGGCCATTTCGACTGCACGCTGTTGTTGGGAGGGCCGGTCGGCTCACCGACGCTGGCCGCGACCGGACCGGCCCCCGGCGGCGCCTGTGGCCTTCCGCTGGACCCGGGCCCCACCCAGACGACGCTGACGTGGGGGCCGAACGAGACCTCCACCCTGAAGATGAGCGCGCAGAAGGTGGAGGTCCAGGGACCGCGCACCGTGCAGACCTTCACCGGCGTCGTCTCCGCGGGCAGGTTCTCCGGCGCGAACGTGGTCCGGACCGTGACCTACGTCACCGCCGACCTGGAGGCCGGCTGCGCCTCACCCACGGGCCTGACGAGCACCCGGGGGGCCGCCACGCTGCTCTTCGTCAAGCTCTTCTAATCGGACGGCCAGCCCCCGCCAGCACGCTCGGGGGCCGTCGGATGCGTCAATGGCGTGAAAGTCACGAAGGCCCCGGCTATCGAAGGGCTGCTTTTTCCGCCACCGGGACCCCGACGATGATTCCCTTCTCCGTACTCGACCTGTCGCCCGTCATCGCTGGGGGCGACCCCGGGCTCGCCCTGCGCTGCACCCTGGACCTGGCCCGCCACGCGGAGGACTGGGGCTACCAGCGCTTCTGGCTGGCGGAGCACCACAACATGACGGGCATCGCGAGCGCGGCCACGTCGGTGGTCATCGGGCACGTGGCGGGGGGCACGTCCAGGATTCGCGTGGGCGCGGGCGGCATCATGCTGCCCAACCACGCGCCGCTCGTCATCGCGGAGCAGTTCGGCACCCTGGAGACGCTCTACCCCGGCCGCATCGACCTGGGGCTGGGCCGCGCGCCCGGCACGGACCAGCGCACGTCGCACGCGCTGCGCCGCAGCCTGATGGGCTCCGCGGACACCTTCCCGCAGGACGTGGTGGAGCTGCAGGGCTACTTCAAGGACCCCACGCCGGGCCAGGCCGTGCGCGCGGTGCCGGGCGCGGGCCTCCACGTGCCGCTGTGGCTTCTGGGCTCCAGCACCTTCAGCGCGCAACTGGCCGCCGCCATGGGCCTGCCCTTCGCCTTCGCGTCGCACTTCGCGCCCGCGCAGATGATGAGCGCCCTGCACCTGTACCGCACCCAGTTCCGCCCGTCGGACGTGCTGAAGAAGCCGTACGCGATGATTGGCGTCAACGTCTTCGCGGCGGACACGGACGCGGAGGGCCAGCGCCTCTTCACCTCGCTGCTCCAGGCCTTCATCAACCTGCGCCGGGGCCGTCCGGGCCCGCTGCTGCCGCCGGTGGACAGCATGGACGGTCAGCTCAACGAGATGGAGCTGGCGGAGATCGAACACATGCTGGCGTGCACCGTGGTGGGCTCCCCCGCCAGCGTGCGCGAGGGGCTCCAGGACCTCATCGCCCAGACGGGCGCGGACGAGCTGATGGTGACCGCGCAGATCCACGACCACGCCGCGCGGCTGCGCTCCTTCGAAATCGTCGCCCAGGTGCGCGACAGCCTCACGCGTGCGGACGCGCCTGCCGCACCGTCCCCGCAAGCCGCGCGATGAGCTGGGCATCGCGGCTGCCGAACACGCGCCGCGTTCCGCCCGGCAGGCCCAGCACCAGGTAGTGCTTCTCCTCCACCAGCAGCAGCGCGGCGATGGAGGAGAAGAGGCCCAGCGCGGTGAGGGCGAGCCCCACCTCGTAGGCGCCCTGCATCGCCGTGACGGTGACGGACAGCCAGGACAGCAGGGGCAGCCCCACCGCCCCGCCCAGGCCCACCGCGAGCAGGTAGGGCCACAGCTTCGGCGTGCGGCGCACCGTGTCCACCTGCCGCACGTCTCTCAGCGCCCAGGCCCGGCCGCCCACGAGCAGCCGCTCGCGGGTGACGCGCACCTGGCCCGCCTGGAAGAGCGACGGCTCCCCCGCGTCCACGGCTTCCGGAGGAGACGCCGGCCGGCGCTGCTCGACTTCACGTTCACGGACGGGGACGACGGGGTGCAGCACGGTGACGACGGCCATTGGTTCACCCATGGGTGGTCTCCAACGAGGGAAATTGTGTGCGCAGGACGGTGCGCAGCTCTTCGAGCGGACGGCCCAGCGCGAAACATGCACGGGCCCCCTGACACAGGGCGCGGGACACCAGGCGCTCATCCGCGAAGGGCAGCAGGACGAGGATGGGCACGGCGGCGGCGCAGGCCCGGGCGCGCGTCAGCACCGGGAGGATGGCCTCCCCGCGCTCCACGTGCGCCAGCACCAGGTCCGGCCGAGCCGCGTCCGCCGCGTCGAGGAACAGGGCGATGCCCAGGTCGCCCAGCACGTCCGCCAGCAACGATGCCAGGGACTCATCCGCACCGAGCAGCAAGGCCCGGGTTGTGCGCAGGGACGCCACGTCCCCACACCACAGCAACGTTCATGCCGGCACCACCGTCCCCGGGGGCCGACGAGTGATCACCTTCCGACCGTGGCAATCCGCCAGCACGGTGTGGCGGATTGCCAGAGCGGCCCGCCAGCGCCCCGCGGGCGGGGGCTCCCTAGTGTCGTTGAACGGACTCTGGGGCGGGGGGTGACGGGGCCGTGTCCCAGGAGGAGCCGGCGCGCGGAAGCTCGAACCAGAACGTGCTCCCGGCCCCCCGCTCGGACCTGACGCCAACGCCGCCCCCGTGCCCTTCCGCGAGCTTCTTGACGGTCGCGAGGCCCAACCCGAGCCCCTCGGCGACGCCTCCGTGCGCGCGGAAGTACGGTTCGAACAGCGAGGGCAGGTTCTCCGGGGCGATTCCCGGGCCCGTGTCGTGGATGTCCGTGCGAATCATGCCGCCCTCCTCCACCACCCGGAGGGTGATGCGGCGGGTGGACGAATCCCCCATGTACTTGATGGCGTTGCGGACCAGGTTGCCGACCAGGCTCAGGTAGACCCCGGTGCTGCACGCGACGAGGACCGGGGGAATCGGCTCGCAATGAAGCTCGATGCCGGCCTGCTCCGCCTCCGCCTCGAAGCCGACCAGCAGATCCGAAATCACGGCCCTGGGTTCGCTCCGGGCTCCTGGGTCCGGCCTCGCGCCGGAGCGCGCGAAGTCGAGGAGCGCGCCCGTGATGGCGTCCGCGCGGGACAGGCTCCGGATGATGCGCTGGATGGGTGCGCGGGCTGATTCATCCGGACTCTTGCGCACCGCGAGTTCGGCGGACAACCGGGCCGAGGACAGCGGGTTGCGGATGTCGTGCGCGACGCGGCCCGCGAACTGCTCCATCTCCTCGGCGCGCGTTTCGAGAAACTGCGTGTGCTCGTCAGCGAGCGCTCGCCGGGCCTGGAGCTCACGATGGAGCAGCCACGCCACGACCCCGGCCAGGATGCCGCAGAGCGCGTTGAGGCCCGTCGCGAGGCCCAATGTCTGCCGTCGGGTCTCCCGGATGCGCTCCGCCAGCTCCCGGCCGCGGACCGCGTTGTATTCGATGGCGCGCGTGACGTCCTCCAGGAGGCGCCGGCCCGGCGGGTCCACCTCCTGGTCGAACAGCGGTCCCCTTCCGGCCTCCGGGTTCGCCTCCGCGACGGTGCGCGTGCGAGTGACGGCGTTGTCGAAGCGCAGCCAGGACTCCTGGATGTCCATCCGCACCGCCTCTTCGCCGGGGAAGGCCGTCAGCGCCATGTACCCGCTGAGGCCCCGCCGGGCCTGGGCCAGGGCCTGGTCCAGGTCCCGTCCCAGGTCGGGCCGACGCTGGGGCTCATTGATGAACCGCGCGAGCAGCAGTTCGACCTCCAGGACCGACCTGCGAACGATCGCCAGGTGTTCGATGCTCGGCGCCGAGTTGTAGATGATGTCCTCGGACAGCTCGCCCACCGCGGAGGAGGAGCGCTGCACGACGAGGCTCGTCGCGAAGAAGCTCCCCACGACGGCGGCGAAGGCGAGGACGAGCATCTTCCAGGACACGTAGGTCCTGCGTGGCTGAGAAGAAGGCATCTTCTTGCGATGGGTCCGCCTGGTGCGCACGTCAAGCCGTCAGGCCTTCCGGGTCCTGAAGCAGCCCTGCGCCCGCCTGGCTGGGATGAGGCGCGGCGCGCGGGGTGTTGCCCCTGGAATGTCGCCATCCATCCCCACCGCCAGGAAGGAGCATGCCCATGTGGATTTCCTCCGCCATCGCTTCACTCACGGCCTGGTTGCTGTGCGGGATGCTCCTGGCCGGGTTCGGCCGCTGGCTCTTCACGCGCATGGGCGCCTTCGTGCTTCGCAGCCATGGCGCGCGCCGGCTCCACTTCGAGGAGGCACCCCGGCTGTACACGTTGCTGTCCCACCTCAGCATCGCCGCGAGGCTTCCCGCGCCCCGCCTCTACGTGGTGCGGCGCGAGCAGCCCAACGCCTTCTCCCTGGGCGCGGGCCCCCGGGCCGCCCACCTCATCCTGACGAGCGCCGCGCTCGACGAGCTGGATGAGGCGGAGCTCTGCGCCCTGGTCGCGCACGAGCTCGCGCACATCGCCCGGGGCCACACGCGCCGGGCCACGCTCGTCGCCGCGCTGGTCGCGATGACGGAGCGCTGCGCGACGCGCGCCGGGTGGCGTGGGCGCACGCCAGGCCTTTCCTCCCGGCTCATCAGGAGCGTGAGGCGGCTCGGGACGCCGCTTGAGCGGGACTTCGTCGCCGACCGGGTCGCCGCCCGGCTCCTGGGGGAAGCGCAGGACCTCGCGACGCTGCTGGACCGGCTGAAGGCGCATGCCTCGTGGAGTGGACCTGGCGTGCTGGCCGACGCGGGCCTCCCGTTCACGGCGCCCGCCGGGGAGGAGGCCGCCGGAAGTGTCCTCGACGAGCGCATCCACCGACTCCAGCGGGTGGCGGACGCCCAGCACGCGCGGCGCGCGAAGCCCATCCTCCGGCGCTTCCTCCACCGAGGCTCCCGCTTCCATCCTCGCGTGGAAGCCCCCGGGAGGAGGGCGCGAGTCCATCCGTTGAGAGGCAAGCGGCTCGCCCGCCTGGATGGCGGTTCGCGCTCGGGGCCCGGATTGCCTCCGAGCAGTCCCGGGGGCACTCGCCCTCCTGTCCGGCCCCACGGTCCTCCGGCCGCTCCCTACCTGAGCTGAGTCAGACAGACGTCCGCCTGACGCATCCCGGGGACGGGGGCCCGAAGCATTGCTCCCACTCCCACTTCCCTCCACCTTCCAGTCATGACGGTGACAATCGCGCTGGGCGTGGTGGTGGTCGCCATCGTCCTGCTCTCCATCGACCGCATTCCCACGGAGGTGAGCTCGCTCGCCATCGTCGTGCTGCTGGTGCTGAGCGGGCTGCTGACGCCTCGCGAGGCCCTCTCCGGGTTCTCGAACGAGACCGTCGTCTTCATCTTCGCGCTCCTGGCGCTGACCCAGGGGCTGAGCGCGACGGGGGTGATGCAGCTCGTGGGCCGGCGGCTGCTCTTCTTCGCGCGGTTCAGCCCGCGGGCCTTCATCGTCATGCTGCTGGCGGCCGTCTGCGCCTTCTCCTCCGTCGCCTCGAACACGGCGGTGACGGCGGCGTTCCTCCCCGTCGCGACGGCTTCCTCCGCGCAGGCGAAGGTGG
This sequence comes from Corallococcus terminator, assembly GCF_003611635.1. GTDB lineage: Bacteria > Myxococcota > Myxococcia > Myxococcales > Myxococcaceae > Corallococcus > Corallococcus terminator. Next base: position 39,695 of record NZ_RAVZ01000016.1, on the reverse strand, counting down.
CCTCGCGCAGGCTGCTGATGCCCCTGGCGTTCAGCTCCATGTTGGGGGGAACCATCTTCCTGTTTGGCACGTCCACCAACCTCGTCGTCAGCTCGGCGATGGAGCAGTGGGGGCTGGGACGCATTGGCTTCACCGAGCTCACGCCAGTGGGGCTTCCCCTCGCCATCATCGGCATCGGCGCGACGCTGCTGCTCATGCGGTGGCTGCTGCCCCCGCGCGAAGGTGACCCGGTCGCGGGAGCGCCGCCCCTGCGGGAATACGTGACGGAGGCGGTGCTCACGCCCGGCTCCCGGCTCGTGGGCAAGCCGCTGCGCCATCTCACGGAGGGGCTGGGGGTCCCGGTGCGGGGCGTCGTGCGCGAGGGGATCATGCGCCCTCCCGCCCCCCAGGAACTGCTCGAATCCCAGGAGCACCTCATCATCGCCGGCAGCCTGGACGACATCCTGCGGGTGAAGGACCTGCGCAGCATCGGGCTCAGCGCCGACCTGCGGATTCCCGAGGACTCCCGTCAGGCGCATGCCCTCACGGAGGTGTCGGTGCCGCCCACGTCGGCCCTGGCGGGCAGGTCCCTGGGGGACATCCGCTTCGCGCAGCGCTATGGGCTCGTGGCGCTGGCCATCCACCGCCACCCCACGCTGCAGGGCTCCCACCATCACCTGAACCTGATGGGGAGCCTGGCCGGCGGGGACGCCCTGAAGAACATCCCGTTGTCGGTGGGCGACCTGCTGCTGGTCGGCGGGCCGGAGCAGCGGATCCGGGAGCTCGCGCGGGAAGAGGAGCTGACCGTGCTCGGCAGCGTGGACTACCAGCGACCGCGCTACCGGCGCGCCCTGCTCGCCGTGCTCATCTTCGCTGTCACGGTGGTCGTCGCGGGACTGCGCATCACCTCCCCCGCCATCGCGGGACTGGCCGGGCTGTTGCTCATGATGGCGACAGGCTGCGTCGATACACGCTCGGTCTTTCGCGTGGACTGGCGGGTCATCATCATGATTGGCGCGCTGCTGGCCCTGGGGCTGGCGGTGGAGAAGAGCGGCGCGGGAGAGTTCATGGCGCGCGCGGTGCTGCCCCTCGCAGGTGTCGTGGGACCGCGCGGGGTGCTCTGCGTGATCATGGGCGCCACCGTCCTGCTCTCCATCCCGATGAGCAACCAGGCCGCGGCGCTGGTCATGCTGCCCGTGGCCATCCATTCCGCGATGGACATGGGGCTCGACCCGAGGGCGTTCGCGCTGGGGACGTGCCTGGCGGCGTCGTGTTCGTTCCTCACGCCCCTGGAGCCCTCCGCCGCGCTCGTGTACGGGCCCGGGCGCTACCGCTTCGTCGACTTCCTCCGGGTGGGCACACCCCTCACGGTGTTGATGCTCGTGTTGCTGACGTTCGCGGTGCCGCTCGTGTGGCCGTTCACGCGCAGTTAAGGCGCTGGCGACGGCTCACGACGATGGAAGGCCGCGCATCCTCGTGGGAGGTCAACACCCGTTCTTGAGGCGCATCCGGTGCAGCCCTTCGAGCATCTCGATGGCCCTGGAGGCTTCGTCGCTCACGGTCCCCACCCAGCCAGGAACCGGGGTCCGGTCCTCGCGCATCTCCTGGAGTACCGGGATGAGCGGCGGATGCCCTGTCGAGCCCAGGGCGTGGACTGCGCAGTAGCGGACCTCGGGCGAGGGATCCTTCAGGGCGTCGCGCAGCGCATGGACCGCCGCTTCGAACTCCCGCGAGTCCGTCCTCACCGACATGAACATGTAGGAGAGCCCCTCTGCGGCTTGCCCCCGCACCTTGGGAGCCTCCTGCAGGTCCGCGAGGATGTGGATCATGAGGTCCCACGTCCCGAGATCGCCATGCCAGCAAAGGGCGTAGAGAAGGCCCTGCCGCGCCTCCACACGGCGCTCCGCCTCAAGCAACTTGAGCAGCGTCGCGGTGGTCGAACAGTCGGAGGACAGGAGCTTCGATGCTTCAACGATGGCGCCGAGATCCGACCCCACGATGTCCTTCAGTGCGGCTTCACGCTGCGCTTGCGACAACGGTGCACGCTCATTCAAGTCCGCATCCCCCCTTTGACAATCCAAGCCACGCCTCACATCAGGTCGACCGCTCCCGCTCGCGGCGGTGGATGGTGGACACGTCGATGCCCAGCAGTTCCGCCGCGCGGGTCTTGTTGCCGCCGCAGTGCTGCACCATCCAGTGGATGTATTCACCCTCCAGCCGGCGCAGGGGCCACACGCCCTCCTGCGCCAGGGCGAGCGGATTCGCTTCCGGCTCCGGAATGGGCGCATGGGGCCGCAGGTCGTCCAGCTCCACCGTCTCCCGGGGCACCAGCACGACCAGCCGCTCGACCAGGTTCTCCAGCTCGCGAACGTTGCCCGGCCAGGGCATGGCGCCCAGCGCGGCCACCACCTCCGGTGACAGCGCCGTCACGCGTGAGCGCGGATTGCGGGCCCGGGAGCGCGCGGTGAAGTGCTCCACCAGTTGGGGAATGTCCTCCCGCCGCTCCTTCAGCGAAGGCACCCGCAGCGTGACGACGTTGAGCCGGTAGAACAGGTCCGCGCGGAAGCGGCCCTCCCGAACGCGCGCCTCCAGATCCTGGTGCGTCGCCGCCACCACGCGCACGTCCACCGTGCGGTGCGCGTCGGAGCCCACCGCGCGCACCTCGCCGTCCTCCAAGATGCGCAACAACCGCGCCTGGAGCTCCGTGGGCATGTCGCCAATCTCATCCAGGAACAGCGTGCCCCCGTGCGCCTCCACGAACAGGCCACGCCGCACCGACGTGGCCCCCGTGAAGGCACCCTTCACATGGCCGAACAACTCGCTCTCCAACAGCGGCCCCGGCAGCGCGGTGCAGTTGACGGCCACGAACGGACCGGGCGCGCGAGGCCCCTGGAAGTGCAGCGCGCGGGCCACCAGCTCCTTGCCACTGCCACTCTCACCGCGCAGCAGCACCGGCGCCGCCGCGTGCGCCACCCGGTCGATGAGTTCATACATCCCGCGCATGGGCGCGCTCCGGCCCACCAGCGCGCCCAGGCCGGAGCGCTCCTGCGACGCCTGCTTCAGCGCCCGGTGCTCCGCGCGCAGCCGGCGGTCCTCCAGCGCGCGGCCCAGATACAGCCGCACCTCGTCCAGGCGGAAGGGCTTGGTGAAGTAGTGGTAGGCGCCCCGGCGCATCGCCTCCACCGCGCTCTCCACGCCACCGAAGGCCGTCATCAGCAGCACCGGCAGCTCCGGATCCACCGCGCGCGCGGCGGCCAGCACGTCCAGGCCGTCCACCTTCTCCATGCGCAAATCCGTCAGCACCGCGTCGTACACGCGCGAGCGGATGAGCGTCAGCGCCTCCTCGCCGCCGGTGGCCAGGTCCACCGTCCAGCCCGCGTCGGCCAGCGGCTCCTGGAGCATGCGCCCCATCTCCACGTGGTCATCGACGACCAGGATGCGTGCGTCAGCCGGCTTGTCGTTCGGCATGTCGTTCCTCGGGCGCGGCACGCGCCACCGGCCACAGCACGGTGACGCGGGTGCCCTGCCCCGGCGTGCTCTCCAGCTCCACCCGGCCCCCGTGGTTGCGCACCACGTGGGCCACCATCGTCAACCCCAGCCCCGTGCCCTGTCCCCGCTTCTTCGTGGTGAAGAAGGGGTCGAACACCTGGTTGAGGCGCTCCTTCGGAATCCCGCACCCGTCGTCGCGCACGGTGAGCGCCACCAGTCCCCAGGCGCCCTCCTCCGGGCCCACCAGCGCGGAGGCGGACACCTCCACCTTGCCGCCCTCGCTGCACGCATCACACGCGTTGAGCGTGAGGTTGAGCAGCACCTGCTGGAGCTGATCCGCGTCCGCCGCCAGCGCCGGCACCGACTCCGGCACATCCAGCGTCAGCGACACCTGCCGCCGCTCCGCCTCCACGCGCAGCAGCTCATGCACGCTCCGGGCGAGCGGCTCCAGCGCCACCGGCCGCACCATCGCGGGCTGGAGGCGGGAGAAGTCCAGCAACTGGCGCAGCGTGCGGCTCACCCGATCAATCTGTTCGATGATGACGCCCACACCCGGCCCCTGCGGATGCGACGGGCCCAGCTTCCCCTGCACGTACTCCGCCCGTCCGCGCACCACCCCCAGCGGCGTCCCAATCTCATGCGCGATGCCCGCGGCGAGCACGCCCACCGTGGCCAGCTTCTCCGCGCGCAGCAGCTTCGACTCCAGCGCGCGCACGTCGCTCAGGTCCTCCACCACCAGGAGCGCCCGGACCTCTTCCTCCGGGTCCCCGGACGACAGCGGCACCGCGTGCAGGTTGTACGTGCCCTCCTCGCCGAAGAGCGCCAGCGGCTCGCCCAGCAGGCTCAGGGGCCGGTCCTCGCGGCCCGCGGACGCCACCAGCGCGGAGAGCCGCTCCAGCACCGGCTCCGGAGCCCCGGGGAACGCGGCCGAAAGCGGTGACCCGGTGACGTTGCCGGGCACGCGGGAGCGCAGCGCCTGATTGACGGCGCGGATCCGCCCGTCCGCCGTCAGCGCGAGGACGCCCGTGGGGATGTGGTCCAATATCTTTCGCGTCTGATCATGCAGCGCGGCGAGCTGCGCCGCATGCCGCCGGCTCTCCCGCAGCGCCACCGCTCGCCGCCGGGCCAGCACCACGTACACCGCGAAGGCCACCAGGAAGAACGCCACCAGCCCGCCCGCACCCAACAGCCGCACCACCAGCGACTGCTCATGCGAACGCAGCGCCGCCGTGGACACCAGCGTCGCCACCGCCCAATGGCTGCCACCGCGCATGCGGATGGGCGTGTAGACGGCCACCACCTCCGCGCGTCCCAACCCCAGCCGCTCCGCCTCCTGTTCGGACAGGGGCAGCATGCCGCGCGCCCCGGCCTTCAACCGCGACACGAGGAACGCGAAGCCGGGCACGCCCGCGTCCTTCTGCGCCACGCGGCCGAACCACTCCGCGAGCCCCGCGTCGCTCGCGGGCGTGGGCTGCCCGTGCGTGCCGACGAGCAGCAGCCGCGCCTCCAGGTCCGACGTGACGATGCGCAGCGGTGCGAAGAAGGACTCCGTGTCCACCAGCACCGCCACCGCGCCCTCGGGCTTGCCGTCCGTCGCGGGCAACGCCGTGGCGAGGATGCGCAACCAGCCGCCGTTCGCCGCGTCCAGGATGGGCGACGTGGTCAGGTCGCCAGGAGGCCGCAGCAGCGCGCGCCGCGCCGTCTCTCCCATCTCCGACACCAGCCCCTCGCGCGACACCTTCGAATCCGGACGCCGGTCCAACAACAACAGCCGCTCCACGCCGTCGCCGTCGTAGGCCGCGATGGCCTTGTACTGCCCCACCGCCTCCAGGAGCGCGCGCAGCTCCCTCCGGTGCTCCGCGAGGCTCCCCGGCTGGGACATCAACTCGCCAGCGAACCGCAGGTTCTTGCCCACCTCCTCCAGCGAGTCGGTGACGCCCCCCACGGCCTCGTCCAACTGCTTCTGCCGGTCCCCCGCGAACTGCTCCACCAGGGCGGTTCGGCTGCGCTTCACCAGCGTCCAGACCCCCACCCCCACGCTGGCCAGCGCGGCGCACAACAGCAGGATGGGCAGGAGGGTGGACCGCATGGACGCCCCCGTAACCTAACCTGACAAGTCGTCCCAAGTCCTTGTTTACAGGGCCTTTTGTCCCACCTGCCCTCCAGTACTTGCCCGTTGACGAAGCGCGTCGGCCAGTGCTACCTACCGGTCGGTAGGCAGTGGTGACCTACCGGTCGGTAGGTGGTCCATCCCGACGAAGGCGTCGGACGCCGACAAGGAGAGCACGCGTGACACCCACGGGGCGCAAACCGGACGAGGGCGAGCGGTACCGGACCATCCTGGAGACGGCGGCCCGGCTCATCTGCGAGCGGGGTTACGAGGGCACGTCGATGCAGGAGATCGCCGCCGCGTGCCGCATGACGAAGGCGGGGCTCTACCACCACATCCAGAACAAGGAGCAGTTGCTCTTCGCCATCATGAACTACGGCATGGACGTGTTCGAGGAGCAGGTCCTCGCGCCCGTGCAGGACGTGGTGGACCCCGTCGAGCGCCTGCGCCAGTGCATGCGCCACAACATCCACCTGGTGACGAGCGGCCGCAGCAAGGAGGTCATCATCATCCTCCACGAGCACGCCACGCTCACGGGTGAGCCCAGGGAGTTCATCGACCGGCGCAAGAAGCGCTACGTGCGCTTCCTGGAGGGCGCGTTCGCGGACGCGAGCCGCCAGGGCCTGCTGCCCGGTGTGGACCCCACGGTCGCGGCCTTCTCGTTCCTGGGCATGGTCCTCTGGGTCTACAAGTGGTTCAAGCCGGACGGCCGCCTGACGGAGGAACAGATCGCCGACGGCATGGTGGCGATGATCCTCCCGGGCCTCTCCGCGCCCGCCGCGTCCACGCCGTCATCCGATGCGAATGCTTCGGCGCCGCTGCGCATGGTGCCGCGCGCCGCTTCCGGGGAGGAGCCCCAGTGAACCGCGCCCGGTGGTGTTCCCTGACGGAGGCCGTGGCCTCCATTCCCAACGGCGCGTGGGTCGCGGCCGGAGGGTTCATGCTGGGCCGTGCGCCCATGGCGCTGGTGCTGGAGCTCGTCGCGCAGGAGAAGCGCGACCTGCAGCTCATCTCCCTGCCCAACCCGTTGCCGGCGGAGTTCCTGGTGGCGGGCGGGTGCCTCAAGCGGGTGGAGTTCCCTTTCGGCGCGCTGGTGCTGGAGAACCGGGTGCGTCCCCTGCCCTGCCTGAAGCGCGCGATTGAAGCGGGCGACATCGCCTGGCGCGAGCACGACGGCTACCGCGTGGTGCAGCGGCTGCGCGCGGCGTCCATGGGGCTGCCGTTCATCCCCGCGCCGGACGCGGACGTGTCGGAGCTGGCGGAGGTGGACGCGCCTCGCACGGTGGAGGATCCGTTCACCGGCCGCCGCGTGCCGGTGGAGCCCGCGTTCTACCCGGACGTGGCCGTCATCCACGCGCAGGCGGCGGACGACAAGGGCAACCTCTACATCGAGGACCCCACCACGGACCTGCTCGTGGCGGGCGCGGCGAAGCGCGTGGTGGCCACGGTGGAGGAGCGCGTGCCGAAGCTGTCGCGCGTCACCATCCCCGGCTTCCAGGTGGAGCGCGTGGTGCTCGCTCCCGGCGGCGCACTGCCCACGGGCTGTCTGGGCAAGTACCCGCACGACGACGCGATGCTGGCCGCCTACCTGGCCGCGGCCGAGGCAGGGCAGGCGCGGGAGTTCCTCATGTCGCTGCGCGCGACGCGGAGCGCGGCATGACGGCGACGACGATGCTGGACGCGACGCCCGCGGAGACGGTGGTGTCGCTGCTCGCGCGGGAGATTGAAGACGGCGCGGTGGTGGCCACCGGCGTGGCGTCCCCGCTGGTCATCCTGGCCATTGCCGTGGCGCGGGCCACGCATGCGCCGGGCCTGACGTATCTGGCGTGCGTGGGTTCGTTGGATCCGGACCTGCCGGAGCTGTACCCGTCGTCGGAGGATCTGCGCTACCTGAACGGTCGCTCCGCGGAGGTGAGCATCGCGGACCTGTTCGACCATGCGCGGCGTGGCCGGGTGGACACGGTGTTCTTCGGCGCGGCGGAGGTGGACCCGGCGGGCCGCACCAACATGACGGCGTCGGGCAGCATGGAGAAGCCTCGCACCAAGTTCCCCGGGGTCGCGGGTGCCGCCACGCTGCGCCAGTGGGTGAAGAACCCGGTGCTGCTGGTGCCGCGTCAGTCGCGCCGCAACCTGGTGCCGCAGGTCCAGGTGGCCACGACCCGGGACCCCAGCCGTCCGGTGCGGCTCATCTCCGATCTGGGCACGTTTGAACTGGGCGGCCCTCGTGGCGCCCGGCTGTTGTCGCGGCACCCCTGGGCGTCGGTGGAAGGCATCACCGAGCGCACGGGCTTCGAGTTCGCGGTGCCGGATGCCCTGCCCGTCACCTCCCTTCCGGACGCGCGCACGGTGACAGCCATCCGCGCGTTGGATCCCCACAACCTCCGCGACGCGCTCGTCGGGAGCTGAAGTCCTTCACACCCTTGAGTTCGCAACACGGAAAGAGGCACCGCATGGAGGCTGTCGTTCTTCGCCAGTTCGGGAATGCCGAGAACCTGCGTCTGGAGACCGTGCCGGTGCCCCGGCCGGGCAAGGGCGAGGTGTTGCTGCGCGTGCACGCGTGCGGCGTCTGCTACCACGACGTCATCAACCGCCGGGGCAACCTGCCCCGCACGCACGTCCCCGCCATCCTGGGCCATGAGGCCGCGGGCGAGGTGGTGGAGGTAGGCCCGGACACGCCGGGGTGGAAGGTGGGAGACCGCGCGGCCACCCTTCAGCGCATGTCCTGCGGCGAGTGTGCCCTGTGCCTCGCGGGCCGCAACAGCCTGTGCAAGACGGACAACCGCTTCTTCGGCGAGGAGCTGCAAGGCGGCTACGCGCAGTTCATGGTCGCGCCCGTGCGAGGCCTGGGCCGCGTGCCGGCAAGCCTGCCCTGGGCGGTGGCGGCGACGGTGTGCTGCACGCTGGGCACCGCCGTGCACACCCTCCGCACGCGGGCCAAGGTGCGGGCCGGTGAGACGGTGTTGATTACCGGTGCGAGCGGCGGCGTGGGCCTGGCGGCCGTGCAGTTGGCGAAGGCGGATGGGGCGCGCGTCATCGCCATCACCTCCGGCGAGGCGAAGGTGGCGGCGCTGAAGGAGGCCGGCGCGGACGAGGTGATTGTCTCGCGCGGGCTGGACTTCGGTTCGGAGGCGCGCAAGCGCACGTCCGGCAACGGCGTGGACGTGGCGGTGGAGATCGTCGGCAGCGCGACCTTCGACCAGACGCTCAAGTCGATGGCGCCGGGTGGCCGCGTGGTGGTGGTGGGCAACCTGGAGTCGGGGGTGGTGAACCTGAACCCGGGCCTGGTCATCGTGAAGGAGCTGGAGATTCTTGGCGCCTACGCGACGACGCGCGAGGAGCTGGACGAATCGCTGCGGCTGACGGCGGCCGGGTTGGTGCGTCCCTTCGTGTCGGAGGAGGTGGCGCTGGCGGATGCGGGGCGCGCGCACTTCCGGTTGGAGAACCGCGAGGTGGCGGGCCGGCTGGTGCTGGTGCCGCCCGAGGCGTGAGTCATTCGGATTCGCAGCAACTGGACTTGAGGAGTTCCCCATGAAGAAGCGGGTTGGAATCGAAGCGCTGGCCGTGGCGGTGCCCCGGCGGTACGTGGACATCGAGGACCTGGCGCGCGCGCGCGGCGTGGACCCCGCGAAGTTCACGGCGGGCCTGGGCGCGAAGGAGATGGCGGTCAACGACCCCGGTGAGGACTCGGTGTCGCTGGCGGCCACGGCGGCGGCGCGGCTCATCCAGCAGCAGTCCGTGGATACGTCCAAGATTGGCATGCTGGTGGTGGGCACCGAAACGGGCGTGGACCACTCGAAGCCCATCGCGTCGCACGTGCACGGCCTGCTGAAGTTGCCGCGCTCCATGCGCACGTTCGATTCGCAGCACGCCTGCTACGGCGGCACCGCGGGCCTGATGGCGGCGGTGGAGTGGATTGCCTCCGGCGCCGGTGCGGGACGCACGGCGCTGGTGGTGTGCACGGACATCGCGCGCTATGGCCTGAAGACGGCGGGCGAGCCCACCCAGGGTGGCGGCGCGGTGGCGCTGCTGGTGTCGGAGACGCCGGACCTGCTGGCGATGGACGTGGGGCTCAACGGCGTGTGCACGTCGGACGTGTACGACTTCTGGCGGCCGGTGGGTCGCCGCGAAGCGCTGGTGGACGGGCACTACTCCATCACCTGCTACCTGGACGCGATGGCCGGGGCGTACCGGGGCTGGCGTCAGCGCGCGATGGAGCAGGGGCTGGTGCGTTGGGATTCCAAGCTGCCCAGTGAGCAGTTGTCGCGCATCCTGTACCACGTGCCCTTCTGCAAGATGGCGCGCAAGGCGCACGCGCAGGTGCGGCTGTGCGACCTGGAGGACGCGACGGACCCCGGGCCGGCCACGCCCGAGGCGCGCGACGAGGCGGCGAAGTCCCAGGCCAGCTACGACGCGCAGGTGGCGAAGTCGCTGGGGTTGAATGCGCGCGTGGGCAACGTCTACACGGCGTCGTTGTACCTGGCGCTCGCGGGGCAGTTGCACGCGGAGGGCGCGGCGCTGGCGAACCAGCGCATCGGCCTGCTGTCCTACGGCAGCGGCTGCTGCGCGGAGTTCTACTCCGGCGTGGTGGGTGAGAAGGCGGCGGAGCGGATGGCGCGCGCGGACCTGGACTCCGTGCTGGCGAAGCGCGAGCGCGTGTCGGTGGAGGAGTACGAGCGGCTGATGAACCTGCCGTACGACGCGCCGGAAGCCATCGCGCCGGAGCCGGGCACGTTCCGGCTGGCGGAGATCGTCGAGCACCGCCGCAAGTACGCGGGCGCGTAGTTCGGGACGGGTTGGGTTGGATTCACGGGCGATGCGCGCGGACAGCGTGCATCGCCCGTTTGTCTTGGGAGGACTACTTGCAGACTCTGCAACCGAGGCCACAGGACGTGGAGATGGTGCAGCAATAGCCGGGACTCGGCGTGCAGCAATACTTCCACTTCCCACAGGTGATGCAGCACGTGATCCCCTGCTCGTCAGGGGAAGGCGCCGCCAGCGGGTTCACGTCCAGGGGGCGCTCGTCGATGGTCGTCACCGACACGCTGAAGGAAGCCCGGAGCCCCCTGTGGACCTGGCCGTCTGCCCGGGCCTCGATGACTTCGATGGGCGAGGCCGAATCCAGATCATAGTCATTGTAGATCTTGTAACGAACGGCGTCGGGCCCGATGACCTCCGGCACGATGCGATAGGACAGCTTCAGCGCCTCATTGGTGGCATGCAGCGCCTGCCCATCCACGGCACGCATGACAGCGCTCTCGCCCGCTTCGTCATACACGGTCATGTGGATGATCTTCTTGTCGATGGCGGCATCCGCGTTGCCAACCACGAAGAACAACGAAACCAAGCCCACGAGATTCGCGATAGCCCTGAGCATACACAGACTCCTTGATATGCAGTCATGCGTTCACGACCGGATGACCGTTCCCCGTCTGGGGACCCTGAAACCATGCATCCCCACCGACATGGATTCCAAGGCTCTCCGACCATCCCGGTTTGACTTGTGCTTCATGGGAGACGATGACTGGCTTTCATTGTCTGCTGGCGTTCGCGTCCCTGCCCGGCGGGCCTACGAACCCGTGGAGCCAAGACGATGTCGGTCCCTCTCTGCTGTGCACACCCGACAAATCTGGAATAGTATGCCAGAACCGCGAGGCCGGCTCTCCCTGAACCGCAAGGGGGGCTCCACCGCGTACGTCCTTCTCACACAGCCATGTCCACGCCCCACGCTTCCCTGAATCCCTCCACGCCCGCGCTGCTCACCCGTTCGTCCGGTCCCTTCGGCACCTGCATGGTGACGACGCGGGCGGTGGCGGCGGGCGAAGTGCTCCTCGTCATGGAGGGCAGCCGGGTCCGCGCTCCCGGTCGGGACACGCTCCAGGTGGGCGTGGATCAACACCTCGCGACGCCGGATGCCCCCTGGCGCTTCATCAACCACGCCTGCGAACCGACGGCCCTGTTCGACCCCGGCTCCGACACGCAGCCGCCCCGGTTCACCGCGCGGAGGGCCCTGGCGGCCGGTCAGGAAGTCACCTTCAACTACCTGACCTCCGAGTGGCACCTGGTGGCGCCCTTCCCCTGTGGCTGTGGCGCGGCCACCTGCGTCGGCTGGGTGCGGGGCGCCCGCTACCTCACCGCGGCCCAGCGCGACACCTGGCGCCTGGAATTGCTGCCGCACATCCAGCAGCAACTCCAGCCCCCTCCCGAATCTCCCCCTTGGTACCGCGACGCCTTCTCCATCACCGATGACGTCTGGTACCTGCCGCTCGACGCCACCGCGGCCACGGAGGTGGAGCAGGCCCTGTGCCTGATGGAGCTGAAACCCGGCGCCAGTGTCCTGGACGTGTGCTGCGGGCACGGTCGCCATGCAATTGAGCTGGCCCGACGTGGCCTGAGCGTCACCGGCCTGGACCTGTCCTCCGAACGTCTGGGCATGGCCCGCGAACGCGCCGGCCGCGCGAGCGTGGATATCACCTGGGTGCAGTCGGACATGCGCAGCATCCCCAGCCGGGGCCATGACGCCGCCATCGTGCTCTCCACGTCCTTCGGCTTCCTGGAGAACGACGCGGCCCACCTGGAGGCGCTGCGCTCCATCCGCGACACCCTGGTCCCCGGCGGTCAGCTCCTCATCGAGGTCGACAACCGCGACCACGCCCTGCGCCAGCCTCCTCGCCAGTGGGGTGAATCCGAGACCCTGCTCTGGTGGAAGGAGGACCGCTTCGAGCCGCGCACCAGCCGCAACCACCGCCACTCCAAGGGACGCGACCCCAGGACGGGCAAGGCGTACGAACAGCACATCCACTACCGCCTGTTCTCCGCGCACGAGCTGCTCGGCCTGCTCGAACAGGCGGGCCTGCGGGAGGACGGTCTCTGGGGGAACCTGGACGGCCAGCCCTTCACCCTGGACAGCCCGTCCCTGGTCATCCGCGCTCGGCGGCGCGACTGAGCCGGGCCTACAAAACCTCCGCGCGCAGGTCCGGGAACACCTTGCCCACCTTGCCGAGCAGATAGTCCCCATACGTGCCCCGGAACGCATGCACGCTCTGCCGGTCCCACCGCTCCGCCTGGTCATCCGCGCCGGCGTCGCGCAGCGCCGGTGAATCAATGGCGTGGATCTGCGCCTTCCAGTCCGGGTCGAAGAAGAAGGGCAATGACAGACGGTCGCGGCCCGCGCGGTTGAGCACCCGGTGCGGCGTGGAGCGATACACGCCCCGGGTCATCCGGTCGAGCATGTCCCCGATGTTGCAAACGAACGTGCCCTCCACCGGCGGCGCGTCCATCCACCGCACCTGCCCGTCCTGGCGCGACTTCACCTGGAGCCCGCCCGCGTCGTCCTGCTTCAGGATGGTGAGCACGCCGTAGTCGGTGTGCTCGCCCACGCCCCACACCGGCAGCCCCTCCCCGTCCACCTCCGGGCCCGGCGGGTAGTTGAAGATGCGGAACAGCACCGTGGGATCCGTCATGTAACGCGTGGCGAAGAAGTCCTCCTCCAACTCCAGGCTGAGCGCGAGGCCAGACATCAGCGCGTGCCCCAGGGACGTCAATGCCTCCATGTACTCAAGCACCGCGCCGCCCAGGCCCGCCGGTTCCCGGGGGAACAGGTTCGGGCCGTGCAGCGGCGTGCCGGCGAGGACTCGCGGATCCTCCGGTGACAACTCCGTACCGAAGTACAGGCCCTCCTTGCGGTCCGGACGGCCCGACGTGAGCTCGCCGCCCACGGGGAAGAAGCCCCGCCACGCCCGGCCTCCCAATGCCATGCGCACGGACTGCTTCTCCGCCTCCGACCGCGCGAAGAACTCCCGCGCCAGGGACTCCAGCCGGGCCTGGAGCCCCACGTCCACGCCGTGCCCGGTGACGTAGAAGAACCCGTTGTGCCGACACGCGACGCCCATCCTCGCGGCGACTTCGCGGCGGGCCGCGAGGCTCGACGTGGCGTCGATGAGGGCTCGGACGTCGATGACGGGCACGGTGTCCATGGGGGCTTCCTCCTCCGGGGGGCGGACGACGCGCCGACTCTAACGCGTCGCAGGCAGCCCGGGGGTCGGGAAGCCTCCGCGCATCAGGACGCGGCGGGACCCGCGTCCGAAGCGCCCGCGTCAGCAGTACCCGCGTCAGCAGTGCCCGAATCGGCAGTGCCCGCGTCAGCAGTGCCAGTGCCCGAGTCGGCGGCACCTGCGTCTGAAATACCTGCGTCTGCGGGATCGTACTCCGTCCGGATGGTGCAGGAGCCATCACAGTGAGCATCGCACTCGACCCGGGTGCAGCCTCCATGGGTGGCAGTGCACCCCGTGGGCGCAGCACAGTTCTTACCCGTGCATCCCCCCGTGCAGACGACCTTCCCGATTCCCATGGCCATGGGGGCCAATGAGCCACCCGAGACGGCTTGCGACGTGAGCGCGGGCTCCACAGAGAATCGCAAGGACGAAATCCTCTGCCCATTCACATGCTCTTCCGTGGGCAGGCCGATGGGCGTCCGTTTCGCGCCCTTGAGAAGTCGCGCGACCTCGGGATCGGTCGCGTCAATCATGGTGCAGTGACTCGCCGCCTCCTTTGTCGCGGTTTCTATTCCGGGAGGGGAACCCGCTTCATCACCACAGCCGAACAGCGTGGTGACGAGCAGTCCGACGACCACCCCACGGATGCATGCGTGCTTTTGAGTCTTCATGTGTCAATACCCCCTCAAAGTGAAGACATGACTCTAGATGCGGCTTTTTCCTGTTTATGGCTGTATTTCTGTGTTTGATTCAAAACTGTTGGCTGGACGACAGCGGCGCGGCGCGAAGGGACGTCCGCGCCAGCGCCATTTCCCGCTAACGTGCCGCGCATGGCTTCTGCTCCCGCCCCCGGTTCCGTGTTGCGTGTGGGTCTCCTCGGCTATGGCCTGTCCGGCTCGCGCTTCCATGGGCCGCTGGTGGCCGCGGAGCCCGCCTTCACGCTGGCCGCCGTCGCGTCGCGCCGCGCCGACGTCGTGGCGCGCGACTGGCCGGGCGTCCGGACGGGCACGGTGGACTCCCTGCTGTCGGATCCGGACCTGCACGTGCTCGTCGTCTGCACGCCCAATGACAGCCACGCGTCACTCGCCGAACAGGCCCTGCGCGCGGGCAAGCACGTGGTGGTGGAGAAGCCCTTCGCGCTGGATGCGGACGAAGCGCTCCGGCTGGACGGGCTCGCGAAGGAGCGCGGCCTGTGCCTCACCGTGTTCCACAACCGTCGGTGGGACGGCGACTTCCTCACCGTGCGCCAGCTCCTGAGCCAGGGACGGCTGGGGACGCTCTACAGCCTGGAGAGCCACTTCGACCGCTTCCGTCCGGAGGTGAAGGCGCGCTGGAAGGAACAGGATGTGCCCGGCGGCGGCACGCTGTGGGACCTGGGCTCGCACCTCGTCGATCAAACCGTGCAGCTCTTCGGCGTGCCGGAGTCGGTGGGCGCGGACCTGGGCCGGCAGCGCCCCGGCGCACAGGGCACCGATTGGTTCCATCTGGTGTTGCGGTATGGCGCGCTGCGCGTGCTCCTGCACTCGGGTTCGGTGGTGCATGCGCCGTGGCCCCGCTTCGTGTTGCAGGGGGACCGGGATGCCTACGTGAAGTCCGGCCTGGATCCGCAGGAGTGTCAGCTTGAAGCAGGCCTGCGCCCCGGCCACCCGGACTTTGGCAGCGAGCCTCCTGCGAACCACGGCCGGCTGCTGACCTCCGGGGAGACCGTGCCCACCGCGCCCGGCGACTACGGCCACTTCTACCGCCAGCTTGCCGCCGCCATCCTGCACGGCGCCCCGGTGCCGGTGTCCGCGCTGAGCGCGAGCCAGACCGTGCGCGTCCTCCAGGCCGCCCTCCAGAGTGACGCGGAAGGCCGGCGCATCACCCTCACCCTGCCCCGGGACTGACCCCCCCGGGCTAGAGCGCCTTCTCCAGCACCAGGAACGTGGGCGATGCGTAGCCCGCGTGCGTGCCGTGGGAATGGAAGGCGTAGCCCTGGCTCGCGTACCACGCGTGGTGCGACGTCAGCGCGAGCCGCACCGACAGGCGCACCCGCGTGTGTCCCAGCTCGCGCGTTCGGGCCTCCACCGCGCGCATGAGCTGGAGCGACAACCCCCGGCCCCGGAAGGCCGGCAGCACCGCGAGCCGATCCAGGTAGACGTGGTCCTCCTTTGGATGGAAGAACACGCAGCCTTGCGGCAGTCCGTCCGCTTCCACCACGAAGGCCCCGCCGTCCCGCAGCTCCCGCGTCACCACGGCTTCTGTCTTGTCGTGCGCGCTGGATGGCGGATCCAGGCGTCCCCGGTACTCCTCGAACGCTTCGCGCAACACGCGCGACAGGAGGCCCGCGTCACCGGACGTCGCTTCGCGCATCGTGAAAGGGGCAGCGTCAGGCATCGTCGTCCGACTGCGAAGGGGATGCGCAGGGCGTTCCACCACCACGGTCAAACACCGCTGTCACGGCGCACCCAACACCGGGCGTGGCGCTGAATTCCCGCGCGGTCCACGCAGCCTCGGGTCCGCTGCGAGCTGACGACCGGGCAGGGACGCAAAACGCTGCCGGGTGTCGGAAGCGCTGTCTACTATCCGCCGCCTCGCAGCCCGGAAACGTGTCGCAGCGCTGCTTCCGAGTGCCCTGCGAAGCCTCCCAAGGAGTCGCAAGCCCATGGCCCCCACCCCTGAGCAGAAGCGCGCGCGGCTCGCGGAACTGTTGCGCGAGAAGCGCCGTCCAGCGCAGCGCGCTCCCGCGTCCTTCGCCCAGGAGCGCATGTGGTTCCAGGAGCGGCTGGCCCCCGGGCAAGCGGGGCTCGACCTCGTCTACTCCGTGCGCTTGTCTGGAAGACTCGACGTGGAGTCGCTGTCGGGGAGCCTGAACGAAGTCGTGCGCCGTCACGCCGCGCTGCGCACCACGTTCGTGGAGCAGGACGGGCGTCCGTGGCAACACGTCGCGCCTTCGCTCGCCGTGCCACTTCCCGTCGAGCCCGTGGAAGACGCCGACGCGGCGTGGCGCCGGCTGCGGGAAGAGGCCCGGGCGCCGTTCCAACTGGAGCAGGGGCCGCTGCTGCGCGCCGCGCTCTTCGCCCTCTCCGACCATGAACACCTGCTGATGCTCAAGCTGCACCACGCCGTCTTCGACGGCTGGTCCATGGGCGTGCTCGTGCACGAACTGGGCGCGGCCTATCGAGCACGGGTCGCGGGCGAAGCCGTGACGCTGCCCGACCTGCCCTTGCAGTACCCGGACTTCTCCTCGTGGCAGCGCGAGACGCTGCGAGGCCCGGCGCTGGAGGCACAGCTCGACTGGTGGCGCACGCAACTGGATGCGCGGGCCGTCCTGTCACTGCCCACCGACCGGCCCCGGGGCGCGCAGGGCGATCCCCGAGGCGCGTCCGTGTCCGCGGTGCTGCCGGTGGAGCTGCTCCAGCGGCTCTCGGCCCTCGCGAAGCAGGAGGGCACCACGCTCTTCACCGTCCTGCTCGCGGGCTTCAAGGTGTTGCTGCTGCGCTACTCCGGACAGGACACGCTCACGGTGGGGACGCCCATCGCGGGGCGTTCGCGCGCCGACCTGGAGCCGCTCATCGGGCTGTTCGTCAACACGCTCGCCCTGCGCACCTCCCTGGAGGGCGACCCGTCCTTCCGCGCGCTCATCGCCCGCGTGCAGGCCACCGCGCTGGGGGCCTTCGCCCACCAGGACGTGCCCTTCGAGAAACTGGTGGAGGTCCTCCAGCCGCCGCGCCACCTGGGCGTCCATCCGTTCTTCCAGGTGATGTTCGCGATGCAGGACGCGCCCCTGCCCCCGGTGCAGCTCCCCGGGCTCTCGCTCGATGCGCGGACCGTCGACAGCGGCTTCGCCCAGTTCGACCTCACCCTCTTCGCCTTCGAGGAGCCAGAGGGACTGCGCCTCTCCGCCGAGTACCGCACCGCGCTCTTCGACGAGGCCACGGTGGCGCGGATGCTGGGCCACCTGCGCACCTTGCTGGAGGACGCTGTCTCCCGTCCGCAAGCGCGCCTGTCGGAGCTGTCCTTGCTGGACGCGGCGGAGCGTCAGCGCGTGCTCCATGCGTGGGACGGGCCTCGCGAGCCGTTTGCCCGCGGGCTGCTGCTGCACCAGTTCGTGGAGTTGCAGGTGGCACGCACGCCCGACGCGGTGGCCGTCACCTTCGAGGGCGAGTCCCTGACCTATGCGCGACTGGATGCGCGCGCCAACCAGCTCGCGTGGCACCTGCGCGAGCTGGGCGTGGGGCCGGAGGTTCGCGTCGGGCTGCTGCTGGAGCGCTCGCTGGAGCTGGTGGTGGCCCTGCTCGCCACGCTGAAGGCCGGAGGAGTCTACGTTCCTTTCGATCCGTCCCTTCCCGCCCAGCGCCTCGCGTGGATGGCGGAGGACGCGCGGCCCGCCGTGTTCCTGGTCCAGGAACGGCTGGTGGCGCGACTGCCGGCCCACGACGGGACGGTGTTCCGGGTGGACTCCCAATGGGAGGAGGTGGAGCGGCAGCCATCCATGACACTGCCCCCGGTGTCGTCCGAGGAGGCGCTGGCCTACGTCATCTTCACCTCCGGCAGCACGGGACGCCCCAAGGGCGCGATGAACGCGCACCCCGGCATCGTCAACCGCCTGCTGTGGATGCAGGGCGCGCATCCGCTGTCGCCCGATGATTCGGTGTTGCAGAAGACGCCCTTCAGCTTCGATGTGTCGCTCTGGGAGTTCTTCTGGCCCCTGATGACAGGCGCGCGCCTGGTGGTGGCACGGCCCGGAGGACACCAGGAGCCGGGCTATCTGGCGGACCTCATCGCCCGGGAGCGCATCACCACCACGCACTTCGTGCCGTCCATGCTCCAGGTGTTCCTGGAGGAGCCCGGCCTGGAGCGCTGTGCCTCCCTGCGCCAGGTGTTGTGCAGCGGGGAAGCCCTGCCGCTGGAGCTGGCGGAGCGATGCCTGGAGCGGCTGCCCACCGTGCGCCTGCACAACCTCTACGGCCCTACCGAGACAGCGGTGGAAGTCACCGCGCATGAGTGCGTGCGCGGCGCACTGGGACGTTCGGTGCCCATCGGCCACCCTGTCGCCAACACGTACCTCCGGTTGCTGGATGCGACCCTGCGGCCGGTGCCCCAGGGCGTTCCCGGAGAGCTGTTCATCGGTGGCGTGCAGGTGGGTCGGGGGTATCTGGGCCGACCGGAGCTGACCGCGGAGCGCTTCGTTCCGGATGCCTACGGCGACACGCCCGGAGCCCGGCTCTACCGCACCGGGGACGTGGCCCGCTGGCTGCCCGACGGCGCCGTCGAGTACCTCGGCCGCACGGACTTCCAGGTGAAGGTGCGCGGGCTGCGCATCGAACTGGGAGAGATTGAAGCCGCGCTGGAACAGCACCCCGCCGTGCGGCAGGCCGTGGTCGTCGCACGCGTGGGCACCACGGCGAGCGACACGCGACTGGTCGCGTACCTCGTCGGCCGTGCGGACGCGGCCCCGGTGGAGACCGGGTCCCTGCGTACGTTCCTCGTAGAGAGGCTTCCCGAGTACATGGTGCCCGCGACCTTCGTCCCGCTGGACGCCCTGCCCCTCACCGCCAGCGGCAAGGTCGACCGCAAGGCCCTGCCCGCTCCCGACGCCGCCACGGTCGTCGCCCCGGCGTATGTCGCCCCCCGCTCGCCCACCGAGGAGCGGCTGGCGTCCATCTGGGCGGAGCTGCTGCGCGTCGAACGCGTGGGCGTGCACGACGACTTCTTCGCCCTGGGCGGTCACTCCCTGCTGGCCACGCAGCTCCTGTCGCGGATCCGCGCGGCCTTCCAGTTCGAGCTGCCGCTGCGCGCCGTCTTCAAGTCATCCACGCTCGGAGCACTTGCCTCGGCGGTCGATGCGGGACAGGGACGCTCCACCGCAGACCAGGATCCACCGCTGCGCGCCATCCCCCGCGATGAAGCCGTGCCGCTGTCGTTCGCGCAGCAGCGTCTGTGGTTCCTGGATCAGCTCCAGCCCGGCTCCGTCGCCTACAACCTGCCCGGCTCCGTCCTGCTGGAGGGGGAGCTCCAGGCCGGTGCACTGCGACAGGCACTGGACGCGCTGGTGCAGCGCCATGAGGTCCTGCGCACCACGTTCGCCGCCGGTCCTCACGGTCCGGTCCAGCGCATCGCTTCCGACACAGCATGCCCGTTCGAAGCGGTGGACCTGAGCACGCTCGCGCCCGAGGCACGCGAGGCCCGACTGCGGGAGGTCTTCTCGGAGCAGGCGCGGCGTCCCTTCGACCTGGCGCGGGGCCCGCTCTTCCGCGCGGTGCTGGTGCGCCTGGAGGAGAGGCGGCACGTGCTGCTGGTCCTCACCCACCACATCGCTTCGGATGGCTGGTCCACGGGGATCCTCGTGCGGGAGCTGGTCGCCCTGTACAGCGCGCTGGCTTCCGGACAGACGCCGGCGCTGCCGCCCCTGCCTCTCCAGTACGCCGACTTCGCCGCGTGGCAGCGACAGCGGATGCAAGGGGAGCTGCTCGCGACGCAGCTCGCATGGTGGAAGGAACAGCTCGCCGGGGCACCTCCGTTGTTGAGGCTTCCGACCGACCGGACGCGTCCCGCCGTGCAGACCTTCACGGGGGAACAACTCTCCGTGCGACTGCCAAGGAAGCTGGCGGGCGGAGTGCACGCCGTGGCGAAGCTGGAGGGCGCCACGCCGTTCATGGTGTTGCTGGCCGCGTACCAGCTCCTGCTGTCGCGGTATGCCGGACAGGACGACGTCAGCGTGGGCGCTCCTGTCGCGGGGCGCACCCGTGCGGAGGCCGAAGGGCTCATCGGCTTCTTCGTGAACACGCTGGTGCTGCGGGCCCGCATCGACCCACGCGCTTCGTTCCGGACGCTGCTGGCCCAGGTGCGGGCCACCACGCTGGGCGCCTTCGAACACCAGGATGTCCCCTTCGAGAAGCTGGTGGAGGAGCTTCAGCCCGCACGCGACCCTCGCCACACGCCCTTCTTCCAGGTCACCCTCACGCTCCAGAACGCGCCCACCGCGGAGTGGCGTGCACCGGGGCTCACGCTGCGCGAAGTGCCCTCCCCCTTCACGGCCTCGAAGTACGACTTCAGCCTCATCCTGGAGCCGTCGCAGGACGGCTTCACCGGCAGCCTCCACTACAATCCCGACCTCTTCGACGCGGCCTTCCTCCGGGGCCTGCTCCGCGACTACGCCACGTTGCTCGAAGCACTTCCCGGCCAGCTTGAATCGCCGGTGCAGGACCTGTCGCTGCTGGCGGAGGCGGACCGACGGCGGGTGTTGGAGGACTGGAGTGGGTTCTCGGTCGTCCGGGACTTCTCCGGACAGACCCTTCCCTCGCGCTTCGCCCGGCAGGTCGCACTGGCCCCCGAGGCCGTGGCGTTGGTCTCCGAGGAAGAAGTCATCACGTATGCCCAGCTCGACGCTCGCGCGAATCAGCTCGCGCACCACCTGCGCGCTTCGGGCATCGCCGAGGGCAGCCGCGTCGCGGTGCTCCTGCCCCGGTCGCCGGAGCTCATCGTCTCGTTGCTGGCCGTGCTCAAGGCCGGTGCCGCCTATGTGCCCGTCGATCTGAACGCTCCGCCCGAACGGTGGTCGCTGCTGCTGGAGCAGTCCGGGGCCGCGATGGTCATCACCCTGGAATCGCTCGCGGACGAACTGCCGGCCCTGCTCACGCCGCTGGTGTTGCTGGACGCGGAGTCCTCGCGCCTGGCTTCGCGTCCGGCGTCAGCGTTGGCTGATCAGGGGTTGGTGGGTGACAGCCTCGCCTACGTCCTCTTCACCTCCGGCTCCACCGGCATGCCGAAGGGCGTCTGTGTTCCGCACCGGGCCGTGCTGCGGCTGGTGGTGGACAACGACTTCGTGCGCTTCGGTCCTGGCGAGGTCGTCCTCCAGCTCGCGCCAGCCGCCTTCGATGCCTCCACCCTCGAAATCTGGGGCGCACTGCTCAACGGTGCCCGGCTCGTGCTCGCACCACCGGGAGAGCTGTCCCTCGCGCGCATCGCCGACACCCTGGTCCACCACCGCGTCACCACCCTGTGGCTGACCGCGGCCCTCTTCGAACAGATGGCGGTGCACCATCCGGATTCACTTGCCGGCCTTCCCCAGGTGCTCGCGGGCGGTGACGTGCTTCCCGCCGCACGCGTGCGGGAACACCTGGGGCGGATCGGCCCGGGCGCCGTGCTCATCAACGGCTACGGGCCCACCGAGAACACCACCTTCTCCACCACCCACGCGATGCACACGGGAGACCCGGTGGGTGCCTCGGTGCCCATCGGCCGTCCCCTGCCGCACTCCACCGCGTACGTGTTGGACGCGACGATGCGGCCGGTGCCCCCTGGCATGCCCGGAGAACTGTACGTCGGAGGCGAAGGACTCGCGTGGGGCTACCTGCGTCAGCCCTCCCTCACCGCCGAGCGCTTCCTTCCGCATCCGTTCAGCTCCACGCCAGGAGCGCGCCTCTACCGCACCGGAGACCAGGCCCGGTGGCGGCCGGATGGAACGTTGGAGTTCCTGGGGCGCACCGACTTCCAGGTGAAGCTGCGCGGCTTCCGCATCGAACCGGGCGAAGTCGAAGCAGCGCTGCGCGCCCTGCCGGGCGTGCACGAAGCCGTGGCCGTGGTGCGCGAGGACATCGCGGGAGACAAGCGGCTGGTGGCCTATGTCGTCGGTGAGGCGTTGGAAGCAGCAACCCTGCGCTCCGCACTCCAGCAGCGGCTTCCCGACTACCTGATCCCCGGGGCCTTCGTGGTGCTGGAGGCGCTGCCCCTCAACGCCAACGGCAAGCTGAACCGCTCAGCCCTGCCGGCTCCCGAAGCCCTGGTGTCGGCGGACCGCTTCGTCGCTCCTCGCGATGCGCTCGAGGAACGACTGGCGGGCCTCTTTGGCGAAGTGCTGCACGTGACGCGCGTGGGCATCCACGATGACTTCTTCGAGCTGGGCGGCCATTCGTTGTTGGCCACGCAGGTGGTGTCGCGACTGCGTTCGGCGTTGGGGGTGGAGCTACCGCTGGGGGACCTCTTCGCCGCGCCCACGGTGGAGATGCTCGCCGTCCGCGTCGCGGCATTGCGAGCCCGGGAGGATTCGGCGCCGCGGGTCCCTGCGCTCGTGGCCACGCCTCGCACCGGGCCGGTGCCGCTGTCGTTCGCGCAGCAGCGCCTTTGGTTCCTGGATCAGCTCCAGCCTGGGAGCGCTGTCTACAACGTGCCCGGCCTGCTCGTGCTCGACGGCACCTTGGATGTCCGCGCGCTGGAGCAATCCCTCCAGGCCCTCATCCAGCGTCACGAAGCACTGCGCACCACGTTCGCGTCCGAAGGCGATTCGCCCGTCCAGCGGATCCACTCCGAGGGAACGCTCGCGCTGACCGTCATCGACCTGGAGTCCGTCCCGGAAGACCGTCGCGAGGCGGAAGTGAAGCGGCACTCGAAGCTGGAGGCCACACGGCCCTTCGACCTGGGCACCGGTCCGCTCGTGCGCGCCGTGCTGCTGCGGTTGGAGGCACGACGCCACGTGCTGCTGCTCACGCTGCACCACATCGTGTCCGACGGTTGGTCCATCGGCATCTTCGCGCGCGAGCTGGGCTCGCTGTATCGCGCCTTCGCGGCCGGTCAGCCGGCGACCCTTCCCGCCCTGCCCCTCCAGTACGCCGACTTCGCGCTCTGGCAGCGCCAGTGGTTGCAGGGGGACGTGCTCCAGGCGGAGCTGGACTGGTGGCGTCATCAGCTTGGCGACGCGCCCACATCGCTGGACCTTCCCACCGACAGGCCCCGACCCGCCGTGCAGTCGTTCCGGGGCGCGGCCCTTCCCGTGACGCTGTCGCCGGAGCTGTCCGCGTCCGTGAAGGCGCTGGCATCACGGGAGGGCGCCACACCCTTCATGGTGCTGCTCGCGGGCTTCCAGTTGCTGCTGTCGCGCTACGCCGGACAAGACGACGTGCTCGTGGGCTCCGCCATCGCCAACCGCAACCGCGCGGAGACCGAGGGCCTCATCGGCTTCTTCGTGAACACGCTCGTGCTGAGGGCCCGCATCGACCCGCGCGCTTCGTTCCAGGCGCTTCTGGCCCAGGTGAAGGCGACGACGCTCGCGGCATACGCGCATCAGGACCTACCCTTCGAGAAGCTGGTGGAGGGCATGCAGGGGGCTCGGGACCTGAGCCGTTCGCCGCTCTTCCAGGTGGCCTTCAACCTCCAGAACGCACCAGCAGGGACGCTGGAGCTTCCCGGCCTGCGGCTGGAGTTGCGGAGCGGGGCCATCACCACCGCGAAGTTCGACCTGGACTTCAGCCTCCAGGAACGGGACGGCGCATTCAGCGGCGAACTCCACTTCAGCACCGACCTCTTCGAGCCCTCTACCGTCGACCGGATGGTGACGCACTTCCAGGTGCTGCTCGGAGCGCTCACGTCCCGGCCCGAGGTTCCGGTGTCGAGCCATCCCCTCCTGCAGGGCACCGAGCGTCAGCGCGTGCTGGTGGACTGGAACGCGACGCACCGGCCACTCGCGCCCCATTCCGTTCCGGCGTTGTTCGCGCCCCAGGTCGTGCGCGCACCCGACGCCGTGGCGGTGCAGGCCGATGGACAGTCGCTCACCTGCGCGGCGCTGGAGGCCCGCGCCAACCAGCTTGCACGGCACCTGCTCGCCTCGGGACTGAGGCCGGAAGCTCGCGTCGCGTTGTGCGTGGAGCGGGGGTTGGGGCTGGTGGTGGGGATGCTCGGCATCCTCAAGGCCGGCGGCTGCTACGTGCCCATGGATCCGGCGTATCCGCGCGCCCGTCTCGCGTTCATGTTCGAGGACGCGGGCATCTCCGCAGTGGTGGCGCAGCAGTCCCTCGTGGGTGCGCTTCCCGCCCATGCCCTGCCCACGGTGTGCCTGGACTCCGACGCGGCGGTGCTTGAACGACAGTCGGTCCTTCCGCCCGAGGATGTCGCGGTGGATCCGGAGCAACTGGCCTACGTGCTCTACACGTCGGGCTCCACGGGCACGCCCAAGGGCGTGGGCATCACGCACCAGTCCATCGCGCATCTGGTGCGGGAGACGAGCTCCGTACGGCTGACACCGGACGACTGCATGGTGCAGGCCGGCACGCCGTCGTTCGACCTGGCCACCTTCGAGGTCTGGGGCGCGCTGCTCAATGGCGCGCGGCTGGTCATCCTTCCGCGCGAGGTGACGCTGTCGCCCGCGGAGCTGGCGCGGACCCTGCGCGAGGTCGGCGCCACCACGGCCCTGTTCGCCACGGCGCTGTTCCACACGGTGGCCCGCGAGGTTCCGGACGCCTTCGCCACCATGCGCGTGGTGCTCTTCGCGGGTGAGGCCGCGAACGCGGACGCCGCTCGCGACGTGCTCCGGGCGGGAGCTCCGGGCCGATTGGTGAACCTGTACGGCCCCACGGAGACGACCGTCGGCGTGACCACGCACGACCTCGTGGACCTGCCGGAACACGCCACGTCGTTGCCCATCGGGCGTCCCATGACGCGAGTGCAAACGTATGTCCTGGATGCCCAGGGACAGCCCGTGCCCGTGGGCGTCCCGGGGGAGCTGTACCTGGGCGGTGACGGCCTCGCGCGCGGCTACCTGGGACGCCCCGGGCTGACCGCCGAACGCTTCGTGCCCTCGCCCTTCAGTGACGTGCCCGGAGCCCGGCTCTATCGCACCGGCGACCGCGTGCGCTGGCTGCCGGACGGCACGCTGGACTTCCTGGGCCGCATCGACACGCAGGTGAAGCTGCGCGGCTTCCGCATCGAGTTGAGCGAGGTGGAGGCCGTCCTCCGCCAGCACCCGTCGGTGAAGGCTGCGGTGGCCGGAGTGCTGGACGCTGGCGATCCGCGGCTGGTGGCCTGGTACGTGGCGGCAGCGCCCGTGGAGGCGGCGGTGCTGCGCGCCTTCGTCTCTGAACGGCTGCCCGCGCCCCTGGTGCCTTCCGCCTTCGTGTCGCTGGACGCCCTTCCGCTCACGCCCGTGGGCAAGGTGGACCGCAAGGCGCTGCCTTCTCCGGATGCGCGCTCGGTCGCCACGGGTGCCTCGGCGCCAGAGCACCTGTCGTTCTTCCAGAAGCGCATCGCCGCGCTTTTCCAGGACCTGTTGCGCCTGGAGACGGTGGGACTGCACGATGACTTCTTCGTCATCGGTGGCCACTCGCTCCTGGCCACGCAGCTCATCTCCCGGCTGCGCTCCACGTTCGGGGTGGAGCTACCGCTGCGTGCACTCTTCGAGGCTCCCACCGTCGCGCGACTCACGGACCGGGTGGAAGCTCAGTTGCTCTCGCGCATCACCGGCCCGCGGCTTCCGGCGCTCGTCCCCGTGTCGCGGGACCGGGACCTGCCGCTGTCCTTCGCGCAGCAGCGGCTGTGGGTGGTGGAACAACTGCGTCCCGGCGGCAGTCACTACAACGTCACCTCCGCGCTGCGGCTGGAAGGCGCGTTGGACACCGAGGCCTTGCGACGCGCGCTGGGGCTCGTCGTCGCCCGCCACGAAGCCCTTCGCTCCACGTTCGCGATGAAGGACGGGCAGCCCGTCCAAACAGTGCATCCGGCCTCCGCGTGGGAGTTGCCAGTCACCGACCTGTCGGCCGTGGACGTGGGACGTCGTGAGGAGGAGGCCCGCCGGATTTCCGTGGAGGAAGCCGCGCGGCCGTTCGACCTGGGCCAGGGACCACTCCTTCGCACGCGCCTCCTGCGCCTGGATGAGGGGACGCACCTGCTGCTGCTGTGCATGCACCACATCGTCTCCGACGGTTGGTCCCTGGGTGTGTTGGTGCGGGAGGTGGTGGCGGGCTACGAGGCCTTTGCCTCGGGCCGCACGCCCGTGCTTCCCGTGCTGCCGGTGCAGTACGCCGACTTCGCCGTGTGGCAGCGCTCCTGGCTCCAGGGGGACGTGTTGGCCGAGCAGGTGGCGTGGTGGAAGCAACACCTGTCCGGGGTTCCGCACGTGCTGGAGCTGCCCACCGACAAGGCCCGCCCCGCGCTCCAGTCCACGCGCGGCGCGCTCCTTCCCGTGCACCTGCCTTCGGAGGCGGTCGAGCGGCTGGTGGCGCTGGGCCGGAAGGAAGGCGCGACGCCGTACATGGCGCTGCTCGCGGTGTGGCAGGTGCTGCTGTCGCGCTACTCACGGCAGGAGGAGCTGCTGGTGGGCTCGCCCATCGCGGGCCGTGAATACGGAGAGCTGGAGGGACTGATCGGCTTCTTCGTGAACACGCTGGTGCTGCGGGGACGCGTGCGGCCGGGGGACACGTTCCGGACCCTGCTCGCCCAGGTCCGCGCCACCACGCTCGCGGCGTTCGAGCACCACGGCCTGCCGTTCGAGAAGCTGGTGGAGGAGCTTCAGGTGGAGCGCGACCTGAGCCGCACTCCGCTGGTGCAGGCCGTCTTCGCGCTCCAGAACGCGCCCACCGGCGAACTGAAGGCGCCGGGCCTCACGCTGCGCCCGGTGGCGGTGGACAATGCCACGGCGCGCTTCGACCTGGGCCTGCTGCTCCACGAGGCACCGGACGGCCTGCACGGCGTCCTTGAGTACAACACCGACCTCTTCGAGCGCTCCACCCTGGAGCGATTCGCCGGACACCTGCACACGTTGCTGGACGCGGTCGTCGCCGCTCCGGACGTGACGCTGTCCCGCATGGAGTGGCTCACGCCCGAGGAGCGCCGGCAGGTGGTCACGACGTGGAATGCCACCGTCGTGGACTACCCGCGCGAGTCGAACCTCGCCGAGCACTTCGCGCGGCAGGTCGCGCGACGCCCGGAGTCCATCGCGCTGGAGTTCGGCGACACGCGCCTGACGTATGCACAGCTCGATGCGCGCGCCAATGCGCTGGGTCATGTGCTGCGCTCGCTGGGGGTGGGGCCGGATGCGCTCGTGGCCGTGTGCCTGGAGCGCACCGTGGAGCTCATCGTCACGCTGCTGGCCATCCTCAAGGCCGGAGGCGCGTACGTGCCGCTGGACGCGGCGTATCCAGCGCGGCGGCTGTCGCTCATGGTGGAGGACGCGCCGCCCCTGCTGCTCGTCACCACGCGTTCGCTGCGCTCCACGTTGTCCATTCCGGACGCGGTGCCGTGCCTCTTCGTGGAGGAACAGTCCCTGGAGGGACAGCCCACCACCGCTCCGGAGGTGGCGATCTCCGCGCGCAACCTCGCGTACGTGGACTTCACCTCCGGCAGCACCGGCCGCCCCAAGGGCGTCGCCGTGGAGCACCGGGGCGTGCTGCGCCTGCTGCACGGTGCGTCGTGGGCGAGCTTCACGCCGGACGAGACCTTCCTGCTCATCGCGCCGCTGTCCTTCGACGCCTCCACGCTGGAGATCTGGGGTCCGCTCCTGTCCGGGGGACGGCTCGTCGTCTTCCCACCCGTGCCGCCCACCGACGTGGAGCTGCTGGGGCAAGTGCTGCGACGTCATGGCGTCACGTCGCTCTATCTGTCCGCGGGCCTGTTCGCGCAGGTGGTGGACGTGAAGCTGGAGGTGTTGCGCGGGCTGCGGCAGCTATTCGTGGGAGGGGATGTCCTGTCCCCCACGCATACGCGCCGCGTGGTGGAGACGCTGGGCCTGCCGGTGGTCAACGGCTACGGCCCCACCGAGGCCACCGTCTTCACCTGCTGCCTGCGCATGGACAGCCCCCAGGCCGCGCGAGGCGACCTGATCCCCATCGGGCCGCCCCTGGCGAACACGCGGGTGTACGTGGTGGACGGCTCGCTCCGGCCCGTGCCCGTGGGCGTTCCGGGTGAGTTGCTCATCGGCGGTGACGGGCTCGCGCGGGGCTACCTCTCCCGCCCGGAGCTGACGGCGGAGCGCTTCCTGCCGGATCCGTTCGCGAGTTCGCCCGGAGAGCGCGTGTACCGCACGGGCGATCTGGTGCGCTGGCGCGCGGACGGGAGCCTGGACTTCCTGGGCCGCATCGACACGCAGGTGAAGGTGCGCGGCCATCGCATCGAACTGTCGGAGGTCGAAGCCGCGCTCAAGGGTTGGCGCCCTGCCCTCGCGGATGCCGCCGTGCTCGTGCGCGAGGATGTCCCGGGCGACAAGCGGCTCGTGGCCTATGTGGTGCCCACGGTCCCCGGGGTGCTGGAGGTCCAGGCCCTGCGCGAACACCTGCGGCAGCGGCTGCCCGAGTACATGGTGCCGACCGCGTTCGTCACGCTGCCCGCCCTGCCCCTGACCCCCAACGGAAAGCTGGACCGGAACGCCCTTCCGGAACCCGACGCTGCGTCCACCGCGCGCAAGGGCCGCTTCGTGGAGCCCGGAAACCCGCTGGAGGATCAGCTCTCCTCCGTCTGGGCCCGGGAGCTGGAAGCCCGCCGCGTCGGCGTCCACGACCATTTTTTTGAGGACCTGGGCGGCACGTCGCTCACCGTGGTGCGCGTCGCCCACCGGCTGCGTGAAACGCTCCAGCGCGATGTGCCCGTCGTCTGGCTCTTCGAACATCCCACCGTCCATGCGCTCGCCCAGCGCCTGGAGCGGGAGGACGCGAAGGCCATCACGCCTCCGGTGGAGAAGCCGACTCCGCGTCCGATGAGCGCGGGCGCGCAAGACATGGGCGCGTCACCGCCGACGCTCGGGACGCTCCCCGCGTCCCAGCCCCTGGCCACGCCGACCACCGCGACGGGTGCATCCGCGCCATCGCCGGAGAAGGCTCCAACGCCCGCGCTGCCTTCGGGCGCCATCGCCATCGTCGGCATGTCCGGGCGGTTCCCGGGCGCTGCGTCGGTGGAGGAGTTCTGGAAGAACCTGCGCGAGGGCGTGGAGTCCATCTCCCGCTTCCAACCCGAGGAACTGGAGCACCAGCCCGGCCTGCCCCCAGGCATCGAGTTGTGGCAGCACCCAGGCTTCGTCCCGGCACAGGGCGTGCTCACGGACATCGACCAGTTCGATCCTTCCTTCTTCGACATGTCCCTGCGAGAGGCGCAGTGGACCGACCCGCAGCAGCGACTGTTCCTCCAGTGTGCCTGGGCCGCGTTGGAGGACGCGGGCATCGACCCCTCGCGCTTCCCGGGCGTCATCTCCCTGTTCGCCGGAGCGAACGAGTCCGGCTACGCGAGCGAAGTGCAGCAGCACATGCCGTTGGACTCGGCGGCCTACTTCGAGCTGTTCGGGACCGCGACGTACCAGAGCCTCGCGACGAAGGTGTCCTACAAGCTGGGGCTCACCGGCGAGAGCATGCTCTTGTACACCGCCTGCTCCACGGGGCTCGTGGCGGTGCACGTCGCCTGTCAGAACCTGCTGACGGGCCTGTCCGACGTGGCGCTCGCGGGGGCGACGCGGCTGTCGGTGCCACAGCGCACCGGCTACGTGCACCAGGAAGGGATGATCTACTCCCCGGACGGCCACTGCCGAGCCTTCGATGCGAAGGGCCAGGGCACCGTCTCTGGCAGTGGCGTGGCCGCCGTGGTGCTCAAGCGCCTGGAAGATGCCGTGCGCGACGGCGACCCCATCCACGCTGTCATCCGCGCCACTGCCGTCAACAACGACGGGCGCAACAAGTCCGGCTTCACCGCGCCCAGCGTGCAGGGACAGGCGGCCGTCATCACCCAGGCGCTGAAGCGCTCGGGCGTGACGCCCCGGGACATCGGGTACGTGGAGACGCACGGCACGGCGACGCCGCTGGGCGATCCGATTGAAGTGGCGGCCCTGACGCGCGCCTACGGCCTGGGGCCCGACCATCAGGGCACCATCGCGCTCGCCTCACTGAAGACGAACGTGGGCCACCTGGACACGGTGGCGGGCATCGCGGGCCTCATCAAGGTCGCGCTGTCGCTGCGCGAGGGGGAGATTCCTCCCAGCCTCCACTTCGAGAACCCGAACCCGCGGATCGACTTCGACGCGGGGCCGTTCTTCGTCAACACCCGATTGCGGCCCTGGCCTCGGGGTGAGACGCCCCGGCGCGCGGCGGTCAGCTCGTTTGGTGTGGGCGGGACGAACGCGCACGCGGTGCTGGAGGAAGCGCCGGTGGCGGCCGTGGGCCCCACTTCGCGCTCGCACCAGCTCTTCGTGCTGTCGGCGCGTTCACCGGAGGCCCTGGGGGAAGCAGCGCTGAAGCTCGCCTCGCATGTGCTCGCGAACCGGGCTCCCGAAGCGTTGGAGGCGGCTTCGCTGAAGCTTGCACAGCAGGTGCTGTCGGCGCGCTCGCCCGAGTCGTTGGAGATGGTGGCGAAGCAGCTCGCGTTGCATGTGCTGTCCGCCCGTTCTCCCGAGGCCCTGGAGGCGTTGTCGTCGCGCTTCTCCGTGCGGACGCCCGGCGCGGAGATGGCGCTCGCGGACGCGGCGTACACCCAGGCCGTCGGACGAAGGGCCTTCGAGTACCGGCGCACGGTGGTGGCACGCGACGCGGAGGACCTGGCGAAGCAACTGCGCAAGTCGGTCACTCCGGTGCGCGTGAAGGACGTGGAGGCGGCCCGTCGCAAGCGGGTGGCCTTCGTCTTCTCCGGACAAGGCAGCCAGCAATGGGGCATGGGACGGGAGCTGTCCGAATCCCTGCCGTCCTTCCGCGCTCACGTCGACACGTGCCTCGCGCTGCTGGACGAACCGCTGCGTGCACGGGTGACAGCGCTGCTGCGTCCGGGGCGGGAGGCCGAAGATTCCTCCGCGCTCGCGGACACCCGCGTCGCCCTGCCCGCGCTCTTCACGGTGCAGGTGGCGCTGGCGCGGCTGTGGCAGGACTGGGGCATCGTCCCCCACGCCGTGCTCGGTCACAGCTTCGGCGAGTACGCCGCCGCGTGTGTCGCGGGGGTCCTCTCCCTGCCAGAAGCACTGCGACTGGCCGTGGTGCGAGGCGAGCTGATGCACCGACTGCCTCCGGGTGCGATGCTCGGCGTGGCCCTGCCGGCGACGGACGTCCAGCCCCTGCTGTCCGGGCGACTGACGCTCGCCGCGAGCAACGCCCCGGACCGGTGCGTCGTCTCCGGACCCGTGGAAGAGGTGGAGCGCTTCCAGTCCCTGTTGCAGCAGCGCAAGGCCGGCGCGGTGCGCATGCCCTCTCCGCATGCCTTCCACTCCGCGGACGTGGAGCCCCTCATGGGAGAACTGGCGCGCGTGGTGGCCACGCTCCAGCGCCAGGAGCCTTCCGTGCGCTACGTCTCCAGCCTCACCGGCGCCATCGCGCGGCCGGGCGAGCTGGCTTCACCCGACTACTGGGCCACGAAGATGCGTCAGCCCGTGCGCTTCACCGACGCGGTGGGCTCGCTCCTGGAAGAAGGGTGCAGCGTGCTGCTGGAGGTGGGGCCCGGACAGGACCTCACCCCGCTGATGCGCGCCTGCCTTGGCGAGGACAGGGAACGGGTGAAGGCGCTCGCTTCGCTGAGAAGGGGCGGGACGACGACGGAGCAGTCGGGCCTCCTCCAGTGCGTGGGCGAACTGTGGACGGCGGGCCTGGAGGTGGACTGGGACGCCTTCTATGCCCATGAGCAGCGGCGCCGGGTGCACCTGCCCACCTATGCATTCCTGCGCAAGCGCTGCTGGGTGGAGCCTCGCGTGCAGGACGGTGCGCCTTCGGTCGCGGAGCATCCTGGACGTCCGCCTGAGGTAGCACAGCCTCCGGGCACGCACCTGACGGCACCGGCCGCATCGCCGCAGGCTCCGGCGAGCCCTGCCTCAGGGAACGTTTCGACCACGGCTCAGGGCGCGCTGCCCGCGGGCCGTGAGGACGCTCCGCGCGGAGAGGTCGAACTCCGGATCGCCACCCTCTGGCGTGAGCGTCTGGGCATGGACTTCGTCGGCCGCGACGACAACTTCCTGGAGCTGGGCGGCAACTCCCTCATGGCCGCGCAGTTGCTCAACCAGCTCCGCGACACCTTCCACGTCCAGGTGCCGCTGGCCGCGCTCTTCGAAGCGCCCACCGTCGCGGGCCTCGCCTCGCGCATCGAGCCCCTGCTCCTCCACGCTCCCGTCGTGGAGCCCACGCGCGAGCTGCCGCTCGTGCCCCGTCCGCGCACCCAGCCCCTGCCGCTCGCCTTCGTCCAGGAGCGCGTCTGGCGCCTGGAGCAGTACCTGCCCGGCCTGTCCGCCTACACGATTCCCTTCGTCCTGCGCCTGGAAGGTCCCGCCGACGTCGCCACCCTGGAGCGCGCCATCCAGGAAGTCGTCCAACGTCACGAAGCCCTGCGCACCACCTACGACGCCGTGGACGGCAGGCCCGTGCAGCGCTTCCACCCCCACGTGCGCATCCCGCTTCCCGTCGTGACGGTGGAGGGCACGCCCGAACAGCGCGAGGAGGCCGCCCTCCAGTTCGCCCGCGAGGACGCCGCTCGGCCCTTCGACCTGGTGCATGGCCCCGTCCTTCGCACCACGCTCGTGCGCCTGCGCGCGGATCTGCACCTGCTGGTCTGCGCCATCCACCACATCGTCTGCGACACGCTCTCCATCTTCCTCTTCCTCCAGGAGGTCGGGCAGCTCTACGCCGCCTTCGTCCAGGGCCAGCCCTCCCCGCTTCCGCCGCTGCCCGTGCAGTACGCGGACTTCGGGGCATGGCAGCGGCAGTCGCTGGCCGAATCGCGCTTCCCTGAACAGGAGCAGTGGTGGCGCCAGCGACTGGCCGGCATGCCGCGCCAGTTGGGCATTCCCACCGACCGACCCCGGCCCGCGAACTGCCCGCTCACCTCCGAACGCAGGGTGTTGGACTTCCCGCCCGAGCTCTCCGACGCCCTGGTC
This sequence comes from Corallococcus terminator, assembly GCF_003611635.1. Lineage (GTDB taxonomy): Bacteria > Myxococcota > Myxococcia > Myxococcales > Myxococcaceae > Corallococcus > Corallococcus terminator. The sequence goes on along the minus strand of NZ_RAVZ01000016.1, from coordinate 6,559 downwards.
GCCTTCGGCAGGCGCGAGGGCTTCACGTCGTACATGACGGTGCTCGCCGCGTGGAACGCGCTCCTGCATCGGTACACCGGCCAGGCGGACCTCATCGTCGGCACGCCCATCGGCAACCGCACGCGGCCGGAGCTGCTGCCCCTCATCGGCTACGTGGCGCACTCGGCCACCTTCCGCACCCATGTCGGAGACGACCCGAGCTTCCGTGAGCTGCTGCACCGCGTGCGGCGCGAAGTCACCGACGTGCAGTCGCGCCCGGACGTTCCCTTCGAGCTGCTCGTCGAACAGCTCGTTCCCGGCAAGGACATCGGCCGGGACCGCATGGCGGACACGGTCTTCGTCTACCACTCGAACCTGGACATGGGCGGCGACGCGCTGGCGGCCGTCGGGGCCAAGGGCACGCTCATCGAAGTGCCGGGCACGCCCGTGCAATGGGGCGCCACGCTGTCCGACCTGACGCTCATCCTCACCGAGGAGCCCGGGCGCGTGCACGGCGCGCTGGAGTACGCGACAGAGCTGTTCGACGCCTCCACCGCCTGGCGCATGCTGGAGCACCTCCAGGTGCTGCTCGGCGCGGCGCTGGCCCGGCCAGAGACGCCCCTGTCCCGCCTGCCGCTGGCCACGGAGCAGGAGCGCCGTGCGTGGCCCCAACCCCTCGCCACCGCGCAGGCACCGACGCTGCCTGAACTCCTGCGTGAACAAGCACGGCGCCTGCCGGACACCGTGGCCCTGAGCCAGGGTGAACGGACCTGGACGTGGACGGAGCTGGCGAACCGTGCGCATCGGCTCGCCACGCGGCTGCGGGAGCTGGGCCTTTCACCGGGAGAGCCCGTGGCGGTCTGCCTGCGTGCCTCGCCGGAGAAGCTGGCCGCGCTGTGGGGCGTGCTCGAAGCCGGTGGTGCTCCGGTTGCGCTCGGCCCCACGGACCTGGACTCGCTGTCGGCCTATGCCTTGGAAGATGGGACCGTGCCCCGGCTCGTCACGTGGCGGGGCCTGGTCACATCCTGCCCGCTGGATGCTTCGCGGGTCCTCCACGTCGAAGAGGTGCTGGACGTCGCCTCTCTGGTAACGATGGACGGTGGGCCCCCGCCGACCCCGGACTCGCTGGCGTGGTTGCTGCCCATGGGCATGGGCCAGCCCGCGTGGGCGCTGAAGCACGCTTCGCTCGCGGACTTCTTCGCCGGCCTCGATGCGCGGCTTCGCCCGGAACCGGGCACCACCTGGCTTGCCGCCTCCGAGCCCGCTCCCGAGAAGCCCGAACTCGAAGCCCTCTGGGCCCTGTCTCGCGGGCTGCGCATCGTCTTCCCTTCCGAGACCGTCACCTCGCGCCTCGCGCAAGGCAGCGAAGGTGCCGCTCCGTTGCAGTTCAGCCTCTCCTACTTCGCCAACGACGAGGACTCGCTCACCGGGCCCAAGTACGAGCTGTTGATGGAGGGCGCGAAGTTCGCGGATGCGAATGGCTTCTCCGCCGTGTGGACGCCGGAGCGTCACTTCCACTCCTTCGGCGGCCTCTACCCGCAGCCCGCCGTCGTCTCCGCCGCGCTCGCCGCCGTCACGCACACGCTGCGCCTGCGCTCTGGCAGCGTGGTGCTGCCCCTGCATGATCCGCTGCTCGTCGCGGAGCAGTGGTCCGTCGTGGACAACCTGTCGCAGGGTCGCGTCGACGTGTCCGTGGCCACCGGCTGGCACGTCCAGGACTTCACCTTCGCGCCCCAGAACTACGCCGACCGGCGCAACATCCTCCTGCGCCACCTGGAGACCCTGCGCTCCCTCTGGCGCGGCGAGCGGCAGCGACGGCCGGGCGGCAATGGCGTCACCGTGGAGGTGGGCCTGCGTCCGAAGCCGGTGCAGAAGGAGCTGCCCGTGTGGCTCACCGCCACCGCGAACCCGGAGACCTTCCGCCTCGCGGGTGAGCTGGGCGCAGGCGTCCTCACCGGCCTCTTCGCCCACTCGCTGGAGGAGCTGAAGCCGAAGGTGGCCCTCTACCGCGAGGCGTGGCGCCGCAACGGCCATCCCGGCCGGGGCCACATCACGTGCATGCTGCACACGTTCCTCGGTGACGACGAAGCCGAGGTCCTGCGCCAGGTGCGCAAGCCGCTGCTGGCCTACTTCCGAAGCTCCGCGGACATCACCGCGTCGCTGCTCGCGGCCCAGGGGCATCAGGGCGAACTCAACAAGATCTCCAAGGAGGACATCGACGCGCTGCTGGAGCACACCTTCGAGCACCACGCGAAGGGCACCGGCCTCATCGGCACGGTGGACAGCGGCCTTGAACGGCTGCGCGCCGTGCGCGCCTCGGATGTGGATGAGGTGACGTGCCTCATCGACTTCGGATTGGAGACGCCCGTCGTCCTTCAGGGCCTTCGCCGGCTGGCCACGCTGCGCGAACTCCTGGTAGCCGACGAAGTCACCAGGCAGTCGCGCTTGAGAGGCGACCGGGAGACGGGCGTCGGGGAACTGCTCACCCTGGCCCGTCAGTCCGGCGCGGTGCTGGTGAACACCACCGCGCGGCTGGCCCGCTCGCTGGCGGAGCTTCCCGGCGCGCACGAGGCCCTGGCCCCGGTGTCCGCGTGGATGTTGGAGGGTGCTTCGAAAGAGCTGGCCTCCGCGCTCCACCGCGCTTCAGGCGGCACCGTGCTGCTCGCGGGTGAAGCTGGCGAAGGCGGTCTGCTGCCCCGGGCCGCCGGTGAGAAGCTGCCCGCGGACCTCCAGGTCTGGGTGCTCGATTCGGCGGGTGTGCCCGTGCCCGCGGGGGTCGTGGGAGAGCTGGCCCTCGCCGGTCCGGGCCTTCCCGCGTCCCTCTGGAAGGCCCCGGAGGGCGCGTCACGGCAATGGGTGCCGCACCCGCTGCGAACCTCCGCGCGCCTCTACCGCACCGGCCGTCCCGTGCGCCTTCGCGCGGACGGGCACGTCGAGCCCGTGTCCCTGCCCACCTTCAAGCTCCCCGCGCTGCGCCCCGCGTCCAACAGCGGCTCCGCCGACACGCGGCCTGCCTCCGGGGCCAATGCGACAGCGGAGTCCGGAGCCCATCAGGCGATTCCGGGTGCACCGCGCGGCGGGCCGTTGCCGTTGTCCTTCGCCCAGCAACGCCTGTGGTACCTCCAGCAACTGGAGCCGGACAGCACCGCCTACAACAACGCGATCATCTTCCGGCTCACGGGGCCGCTGGATGCTCGGGCGCTCCAGACGGCGCTCGATGCGCTGGTGGAGCGCCACGAAGTCCTGCGCACCACGTACGCCCTCACGAGCACGCATCCCGTGCAGCACATCCACCCCACCGGCATGCTGCCGATGGACCGGGAAGACGTCCCCGGGGACACGGCTGAAGCGCGCGAAGCCGCCATGCTTCGTCGCTGCCAGGCGTACACCGCGACGCCCTTCCACCTGGACACGGGCCCCGTCGCCCGCGCCCTCCTGCTGCGGTTGGGCCCCGACGCGCACGTCCTCCACCTGCTCCTGCACCACGTCGTCTCCGACGCCTGGTGCACCCTGGTCCTGGGACGCGAGCTGCCGGTCCTCTACACCTGCGCCAGCGCGGGCGTGCCGTCCGTCCTTCCGCCGCTGCCGGTGCAATACGCCGACTATGCCGTCTGGCAGCGCGCGTGGCTGACAGGCCCGGTGCTGGAGGAACAGGCGCGCTGGTGGAAGGACCTGCTCCAGGGGGCTCCACCGTTGGAGCTGCCCACCGACCTTCCCCGTCCCGCCATGCAGTCCTACGCGGGCGCGGCCCACCGCTTCCATCTGCCGCGCGAAGTGTCGGAGCCCCTGCTCGCCGTGGGCCGCCGCGAAGGCGCCACGTCCTTCATGGTGCTGATGGCGCTCTTCCAGGCGCTGCTCTCTCGCTACTCCGGTCAGGAGGACTTCGCGGTGGGCACCCCCATCGCCGGCCGCACGCGTCCGGAGGTGGAGGGCCTGCTGGGCTGCTTCGTCAACACGCTCGCCCTGCGCGCGAAGCTCGATGGCGCGCCGAACTTCCGGGAGCTGATTGCCCGCGTGAAGCACCAGGCCCTGGGCGCCTACGCACGGCAGGACATGCCCTTCGAGCGACTGGTGGACGTGCTCCAGGCGCCGCGCGACCTGAGCCGCACGCCGGTCTTCCAGGCGATCCTCAACGTCATCAACGTACCGGAGGCCCAGACGACGGACGGTCAGGGCCTGCGGATTGGTGACGTGGACGTGCCGGTGACGACGTCCAAGTTCGACCTGACGCTGGAGGTCCGGGAACAGCGCGACGGGCTGCTCTGCCGTCTGGAGTACGCCACGGCCCTCTTCGATGAAGCGACGCTGGCGCGGATGGCGGAACACCTGACGGCGCTGGCGAAGGCCGTCACCGCCGCTCCGGATGCACCGGTCGCGGACCTGCCGCTGCTCTCCACGCAAGCGCGTGAACAGGTGCTGCGCGGATGGAATGACACACAGGTGGAGTTCCCGCGCGGCTCAAGCCTCCACCAACTCTTCGAAGCCCAGGCCGAACGCACCCCGGACGCCATCGCGCTCCAATTCGAGGGACAGCAGCTCACGTATGGCCAGCTCGATGCGCGCGCCAACCAGCTCGCGCACCACCTGCGGATCCGGGGCGTGGGTCCGGAGACCCTGGTAGGCGTGTGCCTGGAACGCTCCCTGGAGATGGTCGTCGCCCTCCTCGGCGTCCTGAAGTCTGGCGCCGCCTACGTCCCTCTCGACCCGTCCACTCCGACAGAACGACTCATCGGGATGCTGGAGGACACCGCCGCGCCGGTCCTCCTCATCCAGGAGCGTTTCCGGAACGCACTGCCTGCACACGCGGCGCACGTCATCGCGCTGGACACGGAGTGGGACGCCATCGCGCGGCAGCCCATCAGCCGTCCACGGGCATTGGCTGGCGAGGATGCGCTCGCGTACGTCATCTTCACCTCCGGCAGCACGGGACGTCCCAAGGGCGCGATGAACGCGCACGCGGGGATCGTCAACCGCCTGCGCTGGATGCAGTCGCGGTACGGCCTGACGACCGAAGACACGGTGTTGCAGAAGACGCCCTTCAGCTTCGACGTGTCGGTCTGGGAGTTCTTCTGGCCGTTGATGACGGGGGCGAAGCTCGTGCTCGCGCGGCCCGGAGGCCATCAGGAACCGGACTACCTCACCACGTTGATGGCCCGGGAGGGCGTGACGACGGCGCACTTCGTGCCGTCCATGCTGCGGGCCTTCGTGGAGGAGCCCGGACTGGAGCACCTGACCCGGCTGCGGCAGGTGATGTGCAGCGGCGAAGCCCTGCCCGCGGACCTGGTGCACAAGGCGCAGGCCCGCCTGCCCCACGCCACGCTGCACAACCTCTACGGCCCCACCGAGGCCGCGGTGGACGTGACGTCCTGGGAGTGCCCGCGCGATGACGCCCTGCGCGTCGTGCCCATCGGGCGGCCCGTGGCCAACACGCGGCTGTACGTCCTGGACCGGAGGAACCAACCGGTGCCCGTAGGCATCCCGGGCGAGCTGTTCATCGGAGGCGTACAGGTGGGCCGGGGTTACTGGCGCCGACCCACCCTCACCGCCGAGCGCTTCGTCCCCGACGCCCACGGTGGCACGCCCGGAGCCCGGCTCTACCGCACCGGCGACATCGCCCGGTGGCGCACCGACGGCACGCTGGAGTACCTGGGCCGCGCCGACTTCCAGGTGAAGCTGCGCGGCTTCCGCATCGAACTGGGGGACATCGAGGCCGCGCTCCAGGCCTGGCCAGGAGTCCGCGAGGCCGTGGCCGTCGTGCGCCAGGATTCCGCGGGAGCGCCGCGCCTGGTCGCGTATGTCACGGCCGAAGGTGCCGCGCCCGACACCGCGGCCCTGCGTGCGTTCCTGCACGCGCGGCTGCCCGAATACATGGTGCCCTCCGCGCTTGTCACCCTGGAGGCACTGCCCCTCACGTCCAGCGGCAAGGTGGACCGCAAGGCCCTGCCCACGCCCGATGCACCCACCTCCGTGAAGGGTGAGTCCATCGCCCCGCGAGATGACACCGAGCGCACGCTGGCGGCGATCTTCGCGGAGGTGCTCGGCGTCGAACGTGTCGGTGTCCAGGACAGCTTCTTCGAACTGGGCGGCCATTCGCTGCTCGCGACCCAGGTGGCCGCACGGGTCCGTGCGCAGTTCGGCAAGGAGCTGCCGCTGCGCACGCTCTTCGAGGCCCCGACGGTAGAGGCACTGTCCCGTCGCCTCGTGTCCGCGCTGGAGCAGAAAGCTTCTTCCGCCCCGGCCTCTGGCAGGGCCGCGTTCGCCTCCGAGCCGGAAGACTCGACGGTGAGAGCGTCTTCCGAGCACCGCTCCGGCAGGGCACCATCCCCTTCGGAGCCAGGGCCAGCGTCCGTGCCGAGCACGGTGGCATCGCCGGCCGCGCGGCAGCCGGTCTGGTTCGTGGGACAGCAAGAGCCCGGCTGGCACCACCGACTGGTGCGCTATGCCGACACCACTCCGCACGACGCGCCCAGGGACGTGCCCCCGGCCTCCACGACCGGCATCCCGAAACCGTCCTCGGAGGGAACAGCGGCCCCGGTGCAAGCCCCCCGGGAAGCCACGAACACGGCCGGCCCACCGGAGG
>NZ_RAVZ01000169.1 GCF_003611635.1 Corallococcus terminator | reverse complement strand
CCCTTGGAACCCGGTGGCCTGCCCTCACCCGGGCAGCAGCGCCCCCGGAGGGGCGCGTGCGCGTGAGGAGGGGCCTGGGGTGGCGCTATCGGCAGGGGCTGGTCCGGCTGCGGTCCTGGGCGCGCACGACGGCCTCCCGCGTGTGGGCTCCGGTGGCGCGCACGTCCGGGGGCCGGTTCGCGGCGGACATCATCCTCGCGGGGCGGACGGTGGCGCGCGGCTTCATGGGCGAGAACCTGCGCCTTCGCGCCGCGGCCCTCACGTACATCAGCATGTTCTCGCTGGTGCCGCTCTTGACGGTGGGGCTCGTGCTCTTGCGCACGCTCCACCAGGAGCAGTTCCAGAAGAAGCTGCGCTTCGTCATCTCCGAGGTCCTGGCACCGGGGGTCAGCGAAGAGTCCGCCGCCCTGCTCGACCGGTTCCTGCACCCGGGCAGCTCCATCGCCGTGGGCAGCATCGGCTTCCTCGCGGTGCTGATGTCCGCGGGCTCGCTGCTGCGCCACATCGACGGCGCGGTGAACGAGCTGTGGGGCATCCGGCGCCAGCGTCCGTGGCTGACGCGCCTGTCCATCTACGCCGGGCTGCTGCTCCTGGGCCCCATCTTCCTGGCCATCTCGTTTTCGGGCACGGGCCGGGTCCGCTTGCTGCTGCAGACCCACGCGCCCTCCGCGCCGCTGTTCATCGGGATGGGCACCATGCTCATCGCCATCGGCAGCCTGACGCTGCTGTACCTCTGGACGCCGTTCGCCCACGTGCGCGTGCGCTCGGCGCTGGCGGGGGGGCTGGTGGCCGGCGTGGGGTGGATGGTGGCGAAGCAGGTGTACGCCGAGTTCGCCGCGCGCAGCTTCCTCTACAACCCGCTGTACGCGTCGCTGGGCGCCCTGCCCCTGTTCCTCGCCTGGGTGTACGTGAGCTGGTTGGTGATGCTGTTCGGCGCCCGGCTGTCCTACGCGGTGGAGCACGTGTCCTTCCGCGACTCGCTCTTCGCCTTCGGCAGCCATCCGCGCGCCTACGAGTTGGTGGCCGCCCGCGTCGCCCAGGACGTCACGCTGTGCTGGGTGGATGGGCTGACGCCGCCCTTGCCCCGGGAGCTGGCCACGCGGCTGCGCGTGCCCGAATCGCTCGTGCACGAGGTCGTCGACCGGCTGGTGGAAGCCCGCCTGCTGGAGCGGGCGCGCCGGGGAGGGCTGCGGCCGGCGAGGGACCCCGCCGAGCTCACGCTCGCGGACAGCACGCTCGCGGTGCACGGGGTGATGATCTCCGGAGGCTCTGAAACCTGGACGGGTCCCCGGGCCCCGGGCTTCGAACAGTTCGAACCCCTGTTCCAGGCGGCGGACTGCGCGGGGGTGGACCTGCTGCGCCGCACCCGGTGGATGGACCTCGTGACGCCCCTGCGTCCAGGGCTGCTCGCCCCGGTCGCTCCAGAGGCACCCAAGGCAGCGGCTGGCAGCGGAAATCCGTAACGTTTTTAGAGGGTTGGGAGCCTACCCGGCTTGCAAGGAGGAGGTGTTCTGTTATGTATTCGGGACTCGACCACGGGCCATTGAGCCCTGTCACCAAGGGGTCACGGGGTTTGCGGGAGCGTCCGATGCTCAAGTCCGATCTGATCAACATCCTCGTTGCCAAACGAGGCGTGACCCAGAAGCAGGCTGAAGCAACCATCGAGACGATTTTCGAGTCGATGAAGGACGCGCTCTGCCGCGGCGAGAACATCGAGATTCGCGGACTCGGCGCCTTCCACGTGAAGAACTACCAGGGCTACCAGGGCCGCAACCCGAAGACGGGTCAGGTCATCCCTGTGAAGCCCAAGCGCGGCCTGCTCTTTCGCACGGGCAAGGAACTGCGCGACCGCGTCAACCGTCCCGCCCCCCTCCAGGCCCAGTCGGACCTGCCGTCCTCCGAGTTCAAGGGCAGCAGCGGCACCGGGACCCTGTAGGACCGACGTTGTAGGGCCCCCAGGCCTCACCGCCCCACGGCGATCGGCGACAGCCGGCCGATGGGGCGAATCTGAAGGTCTCCATCCAGTTCGCCGTAGGTGAGCACCGCCACGTCCGGAAACGGGCCCTCGCACAGCTTGCGCAGTGGCCGGCGGATGTCCGGGGCCGTGAGCAGCACCGCCCGGCCACCGGTGGCGATCTGCCGCACCCCTTCCAGGATTTCGACCACGCGCTCCGGCTCCGGAGCAGGCCCCCGGGGGCCGCTGGCGCGCAGTACCTCCTCGACCTCCGGGTCCACGAGGTACGCGTACAAAGGGCCCGTGGGAGCGAACTGGTGGCTCAGGTAGCGGTGCAGGGCCTGCCGGCAGCGCTCGGCCAGGGCGGTCGCGTCCCCTTCGGTCGTGGGGGCGACCAGGGCCTCCAGGATGGCGCGCAGGTCCCGGATGCTCACCTGCTCCTGCACGAGCCGTCGCAGCACGTCCACCAGCAGCGGCAGCGGCACCTTCTGCAGCGCTTCCTTCACCAGCACCGGCGCGTGGGCCTCCAGCCCCTCCAACAGTCCCTGCACCTCCTGGAGCCCCAGGAGCGCGGAGGCGCGAAGGCGGAGCACGGCGCGCAGATGGTCCGCGATGAGCTCCGCGGGCTTGCGCAGGGACACCTGGGCCAGCTCCAGCCGGGAGCGGGCACCCTCCCCTACCCGGCTGATGGAACGGCCTGTGGCGGGCTCCACGGAGGCCTCCGCCTGGACCTCCAGGAAGGCCAGCTCTCCAGGAGGAACGAGCGCATAGAGGGCCCCGGGCAGCACCACGCCCCCACCGGCGGGCACCTCGTCCAGGAGGAGGCGGTATTCGCCCGGGCCCAGGTACGCGGCCTGGGTCCGCACGCGGATGCCGGGGATGCGCACGCCCAGTTCGAAGAAGAGCTCATCGCGAACCCCGTTCAGCACCGTGTGCACGAAGGCGCCGCCGTCGGCTTCCGCGAGGGGTGTCAGCAACGAGGACAGATCCAGCGTGAGCGGGGCCACCCCCACCGGCGCAGCCGCGCTCTCCGGAGGCTTGCCCGCCGCGCCGACGGGAACAGTGGCCCCCGCCGGAGTCCCCTCCTTCGCGAGGGCCTTGTCCGAGGCCTCCGGTGCCTTGCGCCGCAGCGCATATCCCAGCCCCCCGAGGCCTGAGGCCAGGGCGAGGAAGGTCAGGTGCGGCATGCCCGGCATCAAGGCCAGCGCCACGCACAGCCCCGCGACGATGCCCAGCGTCCGGGGGTCCCCGAAGAACTGGGTGCCAATCTCCGTGCCCAGCGAGTCCTCCTCCTTCTCCGAGGCCACCCGCGTGACGACGAGGCCCGCGGCCACCGCGATGCACAGCGAGGGCACCTGGGACACGAGCCCGTCACCGATGGCGATGAGGGCGAAGGTGGCGGCGGCTTCGGAGAAGGACTGGCCGTTCTGCAACACGCCAATGAGGGTGCCGCCCAGCAGGTTCACCGCGACGATGACCAGGCCCGCGATGACGTCCCCCTTCACGAACTTCATCGCGCCATCCATGGCTCCGAACATCTGGGACTCGCGCTCCAGGTCGCGCCGACGACGGCGGGCCGCCGTCTGGTCGATGGCGCCCGCACGCAGGTCGGCATCGATGGACATCTGCTTGCCGGGCATCGCGTCCAGCGTGAAGCGCGCGGACACCTCCGCGACCCGCTCCGCACCCTTGGTCACCACCAGCAACTGGACCAGCGTGAGGATGGCGAACACCACCGCGCCCACCACGTAGTCACCGCGCACCACGAACTCGCCGAAGGCCTGGATGACTTCGCCCGCGTGACCTTCCGACAGGGCCAGCCGTGTGGAGGACACGTTGAGTGACAGCCGGAACAGCGTGGTGAAGAGGAGCAACGTCGGGAAGGACGTCACCCGCAGCGCGTCCTTCGCGTGGAGCGCCGCGACCAGCAGCGACACGGAGGCGGCGAGGTTCACCGCGAGCCCCACGTCCAGGAGCCAGGCCGGCAACGGGATGATGAGCGCGCCCAGCACGGCGGCCATCGCCACCGCGAGCACCACGTCCGAGGACTGGCGGGCCTTCAGCAACACCTTCATGAGTGGGTTCTTCACGTCTGTCTCCGTGGACGGTCGTCCGTCTCGCGCGTCTCCATCGCGGTCCGCAGCACGACGGCCGCCGCCTGGTACAGCTCCTCGGGGATGGACTCCCCGACGTCGAAGTGGATGAGGCTGCGGGCCAGGGGCACATCGCGGATCACCGGGATGCCCTGCCGACGTGCCTCTTCCTTGAGCGCGAGCGCGTCCTCCTCACGGCCCTTGGCCACGAGATAGGGCGCGTCGCATTCGCCTGCTTCGTAGCGGAGCGCGACCGCGATGTGCGTGGGGTTGACGATCACCGCGGTGGCCTTTTGCACTCCACGTGCCGGACCGCCCTGCGCGAGCTGGCGGTGCAGGGCCTTGCGCTGTCCCTTGTGGCGCGGGTCACCCTCGCTTTCCTTGTGCTCCCGCCGGACCTCTTCGCGGGTCATCATCAGGTCGCGCAGATGCCGACGCCGGGCGAGCGCGTAGTCCACGGCACCACACCCCAGCACCACCCACGCCAGTTGGACGAGCAGCGCCGCCAGGCGGCCGACCAGGAACTCCATCCCCCGCGTCCCATCGAGCCACGCGGTGCGCAGGGCATCGGGCCCCACCGTATCCACCTCGCTCCAGACCCACAGCGCCAGCAGCGTCGCCACGACCAGCGCCTTTCCCATCTCCACCAGGGGCTGGAGGCTGAAGAGGCGTTTGAGGCCCGCCGCCGGATTGATGCGTTCGAACTTCGGAGCGGCATGCCGCGCATCCATCTCGAAGCCCACGGTGGCCACCGACACGGCAAGGGACGCCGCGAGCGCACCTCCCAGCGCGGGTCCACACAGCCGCGCGGCGACCCACGCACCTTCCTCCCAGGCCCCCGGAAGGGTCTGCTCCAGCAGCAGCCGCGCGGCCCAGTCCTTCAGCCGTGCGAAGCCCTCCGGCGCAAAGGCGGTGAAGGCCAGCAGCCCACCCAGGGTCGCGGCGCTGGAGGACAACATGCGGCTGCGGGGAAACTGGCCCTTGCGCCTCGCCTCCCGCAGCCGTCTGGCCGTGGGTTGTTCCGTCTTCTCCCCGCTCATCGCGCGACCTCGCCCAGCAGCGCCAGTGCGCCCTCGGTCGACGCCACGCTCGCGAGCAGTCGCTCACACAAGAGTCCGACGCCCAGCCACAACAGGGCTCCGCCTCCGAGGATGCGCAGCGGCGTCCCCAACTCCTGGAGGTTCACCTGCGCCGCCGCCCGGGACGCCATGCCCAGGAAGCAATCCACGGCGAGCGTCGCCGCGGCCACCGGCGCCCCCACAGCCAGTCCCGTGGCCATGGCCCCGCCGACCATCACCACCACGTGCAGGGTCGCGGCTTCGGTGGGCACGAAGGCGCCCAGCCGCACCACGCCGAAGCCACGCAACAGGGACGAGAGGACCAGCGGGAACAGGGCACCCGACACCACCCGGGCCACGAGCAGGTGGTACAGCCCATCACCCGTGGCGGACTCACGGCTCCCCGCCATGGGGAGGCTCGCCTCCGCGGAGGTCCCCCGGAAGAGGTCGATGAAGCGGCCTCCCATCCTCGCCGCATCGAAAGGCAGCGCGGACACGAGGCCTACCGAGACGCCGTAGGCCAGCTCGCGCACCACGAGCGCCGCCATCACGACGGGCGTCTCCACCGGACCGGGAAGGTCCACGCCCGCTTCGAGGTGCAGGAAGAGCGACAGCGCGAGCACCAGTCCCAGGCGGACCGTCGTCGGCGCGGCCTGTCCCCCCAGCAATGGACAGAGGAACGCGATGGGCACGAGACGCGCGGCGCACAGCGATACCGCGATGACGTGAGGCCCCAGCGCGAGGATCTGCTCACCCAACGCTTCCGGGTTCACAACGCCACGTCCGCGATGAGCGTCAGCAACTGCCGGGTGAAGAGCGTGAGCTGTCCTGCGATCCATGGGCCCGCCAACACCAGCGACAGCACCGCCGCGCACAGCTTGGGGACCACCGACAGCGTGCTCTCCTGCAACTGCGTGGTGGCCTGGAAGAGGCTCATCAGGAAGCCCACCAACATGCTCGCGCCGATGGGCGGCAGCGACGCGAGCACCATCAACAGCAGGGCCTCGCGCCCCAGCGTGAGCAGGATGTCCTGGGTCATGACATCACCGGTAGCCGAGGATGAGACCGCGCGCGAGCAGGGCCCAGCCATCCACGGCGACGAAGAGGAGGATCTTGAAAGGCAGGCTCACCTGACTCGGAGATAGCGTCTGCATGCCCAGCGCGAGCAGCACGTTCGCGATGACCATGTCGAGCACCAGGAAGGGCAGGAAGACGATGAAGCCAATCTGGAAGGCTTCCTTCAGCTCGGTGATGACGAACGCGGGGATGACGACGAACAGGTCGGACTCCTGCACCTGCTCCGACTCTTCCGGGGGCCGCAGCTCCCGGGCCAGGTCCACGAAGCGCGCACGCTCCTCCGGACTGCCGTGCTTCATCAGGAAACCGCGCAGGGGCTCCGTCACCTGCTTCGCGGCGGAGAGGACCTGCGCGCCGGAATGCACCTCGTCGTACGCGGCCTGCCCCGCGTCGTACATGCGCTCCATCACCGGCGCCATGATGTGCCCCGTCAGCACCACCGCGAGCCCCGTCAGCACCAGCGTCGGCGGCGCCTGCTGCGTACCCATCGCCGAGCGGGCCAGGGAGAGCACCACGGCGATCTTCGAGAAGCTCGTCAGCATCAACACCGCGAACGGCAACAGCGACAGGAGCGCGAGCATCCCCATCATCGCCAGCGGACTGCCCGCGTACGACGCCTGCGCCAGGGAGGTCTCCGCGGCGGATGCAAGTGCTGGCAGGAACAGTCCGCAGCCCAATCCCAGGGCCTTCATCCTCCGCCCCGCTTCCGCGAGGCGACGCACACCGGCCGCGGCTGCTGCGCACGGGTGAAGAGCACCGTCGGTTCCAGGTCCAGGTCCACCCGAGGCTTCACCGCCGGCCGGGTCGTGGGTGCGGGAGCAACCGCCGCACCTCGGGTCTCGTGGATCTCCGCGAAGGTGTCTCCGTACGCCACGAGGTAGCGACGGCCCTCCACGTCCACGAGCGCAAGACCGCAGCGCTGAGAGAGGCCGGTCCGGGTGACGATGCTCAGGGGTGCGGGACAGGGGGCGCCCCTGTCTCTGGCTTCGCGTCCCTTGCGGACCAGCCCCCAGCCCAACCCCGCCAGGACCAGCGCTCCCACCAGCAGCCGCGAAGTGCCCACCAGCGACAAGCCCCCCAGGGGTGCGAGCGTCGCCAGCCCCACGAGCAGTGCCGCCGCGAAGAGCAGCCGTCCTCGCGGGGAGAAGGACGTCAGGAGGGCGTTCATCGGCGCGCTCATGGCAGCAACGCCAGGATGCGGGCGCCCACCTCACCCTCGATTTCCACCAACTCCGCACGCGCGACCACCCGGTCGCCCACGCGCAGCAACACGGGGCTGCTCGCGTTGACGTGCAGCGGAAGCAGCGTGCCTGGCTTCAACGCCGCCAGCTCCGACAGCGGCAACAGCAACCGCGTCAGTTCAATCTCCACGTCCACCGGAAGCGGGGGCATCGCCTCGCTCCGCTTGTTCGTCGCCACCATGTCCTTCTCCTGTCGGGCCGCGTATGAGCGCACGCATCCCGTCGAAAAGCCGTCCGCCCGAAACTCGCCGTCGAGCGCGAAGCCCCGGGTCACCAACCTGCCCTTCCCCTGGAGACGACCGTCCTGGAGGCTCACGCCCTCGAAGAGCACGACGTCTCCAGCGGACAGCGCGTCCACGGCCAGGGGCTGCAACGGGCTGCGCCCCACGAGACAGCGCGCGGGCACCGACGCGGTGAGCCCCCGGGGCGCGATGTCCTCCGCTGACTCCTCCGGCAACTCCTGGAACGCGGTCTGCACGGCGCGCGCGGGCAGCAGCACCCGACCTCCCGCCTTCAGCCCCTCCACCGACAAGGACAGCGACACCGCCACGTAGGGCTGGCGCGCATCCACCCGCGTCAGCACGTCACTGCGCCGCATCGACACCGCGGACAGCCGTGGGGCCAGCCTCCGCATCCACGCGTCGTGCCCGCGCATCGCCGCCAGGGCGGACAGCAGCAGGTACACCAGCGTGGACTCCTCCAGCCGCGTCAGCTCCGTCACCGGTCCCGGTCGCAGCCCCGTTCCCGCGAGCCGCGCCAGCGCCGCGAAGACCAGCGGCACCTCCAGCTCCACGATGGCGGTTCCCCCCACCGCCGACAGTTCCACGAGCCCGAACACCACCCCCAGCGCCAGCTCCCGCTCCGGCTGGACCGCCGCGTCCACCAGGTGCCCCGCCACCGTGACGTCCGCCCCCACATCTCGGGCCAGTGCCGCGCCCACGTCGCGCAGCAGCTCCGCACCCCATCGCGCCACCTGGGGCCGCTGGCCCAGCAACAGGTGCGCGCGCGTCAGCCGACGTGCGGCGCCCAGGCGAAAAGGGCGAGCGGACTTCTTCGCGGGACTGGGGGCTCTGCCAGGGCTCGTTTCCATCCGGAACTCCGAAGCGGCGAAAGGACACACGTCTCCTGTGCACGGGCACGGCCAGGAACCGGCCCCGTGGAATCAGGGTGTTGGCGGGGTGCGGACGTCCTGTATCGGGATGCGGCGTACCCGGTTCGGGATGGCCTTCCCTGAACCGATCCGCTCAGCGCGTGGCTTCGCGGATGCGCCGCTCCGCCAGGGCCACCAGGACCTGCGCGGGCTCCTCGGTGGGAGCCTCCACGTCGAGTTGGGGAAAGCGGCTGCGGTGATACGGCGGCAGCCTCCGGAAGACCTCCCGGCGCAGGGCGTCTGGCACCGCGTCGAGCAGGGCGGTCAACCGGTTCGCGGAGTCCGCGCGCTCGCCGAACTCCACCGCCACCTTCGCCTGTCGCAGCGCCGAGGGCATGGCGGCGAACCGCTCCAGGTGCCGCAGCGCCCTTCCCGCCTCCGCATCCACCAGTCCCTCCAACAACTCCGGGGCGCGCTCACGCGCCAGGACGCAGACGACCAGCGCGATGCGCTCCAGCGGCAGGGACAACGCCGGCAGGGTGAGGTCCACCATCGTCGCGGGCGGCTTCTCCTCGGGGGCGTGAAAGAACTTCCTCGCCTTGAGGAGCGCCCGCCCTACGCGTGTGGCTTCCATGGATCTCATGTCCCGCTCAGGCCAGCTTGCGCGCGGAGCCCGGGGTCACCACCGGTCGCGCGGGCGTCGGCGGAGCCGGAGGGGCCACGGGGGGCTTCTCCGCCAGGGCGCGGAAGTGCCTCCATCGCAGCGTCGTCCAGACGAGCGCCCCCGACAGCCCCGTCACCAACACGCCCAGGAGTGCGAGCAACACCCGCAGCCGCAACGGCACCGGTCCTCCCTTGGGCGATGGCGACTCCACACGCGTCGTCACCTCGTCCACCAGCAGCGACACCGACTCCGGGGACAGCCCTTCCACGCCTCCCGCGAGGAGCTCCCGCAGCATGTCCGCCGACTTGCGCACGCGCGATGCGCCCCCCGGCACCGTGCGCAGCATGGCCGACGCCTTCGACGGCGTGGGCCCCTGTCCGGGCCTCGGCGGCGGTGGAACCACCAGGTGCACCCGCGCCAGCAGCACCCCATCCACCGTCTGGAGCGTCTTCTCCAGCTCCCGCTCCATCACCCGGACACGGCAGACCTGCTCCTCCAGCGGGGAGCGCACCAGGCCACTGCCTCCGAACACGTCGCACCCGGACTCCACCGCGAGCCGGGGCAGCCCCAGCTCCGCCAGGATGCGCACCGCGTCCGAGGACTGCGCGTCCGTCACCTCGATGGCCCAGGTGGGTTTCTTGCCCGGTTCGGGCACCTTGCGCGCGTCGAGCCCCCGCTCGACGAGCACCGTCTGCAGCTCGTTCGCCTGACGCTCGTCGAGGCCGTGCTGGATGCGCTCCCGGCACGCCGAAGCGCCCAGGAGCAGGAGGAAGAAGAGACAGCGCAAGGGAGCGGAACGCATGGGAAGAGAAACTCCTCAAACCTGGGTCTGGAGGACCTGCTTGACGCCGCCGGTGGCCTTCTCGACGACCTTGCCGGCGAGATCGAGCTCCTGGCTGGCGCGGTAGACGTGGGCCTGGAGCGCGAGCAACTCCGTGGGGCTGAACGTGCGGCCGGACTCGGCGAGCTTCAGGATGTGGTCCAGCCGCTGCTGCGCCTGTCCCACCCGGTCCAACACCTCCACCGCCTGCTGGCTGCGCGCCGCGCGCACCGAATCCACCCGCGCACCCGGAGACACCGCCTCCGCGCAGCCCGCCTTCGCCCGCTCCACCCCTTCGGCCCGCGCGGGCCCCGGGGTCGCCTCCGTTGGCGTCCGCGCCTGTCGCGGTGGGCCCTCCGTCGTCACCGGCACGCCGCGCGCCACGGGCGTGCGCGCCTCTTCCAACACCTTGCCGAACGTCTCCCGACCTGATTCCAGCGCGGGTGAAGGACCCGCGCCTCCTACGGCTCCCAGCTTGTCGATGGCCATCGCGAACGCGCCTCAGCGGATGTTGTTGATGGCGGCCTTCGCCGAGTCGTGGCGGACCTTCATGATGTTGGAGATGGCGTTGTGCTCGCGGCTCTCCTTCTGCATCTCGTTCTGGAGCGAGAGGTAGGCCATGTTGAACTTCTGGCCCTCCGCGCTCATCAGCTTCTGCGCCTCCAGCATGTCCCAGGCATCGCCCTGCCCCGTCGGCGTCCCGGCCGTCGTTCCCGCCGCGCTGGTGGCGCGCGCGGACGTCGCGGCCATGCCCCCCGTCGCCGAAGTACCTCCCGCCGCGGACGCGGTCAGCGCCAGCGGTGAGGGCACCGCCGCGGACACCGCGCCGCGCAGCGTGGAAGACACCGCCGCGCTGGAGATAACGCCTGCGGGCAGCATGCCGCCCACGAGCCCGGCGCCCGTGCGCACCACCTCGCGCGCCGCTCGCGCGAACGTGGGGCCGAAGTCGTTCTGGGGCGTCTGGCGCGGAACGGTCTGGGCGATGCTCAACGAGGAGATGCGGCGGTCGGGTGGTTCCACGAGGTGCCTCCGGCAGTGATTCGCCGGGGTGGCAATCCACCGTCCGTGCCAGTTCTCAAACGCCTGAAACGACAGGGGCCTTCGCCCCCTGCCCGTCCACGCGCGACTCCGGCGCGGAGGCACCGGGTCCGCGGGGCGGGACGCCGGACGGCAGCCCGAAAACTTGCCTCCGCTCCAACCTGCATCACAGTTGTCGCGTCCTGTCGCACACGAAGGCGAGCACTCCGATGATGACCCCCACTGGCGGACCCCGAACGACCGAGCGCTACCACCCGCGCGTCGAAGCCCGGCTCCAGGTCAAGGTGCTCCTGTCGGGCCGCACCGTGCAGGCGCAGGCGCGCGACATCTCCATGAACGGGCTGTTCCTGCAGGCCCACCCGGCGGATTCGCAGCGCGCGCTCACCATCGCCCTGCCCCTGCCGGGCGACCGCGAACTCGTCACCATGTGCACCATCCGCCGCCGTGAAGTGGACGGCGTGGCGCTGGAGTTCGGGGAGCTGGACTGGGACGACCTCATCGCCCTGGCCCGCTTCCTCCACCCGCACCTGCCCTAGACGTCCGTCCGAGCCGCGCGCAGCCGCTCCACCAGGTCCATCAGCTCCGCGCCCCGGAAGGGCTTGTGGATGTAGCCGTCCGCGCCCGCCTGCGTCGCGCTCTCCACGTCCGCCTTCTTCGCCTTCGCGGTGAGCATGTAGAGCGGCACCTTCGCCGTGGCCGGGTCGCTCTTCAGGATGCGGCACACGGAGATGCCGTCCAACTGCGGCAGCACCACGTCCATCAGGATGAGGTGGAAGGGCTGCGTGCGGGCCAGCTTCAGGCCCTCCAGCCCATGCGCAGCGCACACCACGTCCACCGCGCCGTCGCTCAGCATGGAGCGCACCAGCTCGCGGATGACGGGCTCGTCCTCGACGAGCAGGATGTGGAAGGGTGCCTGGGCGTTGACAGCCATGGTTCCTCGGGGCCCCTCGTAGGCCATTGCCCCGGCGGCGTCCAGCACGGCCACGTCGGGTGTTCCCCGTCTGTACGAAAGCGGGCCACGCCCGGTTCCCCGGAACGGCAATGGACGCCAGGGTCTGGCATGCCCCGGCTAGATTTCTGCGATGCCGTCGCGCTCGGCCCAGCCCTCCAGGCCGTTGGGCAGGCGGATGCGCACGTACTTCCCCGTCTCCTCCAGGAGCTGGACCTTGAGGCCGGCGTGCACCTCGAAGAGCGAGCGCGCTTCGGCCCGGGGCAGCTCGCGCGCCACCAGCGTGGAGGCCAGCACCACCGCCTCATGGACGTTCTGGTGCACCCAGATGTGCGCTGCCAGCAGGAACCCCGCCGGCACCGCCGCCGTGAGGCACAGCGCCGCCACCACCGCCACCGCCGTGCGCCGCGCCAGGGGGAATACGCGCCTCAGGAGCAGGAGCGCGAAGCCCACGAGCCACGCCACCAGGAACACCCAGGCCGTCGCCGCGCCGTCCGTCGCCGCCGCCAGCCGGGGCAGGAAGGCTTCATCCGCGGTGGCGCCCACCACCTTGTCCACCTGCCGTGCACGCGCCAGGGCCAGGTTCGCCTCCAGGTCCTCCGAGCGCCCCCCCTGCTTGCGGGCCTGCTCCAGCGACAGCACCGCGCGGCCCAGGTCTCCCCGGGCCAGGTGCGTGGTGCCCAGGTTGTAGAGCACGTCCGGCCCGCCGAAGCCGTGGGAGAGGAGCTTCTCGTAGCTGGCCTGCGCGGACGGGTAGTCCTCGCGCACGTAGGCGTCGTTGGCCTGCTGGAAGACGGCCTCCGCTTCCTCGGCGGTGTAGTAGCCCTGGGTCGCCGCGTCGCTCATCCCGCCCAGCCTTCCATCACCGCCGCCGCGGTCGCCAGCACCTTGCGCCGTTCGCCCGGATCCACGCCACCGCCGTAGCGGCCCAGGTCGCACGCCTCCAGCACGAAGAGCACGCGGGTGCGCGCCTCCTCGCCCACGCCCGCCGTCGCCAGCTTCGCCCCGAGCGCCTCGCGCGTCAGGCCCCCCACGGGCGAGCCGAGCTGCGCCTCCAGGAAGCCGACCATCGCCTTCTCCACCTCCACGTAGAAGGCCCCCGCGTCCGCGCCCGCCTTGAGCTTCTCCGCCTCCGCCAGCCGCTTGCGCGCGGCCTTCGCCTGCTGACGGCCCTGGCCCGCCTGGGACCGCGACGCCAGTTGTCCCCGCAGGCCACCGATGAACGCCACGCCCGCCAGCAGGCCCAGCGGCGCGAGCACGCCCACGAGGAAGTAGGGCCGCAGCCACACGGGCTGGGTCGGCCCCACGAAGTGCGCCTGGTGGCGCACCGGGCGCAGGCCACTCGCGGTGAGCACGTTCTTCTGCTCGTTCGCCGCGTCCGCCACCTGCGAGGGCGTCATCGTCGACGGCAGCGAGGACACCCCACCCGCGCCCGCCTCCACGGTGACCGTCACCGCGTCGGTGCGCGCCACCTCGTACTGGCGGCGCGACGGGTCGAAGAAGGGGAACTGCAACGCGGGCAGCGTGAAGGTGCCCGTGCGCTGCGGCATCACCAGGTACTCCACCACGCGGCGGCCCTGGATGCGGTTGCGGTTGGGGGTGAGCCGGTCCGTCGTGGTGGGTTCATAGATTTTCAGCGCGGCGGGGCCCGTGAGCTTCGGCGGGGTGACGTTCTTCACGTTGCCCACCCCGTCCAGGATGACCTTCACCGTGATGGGCTGCCCCAGCTCCACGCGCGTCTGCGACACGTCCAGCGACAGCCGCCACGTGCCCACGTTCGCGTTGGACATGTTCGGCGGCGCCCCGGACGACGGCAGTGGCCGCACCTTCACCTTCAACGCGTTGGAGATGCGGTGCACCCGGTGGCCCGCGAAGAGGAAGCCCGTGGTGATGTCCGCCTCCGCCGCGCTGATGGACAGCGTGCCGGACTTCACCGGGAACAGCGCGCGGCGGCGCAGGAGGTAGGCGCGGTACGGAATGCCGTCCACGACCTTCTGCTCACCCGTCAACTGCGTGGGGCTCTCCACCTCCTCCGTCCAGAAGCCCTCCAGCTTGGGCATGGTGACGGCGTCCACGCTGGACAGGTCCACGCGCGAGTAGATGTAGAGCGACAGCGTCGCCTGCTCGCCCACGTAGAGATCGTCCCGGTCCAGGCTCGCGCGCAGAAACAGGTCCGAATCCCCGCGCGGAATCACCGGCGCGTCGTCCTCGTCGGGCTCGTCCCGGAACGGATCCGGTGCGTTGCGGAAGTTGCGGAACGGATCCGGCAAGGCGGGCCGGCCGCCCTGCTGCGCCTGGGGCGTGTTGCCCGCGCGGCCCTCGCGCACCGTCATCTGGACGGGGTCGGTGCGCAGCGTGCGACCGCCCACGGTGAGCGTGGCGGGCGGAATCGTCATCCGTCCCGGGCGCGTGGCGCGCATCAACAGCTCATGGCGCGTGATGTCCTGGATGACGGCGGGGCCGCCTCCCGACAGCGAGATGGAGCGCTGGCTGCCGCGCGACGAGGACAGGATTTCGAAGTCGTCGGATTCGGGCAGGCGCACCTTGCCGTTGGACGGCGCGTCCACCACCACCACGGTGAGCTTGAAGGTGTCGTTGGTGCCCACCTCGGTGCGATCCACCGTCTGGTAGAACTCGATGTCCGCCGCCCACGCCGGCGCCGTGGCCAGGAGGGCGAGCACGGCGAGCAGCGCCGTGCGGCCGCTACCAGTCCTTCTCATTGGGCTTCCTCGGCTTCTTCTTCTGCTGGAAACGCCAGAGCTGGAGATTCTTCTCGTTCTGCTTCATCGCATCCAGCAGGCGCTCGGCCTCCTGCCGGTCGACGTCTGCCGCGGGCGAGCCACCATCGCGCCGGTCCGCCTCGGACTCGTCTTCACTCTCGCTGCCGCCGTCCGTGCCGCCGTCCTTCGGGTCGCCTTCGCCGTCGTCGCCGCCGCCGTCGGCTCCACCATCCGCGCCGCCGTCGCCGCCACCGTCCGACGGGCCGCCGTCCGCGCCGCCGCCGTCACCGGGCCCGCCATCGCCACCGCCGCCATCCGCGCCACCGTCGCCGCCGCCGTCCGGGGAACCGCCATCCGCGCCGCCGTCGGATCCGCCATCCGTGCCACCATCGGCGCCGCCATCCACCGGCGAGCCTCCGTCTTCCTTCCGGCCGCCGTCCTCGCCACCATCCGGACGCCCACCGTCGTCACCGCCGTCCAGGCCCCCGTCCGCGCCACCATCCGGCTGGTTCTGCTGCTGCGGCGGCAGGTCGCGCAGCACCACCTCGTAGTTGTGCCGGGCCAGGGGGTCCGTCGGATCCAACGTGAGCGCGCGCCGGTAGGACTTGAGCGCTTCCTTCCGGTCCCCCGCCGTGGCCGCGAGGTTGCCCAGGTTGTACCAACTCTTCTGCGTCAGGTCGGGCTGGCGCGAGGCCTCCGCCACCTGCTTGAACGCCTCGCGCGCCTCCGCCGAACGGCCCAGCTTCGCCAGCGCGTCCGCGCGGTTGAACTCCACGATCGGATCGCCAGGACGCTCCTTCTTCGCCGCGTCGAAGTCGCGCAGCGCGTCCTCGTAGCGGCCCGCCGCGTAGGCCTCACGCCCGCGCTGCACCAGCGGGTGGTCCTTCTCCAGCGGCCCCACTGCCCACGCGGGCCCTGGGAGGGCCAGCAGGCCCACGAGCCCCGTGGCCACCAGGCGCGTCGCGCGCCGTCGCATCGAACGCGCCTTCATGCCGCCCTCCGACGCGAGGGCAGCAGCATCATGCCCAGCACCAGCAGCACCAGCCCGGGGATGGCGAACAACTGGAAGCGTTCGTCGTAGCGGACCGTCACGCGGCTCTCCAGCTCGCTCTTCTGCATCTGGTCGATGCGCTCCACCACCTGGCCCATCGCCACGCCGTTGGGTTGGTAGAAGAAGGCGCCGCCCGTCGCGTCCGCGATGGCCGTGAGGCCCGCGCGGTCCAGGCGGGTGATGACCGTGTCACCGTTGCCGTCCTTCTTGTAGTCCACGAACTCGCCGCGCCGGTCGTACACGGGGATGGGCTCACCGGAGTCGGAGCCCACGCCCACCGCGAGCACCTGCACGTTCGCGTCCTTGAGCGCGTCCGTGGCCTCGCGCACCTCGCCCGTGAGGTCCTCGCCGTCCGACAGCAGCACCACCACGCGCTCCTTGGAGCCGCGGTCCGCGTTGTCCAGCACCTGCTTGGCCAGCTTCAGCGCCGCGCCCACGTTGGTGCCGCCCTGGGGCATCACGTCCGGATCCACCGCGCGCAGGAACAACTTCACCGCCGAGTAGTCCGACGTGAGCGGCGACTGCACGAACGCGTCCCCGGCGAACACCACCAGGCCCGCGCGGTCGCCCTTCAGCTCATCCAAAAGCGTGTTCAGCTCCAGGCGCGCCCGGTCCAGGCGGCTGGGCTGTACGTCGCGCGCGAGCATCGACTTGGAGGCATCCAGCGCCACCACCACGTCGATGCCCCGGCGCTTCGTCAGTTCGCTCTTCGTGCCGCACTGGGGCTGCGCGAGCGCGAGCCCGAACATCATCAACCCCAAGCCGTACAGGCTGCCCTGCACCGCCGGACGCCACACGGACACGCCCGGCGCGAGCGTGGCCACGTGCCGCTCCGCGATGAGCGCCGACAGCCGCGTCCTGCGGCCCAGCGCCTTCACGAGCACGAGCGCCCCCAACAGCAGGCCCATCACGAACAGCAGCAGGAACAGCGGCTGCGCGAGGCCCACCTGGTAGCCCAGCAGCGTGAAGCGCCATGCCTCCATGCCCGGCGTCATGGAAACACCCGCAAGAAGGTGGCGCGCAGCAGCAGCTCCAGCGCCGCGAGCCCGAAGGCCGCGAGCAGGAACGGATGGAAGTTCTCCCGGTACGTGGCGCTGGCACCGCCCTCCATCAGCTTCGAGCGCTCCAACGCGTCCAGCACCTTCTGCAGGCCCTGCTTGAGGCCTTCCGGGTCGGTGGCGCGGTAGTACTCGCCGCCGGTGCGGTCCGCGATGTCCTGCATCAGCTCCGGGTTGATGGGGATCTCCGTCTCACGCCATACGGTATTGCCGAACAGGTCCGTGCCCTGCGGGAAGGGCACCTTGCCGCCCTTGCCCACGAGGATGGTGTAGATGGGGATGTGGAGCGACGCGGCCATGTTCGCCGCGTCCAGCGGGGAAATCTTGCCGGCGTTGTTGTCGCCGTCGGTGATCAGCACCACCACCCGGCTCTTCGCTTCGGAGTCCCGCAGGCGGTTGAGCGAGGTGGCGATGGCGTCACCAATCGCGGTGCCGTCCTCCAGCACGCGGGTGCGCAACTGCTTGAGCACTTCCTTGAGCACGCCGTAGTCCAGCGTCAGCGGCGACTGCGTGTACGCAGCGCCAGAGAACACCACCAGGCCCAGGCGGTCGTTCACGCGGCCGGTGATGAACTCCGCGAGCACTTCCTTCGCCACGTTGAGGCGGTTCTGCGGACGGAAGTCGCCCGCCTCCATGGACGTGGACAGGTCCAGCGCCACCACGATGTCGATGCCCTCCACGGACAAGTCCCGCACGCGCGAGTCCCGCGA
This sequence comes from Corallococcus terminator, assembly GCF_003611635.1. Taxonomy (GTDB): domain Bacteria; phylum Myxococcota; class Myxococcia; order Myxococcales; family Myxococcaceae; genus Corallococcus; species Corallococcus terminator. The sequence goes on along the minus strand of NZ_RAVZ01000169.1, from coordinate 3,250 downwards.
CTGGGGCCGGGCGATGGCGACGACGGCCGCCACCACTGCCGCCGCGCGCAGGAAGGGCAACAGCGGCAGCAGGTACGTGCGCAGGCCGCGCCCTCCCTTCGCGAAGACGTGCGCGGCGGAGAAACGCAGCGTGGCGCGGCGGCGGCGCTCCCAGAAGGCGAGCACGAGCAGCAACGGCGCCAGCAGCAGGGCCCAGAGCGCCTCCGGGTTATTGAACGCGAGGTCCGGAGGCATCGGGCGTGGGGGGCGGAGGGGGGACGACGTACGTCTTGGCCAGCAGGTCGTAGCCGAAGGCCAGCGACAGCGCGCAGGTTTCAGGAGAGGCGTCGGCTCGGGCGTACTTCACCAGGTCCGACTCGGAGATGAAGCGCATCAACGCATCCTCGGGGAGCCCCGGCGTGGGAATCTTCCGCAGGTGCGTCATCAGTTCGAACGACGTGCACTCCAGGGCCTCGAAGTCGTAGCGCTCGCCCAGGTAGCCACGCACGATTTCGGAGAGGCGGACGTAGAAGTCCTTCACGAGGCCCCGGCCAGGCAGGTCCTCGCGCTTGAGCGCGTCCAGCGACTGGCGCACGCGCACGTCCAGCGGCAGCACCGGGATGACCTTCTCCCGCTTGGGCCGCCGCTGCCACCAACGAATCAGCGCCCAGGCGAGCAGCCCCACCGCCAGCGCCACCGCCAGCGCGTAGAGCAGCGTCCACGAACGGATGGGCAGCTCCTGGGGCGGCTGGTAGTCGAACAGCTCCGCGCCCTGCCCGTTCGCGTCCGGCGGCAGCGTGGAGCCCACCTCCACGGACTTGCCCTTGAGCACGAAGCGACGGGGACCCTCCGGCGTCGCCACGTCGAAGGCGAGGTCCGGAAGCGCCACCGTGCCCAGTTCGAACGCGGAAAAGCGCAGGCCGAACGACGTGGTCGCGTCGTTGGGTCCGTCCTGCCGCTGGCGCGTCTGCTGGAGCAGCTCCACGGAGCTGTCGTCCCCCTTGGGCGCCACCAGCTCGTAGCGCTGATCCTTCGGGTGCGTGAGCGTCACCTGGTACACGAACGGCTCACCGATGTGCACCGACTCCGGCTCCACCCGCGCGGACGCCGCCGTGGGCGTCACCGACTCCAGCGCCACCGGGGCCTGCGCCGCCGGAGCTGGCGCCTGCGCACGCGCCACCGGGACACCGAAGAGCAACACCGCCGCCAGGACGAGGGCCTGCCTCATGACGCCATCCTCCGGGCACGCGCCCTGAAGAACTGCGCCAGCGCCTTGCCGTGGTCGTCACCGGCGCGCAATTCCACGTGGTCCAGCTCCAGCTTGCGGAACAGCTTGCGGCGCTCGTCGCGCTGGGCCTGCATCGCGCGAGAGAACCGGCCGCGCACGCTGGGGGAACTGGTGTCCACGACGAAGCGCTCCCCTGTCTCCGGGTCCTCCATCTCCACGAGGCCGTGGCGCGGGAACACCTGCTCCAGCGGATCCTCGATGACCACGGGCACGAGGTCGTGCTTGCGGCCCACGAGGCGCAGCGGCTTCTCGTAGCCCGTCGCGAGGAAGTCCGACACGAGGAACGTCACGGCCTTCCGCTTCGCCACCTGCGTCAGGTACGTGAGCCCCGCCGCCAGGTCCGTGCCCCGGCCCTTTGGCTTGAAGGTGAGGATGTCGCTCACGAGCCTGAGCACGTGCGTGCGCCCCTTGCGCGGCGGGACGACCTTCTCCACCCGGTCCGAGAAGAGGATGAGCCCCACCCGGTCGTTGTTCGCGATGGCGCTGAACGCGATCTGCGCCGCGACCTCCGCGGCGACCTCCGCCTTGGTGCGGTCCTTCGAGCCGAACTCGTTGGAGGCGGACACGTCCACCAGGAGCATCACCGTGAGCTCGCGCTCCTCGGTGAAGACCTTGATGAACGCCTCGTTCATGCGCGCGGTGACGTTCCAGTCGATGAACCGGATCTCGTCGCCGGGCTGGTACTGCCGCACCTCGGAGAAGGCCATGCCGCGGCCCTTGAACACCGAGTGGTACTGACCGGCGAGCATGTCGGAGACCACCTTGCGGGTGCGGATCTCCAACTTGCGGATGCGGCGGATGAGGTCCTTGGGCAGCACGGGGCGTTCTCGGGCGGCGCGCGGGCCGTCAGGGGACTTCCACGCGGTCGAAGACGCGCTGGATGATCTTCTCCTGGGTGAGTTCCTCGGCCTCGGCCTCGTACGTCATCGCGATGCGGTGACGGAGCACGTCGAAGGCGATGGCCTTCACGTCCTCCGGCGTGACGAAGCCGCGGTGGCGCAGGAACGCGTGCGCACGCGCCGCCTGAGCCAGGGAGATGGTCGCGCGCGGCGAGGCGCCGAACTGGATGTAGTCCGCCAGGTCCTTGAGCCCGTAGCGCGCGGGCTCGCGCGTGGCGAACACCACGTTGAGGATGTACTCCTTCACCTTCTCGTCCATGTAGATGGAGTGGACGAGCTCGCGCGCCCGCACCAGGTGCTCCAGCGCGATGACCTTCTGGGCCTTCGGAGACGAGCCACCGGACATCCGGTCCATGATGACCTTCTCTTCATCACGGGTCGGGTAGCCCACCTTCACCTTGAGCATGAAGCGGTCCACCTGGGCCTCGGGCAGGGGGTAGGTACCCTCCTGCTCGATGGGGTTCTGGGTGGCCAGCACGAGGAAGGGCGAGGGCAGTCCGAAGGTCTGGTCGCCGATGGTGACCTGGCGCTCGGCCATGGCCTCCAGCAGGGCGGACTGGACCTTGGCGGGGGCGCGGTTGATTTCGTCCGCCAGGACGATGTTCGCGAAGATGGGCCCCTTGCGGACGGTGAAGGCGGCCGTCTGCTGGTTGTAGATCATCGTGCCGACCAGGTCCGCCGGCAGCAGGTCCGGGGTGAACTGGACGCGCATGAAGGTGGCGCTCAGCGAGTCCGCCACGGTGCGCACGGTCAGCGTCTTGGCAAGGCCAGGCACACCCTCCAGGAGGACATGGCCGTTGCACAACAGGCCGATGAGGATGCGTTCGAGCATGTACCGCTGCCCGACGATGACCTTGCCGGTCTCCTGGTTGAGGACTTCGACGAAGCTGCTTTCCTGCTGCACGCGTTCAGTGAGCGCGCGGATGTCGGTGTTCATGTCCCCTCTGTCGGCCTGGGCGGCGGGCAGCCTAGGGTTCCCGGGCGTCCGGCTCAACACCGCTGAGCTCCGGACATTCCGACAAGCCGCCCCATCCCGTAAAGGGTCATCCTCCCATGTCCCGGCCGCCTCCGCCCCGTCGTTCTG
>NZ_RAVZ01000168.1 GCF_003611635.1 Corallococcus terminator | reverse complement strand
CGCACACCCCCTGGCCGGAGACGGCTCCCGAGGAGGCCCGCCAATGCCTGCCCCTGGACGCCTCCCTGCCCCCGTCCGACGGTGAAAGTCCCGCGCACGTCGACTTCGACGAGGCCATCGCGTCCTGGTAGGGAGCCAGGGCATGAGCGTGCCCCGCCCCAACCCGCTGCTCTCGGACCGTGACGTGGACTTCCAGCTCTACGAGGTGCTGGACACCGCGGCCCTCTGCGCGCTGCCTGCCTTCCAGGAGCACTCGCGCGACACCTTCGGCCTGCTCCTGGACAGCACCCGCCGCTTCGCCCGCGAGGTGCTCGCCCCCACCTACCGGCCCATGGACGCCGCCCCGCCCGTCTTCGAACACGGACGGGTGCGCGTGCATCCCGCCATGCGCTCGCTCTACGCGAACATGGTCGACCTGGGCCTGCTCACCGCCACCCGCCCTCCCGACGTCGGCGGCCAGCAGCTCCCCCTCACCGTGCACGCCGTGTCGAGCGCCTACCTCATGGCCGCCAACCTGAGCGCCTATGGCTACCTGGGCCTCACGCTCGGCGCCGCGCACCTCTTGGAGGTCTTCGGCACGCCCTTCCTGCGCGAACAGTTCATGGCCCCCCTGTACCGGGGGGAATGGACCGGCACCATGGCCCTCACCGAACCGCAGGCCGGCAGCAGCCTCGCGGACGTGAAGACGCGCGCCACGCCCTCGCCGGATGGCAGCTACCGACTCCAGGGCTCGAAGATCTTCATCAGCGGCGGCGACCAGGACTTCACCGACAACATCGTGCACCTCACCCTCGCGCGCATCGACGGCGCGGAAGGCGGCACGCGCGGCGTCTCCCTCTTCGCCGTGCCCGCGCGCAGGCCCGAGGCCGGCGGCTTCGTTCCCAACGATGTCCAGGTCGCTGGTGTCATCCACAAGATTGGCTGGCGCGGGATTCCCAGCCTCGTCCTCAACCTGGGCGAATCCAATGACTGCCACGGATGGCTCGTGGGTCAGCCCGGCCGGGGGCTCGCCTGCATGTTCCAGATGATGAACGAGGCGCGCATCATGGTGGGCCTCAACGGCGTCGCCACCGCGTCCGTCGCCTACCAGGAGTCGCTTGCCTACGCGCGCGAGCGCCCCCAGGGCCGTCCTGGCGGCACCCGCGACACCGCGCGCGCCCAGTCCCCCATCATCGAACACGCGGACGTGCGGCGCATGCTGCTGCGCCAGAAGGCTATCGTGGAGGGCGGTCTCGCGCTGCTGCTCGCCACCTCCACCCAGGCGGACCTCGCGAACCACGCGCCGGACGAAGCGGCCCGCCAGCGCGCGCACCTACTGCTGGACCTGCTCACGCCCATCGCCAAGACGTTCCCGGCGGAGAAGGGCTTCGAATCCAACGCGCTCGCGCTGCAGATCCACGGCGGCTACGGCTACTCCAGCGAGTACCTCCCCGAAGCGTGGCTGCGCGACCAGAAGCTCAACAGCATCCACGAGGGCACCACCGGCATCCAGGGCCTGGACCTGCTGGGCCGCAAGGCGGTGGCGGGCGGCGGCGCCGCGCTCCAGGCGCTCGATGAAGAGGTGCGCACCACCACCGCGCGCGCCCGGGCCGCCGGCGTGGAGCCCGCCTGGAGCGACGCGCTGGAGGACGCGCTCCAGCAGGCCAGTGCCCTCACGCTGGAGCTCGGCGCGCGGGGCATGGCGGGCGAAGTGGACGCGATGCTGCGCCACAGCGCGGACTTCCTGGAGCTGTTCAGCGTGGTGGCCGTGGCGTGGCGCTGGCTCGCGCAGGCCGCCGCCGCGAAGGAGGCCCTCGCGCGTGGCGCCGCGAATGACGCCCCCTTCTACGAGGGCAAGCTCGCCGCCGCGCAATACTGGTTCGCCGTGGAGGTGCCGCGCGTGCCGCTGCTGGCCCACCTGTGCCGGACGGGCGAGGACTCGTACGCCCGCATGCACCCCGACTGGTTCTGACCGCGCACCTTCCGAGCCCCAGGGAGCCCGGCATCCGTCACAATGACGGGCATGTCGGTCTCCTTCCACCTGTGCCAGCCCGGTGGGGGCGCCTCGTGTGGCGCCTGCTGCGGCCTCTACAACTTCCGCGACCACTCGCGCGCGGCGCTCACCCAGCGGCTGGCCACGCAGACGGCGCGGCTCGCCCACGCGCCCCGGACGCCGGAGGCCTATGGCGAGGCCGCGCGAGAGCTGACCGCGAACCGTGACGCCCCCGCGCTCTTTCCCATCGTGCGGGTGTGTCCGCTGCTGGGCTTCCTGGACGCGGAAGAGCAGCAGGTGGGCTGCCTGGGCCACCCGAAGGTGACGGGCGGCACGGACCTGCGCGACTGCGGCGTCTACCGCGCGTCCATCTGCGAGACCTTCACCTGTCCGTCCTTCGGCTGGCTCACCGACGCGCAGGCGCGGCTGGTCCAGGCGGCGTGCGCGGACTGGTACCTCTACGGACTCGTCATCACCGACGTGGAGTTCGTGCGCGGCTGCCTGAAGCTGCTCGAATGGGAGCTGGGCGGCCCCGCCCGTCCCGAAGCGTTGCGCGAGCGCCCCGAATCCCTCCTCGCGGTGCGCCGCCTCTTCGCGCTGAAGGAGTCAGCGCCCGGCCGTGACGCGCAGGCCACCGTGTTCGGCCGCTTCACCCACGACACCGACGGCGAGCCCGTCCCGCGCACGCTCGACTACGCGGCCCTGGGCACGCGCGCAGCGCCCGAGGACGACGTGGTGCTGTGCCTGGGCTACACGCCCACGGAGTCCTCCGCGCTCCTCGCCGCGAGGGCCCTGGTGCGCGAGCACGTGCGCGCCGTGGCCGCCACGTTCCCCACGTAGCCCCGGGCAGGCAGCCAACCTCCGCCCCCACCCCGAACGCTTGCACCGCCAGGGGGGCGTCCGCAGGTTCGCCTGCGGGAGGGTTGGCGGATGGGTCGACGCTGGATGTGGATGGGGATGATGGGGCTGTGCACGCTGGCTTCCGGATGTCGGGAGTCCGACAGCCCGGACACGGTGGACGTCCCGGCGACGACGATGCAGGCCCGGGACACCGCGAACGGGGGGCTGTGGGTGCCCGCCACGCCGGCCCTGGCGCAGGGCACGACGGGGGACACCCGGCCGACGCCGCTTCCCGGGGCGAACGCGGAGGTGCCCGAGAACACGGCGCCTCCTCCGGGAGACCTGCCCCTGCGAGACACCCGGAGGAACGAGCCCGCCCGCACGACGGCGCAGGCTCCGACGGATGCCCGGACTTCCGGAAGCACGGCCCAGGCCCCCGCGACCGGAGGCAGCGGCACCGCGGCGAACGCTCCCGCCTACGGGGGGAGCGGCAACGCCCAGGCTCCGGCGAACGCGCCCGCGAACAACACCACGGCCTCGCAGGCTCCAGCGAACACACCTGCCACTGGCAACAACGCCACGGCCCAGCAGGCTCCGGCGAACAACACCCCGGCCTACGGCGGCAGCGGCCCCACGCAGGCCCCGGTCCGTGGCGGCATGGCCCAGCAGGCTCCGGGGACGCCCGCGCGGGACACGGCCCTGGCGCCTCCGCAGGGCGCGGCGGTGCCGAACGCGAACACGCCCCCGGGCTCGCAGGCCGCCCAGGCCAACGCGAACGGCCAGCCCGCGACGCAGGCGCCACCGGAAGGCCGGGTGATGATTGGCGCGCAGGCGGTCCAGGCCAACGACGACGAGGCCTGGTACGAGGGCGCGGCCAAGGCGGCGCAGGCGGCGGTGACGGACAACACCGCGGACCGTCCGCTGGAGCAGGTCACCATCGCCACCAGCACCGTGAACGGCCGCGTGACGCGCGCCAACCGCGACACCCTGCACGTGCGCGACGGCGAGGGCACCGTCTACGAACTCCAGCTCGACCCGCGAAGCCGGGGCCTGCGCCAGGGCCAGCGCGTGCCCCTCACGGAGCTGCGCGAAGGCACCCCGGTGCGCGCCAGCTTCGCCCTCATCGGCGGGCGCACCGTCGCGCGCGACGTGCAGGTGCGTCGCTAGGCCAGGCGAAGTCATTCCGTTCAGGGGGCAGGCTGCGACGGTGGTGAGCAGCGAACGCCCGAAGAAGTCCCAGCAGGGGGTGCGGCTGACGGCCGGGGAGCGTCGCTTTCTGGCGGGGCGCGGGCGTCGCGGCGGCTGACGGGGGAGGCTGCGAGCAGCGGCCCTCTTGCTGTCAGCCCAAGGGCGGAGTGCGGTCCAGGTGGGCACGGCGTTGGGAGTCACCCCACGGGCGGTGCACGCTTGCCGCCGACGTTGGCGCGAGGAAGGCACGGAGGCGCTTCCCCTTCGCGCCGGAGTGCGGCCTGCGGCTGGGCCCAGCCGCAGGCGTGCCGATCCACACGGGAGGGCCCATCGCGGTCCTCCACGAGGAGCGCCGCCTCGCCATCCAGCACATGGACAACGGGCAGCAGGCGTCTGGCTCGCGTCTCCGCCACCGACTGGTGAGCGATGACTGGGGTGTCTTCGTCATCCATCTTTCAGGGGAGGACCAACCCTTCACGTCGTTCGCGATGCACCTGCTTAACTTGCTTGCTCTACGTCAGTATCCAAAATCACATGAAGAGCGAGACTCGGTGGATTGCCGCTGCGGGTGGATTGGCGCTCGGCATGGGCTGCGCGACTGCGGCTCATGAGACGGAACGCCGCACGACGGGCACCTACCTCGCGCAGGCTGCGGACGCATGCCGGCCGGGCGACCCATCCACGGTCTGCTGCTTCAAGAAGTTCAAGAGCGCCGAGGCGTGCGGGATGACCCGGAGCGAGGCCGCCACGTTGATGCAGGGAGCCCGCGAACTCGAAAGGGCGACTGGAACCGATGCCACGGACGACCCGGACGAAGGGTGGCGGCAACACTGCATCGACAGCTATGCACGCTGCCAGTCGACCAAGAAGCCGCGTTGGGGTGGCCCCTGCGGGGCCTGCATGGACCAATGCACAGGGCAGCATCAGTGGCCCTTCGACATGTGCGGACCGAAGGTAATGCCTGAATGAACTCCGACGATTGGCGCAGGGTGATTGACCTGGGCCTGGCGCTAGCTGGAGGCGCGGAGCTACCGCAAGACCCCGAACTGCCCGCGCTCCTGCGCAGGATGGCGCCCCAGGTGGGGATGCCCAGCGCGGATGCGGAGGCAGCGCTCCGCGACGCTCCCGGAGCGGTCGCGCTCGTCCGGGAAATCCACCGCCGAACGCGGGACGGCTCGTACCGTCTCAGTCGCGCCTTCACCGCGTCGGATGCGCTGAAGGAGTCCGGCGACACGGCGGGCGCGCGGAAGGTGCTTGAGGAGGCAATGGCGACGGAGGTGGTGCCGCTCTACCGAGCACAGCTCCAGGCGTACCTGGACCACGTGGACGACCTCGACGAGACCTGAGCCAGGCGAAGTCATTCCGTTCAGGGGGCAGGCTGCGACGGTGGTGAGCAGCGAACGCCCGAAGTAGTCCCAGCAGGGGGTGCGGCTGACGGCCGGGGAGCGCCGCTTTCTGGCGGAGCCGGTGCGTCGCGGCGGCCGACGGGGGGCGCTGCGAGCAGCGGCCCTCTTGCTGTCAGCCCAAGGGCGGAGTGCGGTCCAGGTGGGCACGGCGTTGGGAGTCACTCCACGGGCGGTGCACGCCTGGCGCCGTCGCGGGCGGCGCCTCTGCCTCTCCACCCCGGGCAAGAACGTGCGCGTGGTGAACGGAATGGGTTGGGATGGCCTGGCACCCGCGCAGGGACCGCCCCGAAACGACGACACCCGGGAAGCCTTGTCGGCTCCCCGGGTGCCTGTCTTCAAACAGCGGATGCGACGACTAGTAGACGGCCTTGAGCGTCACGCCCGAGTACGCCGAGTAGCCGCGGATCTTCACGTAGTACTTGCCCACGGTCGTCTTCGCCGGGAACGTGCACGTCTCCGTGTTGCCGCTGGCGTACGGACGGCAATCGTACGTGGTGGTCGTCGGCGAGGAGCCGTACTTGACGTACAGGTCCGCGTCGCCCGTGCCACCCGTGGTGGTGATGGTGACCGCACGACCGGCCGGCACGTCCAGGGTGGTCCACTCCGTGGTGAACGAGGAGGCCGCACCGGACAGGCCCGTCACCGGCACGTTGCTCTGCAGCACATTGCCCGTCGGTCCGCCACCGCCCGTGTAGCTGCCCTTCAGCGTCAGGCCCGAGTACGCCGAGTAGGCGTTGAGCATCACGTGGTAGGTGCCAGCCTGGATGTTGGTGATGGTGCACGTCTCAGCGTTGCCGCTGGCGTACGGACGGCAGTCGTACGTGGAGGAGTCCGGCGCGGAGCCGAACTTGACGTACAGGTCCACGTCACCCGTGCCACCGGAGGTGGTGAACGTCAGCGCCGTGGCACCCGCCGGAACGGCCAGCGTGTAGTACCGGTTGTTGCCAGCGCTGTCGGAGATGCCCGTCACCGCGACGTTGTTGGTCAGCGGAACGGTGACCGGAGGCACCACCACGCCGCCCACGCCCACCGCTTCCCAGGCGGCCTTCACCGCGTCCTGGGTGGCCTGGTCGTAGCCCAGCTCCGAGGCGGCCTGGATGGTCCAGGTCTTCGCCTGCAGGAACGTGGTGCCCGCCGTGTAGATGTCCGTGTTGGCCTTGTACCAGATGCGCGCGGCCTTCTCGACGCCGATGGCCGGCACGTTGATGGTCGAACGGCCGCGCGGGTGCACGCCACCCTTGGACAGCAGCGCGAACGCCAGGTTGGGCACGCCGGAGCTGTAGTGCACGTCCGTGCCGGACGTCACGTTGGCCGCCCAGTCCTTGGACGCGCCGTCCTTCACCGGGTCATCCATGTAGCGCAGGGCGTCGTTCGCCGTGCCGGGCGTCCAGACGTCCTCGCCGACCATCCAGATGTCCGCCGCCGTGCTCCACGTGCCGGACTTCCAGCTCTCGCAGACGGCGCCGAACGTGTCGGACATCGCCTCGTTGAGGCCGCCGGACTGGCCGGAGTACGTGAGGTTGGACTCCTTCGACGTGACGGCGTGGGTCAGCTCGTGGACCGTGACGTCCGCGTCCTTGCCCAGCTCGATGGAGTTCACGCCGTCGCCATCGCCGTACACCATCTGGGTGCCGTCCCAGTAGGCGTTGACGTAGTTGTTGCCGTAGTGAACCGTGCTGATGAGCGCCGTGCCCGCGTTGTCCAGCGAGTCGCGGTTGAACAGGACCTTGTAGCAGTCGTAGGTGTAGCCCAGCATGTCGTAGTTGGTGTCGACATGGGCGTCACCGATGGCCGCCTGGCCCTCGCTGCGCTTGAGCGTGCCCGGCGTGCTGGTGCCGTTGTTCGCGCTGTACACGCGGCGGTTGATGGCCGTGTGGACCTGCGGCGCGACCAGGACGATGGAGCCGTCCGCGCCGCCCACGTAGACGCGGTCACGGATGGGGGCCTCGGCACCGCGGCCGGTGACCGTCACTTCGTAGGCCAGACGCAGCGCGCCTTCCTCGGTGCGCACGTACACCAGACGGGGGGAGCCTTCGACCGCCAGCTCCGTGCCGGCCGTCGCGCTCAGCGCCGCCTGCTGGGCGGACGTCGCCGCGATGCGCGGCAGGGCGGAGACGGAGACGCCGTCGCGCGCCGAGCCGTTGGCCGCGTACACCGTGCCGTCCGGGCGCACGTGCACGGCCAGCTCGCCGCCGACCACTTCCAGGCCGTTCTTCATCTGCGTGAAGCGCAGGTGCTGGTTGCCCTGCTCGTCCGTGTTGGTCCGGCGCAGGACCAGGTCCTCGGCGTTCAGCCGGAACGCGGGCGCAACCGCCGCGACCGCCTGATGTCCCGCGGCCAGCGTGTTCAGCGTTCCCACCGCGCGGCCCAACTCGCCACGGATGCTGTCCGGGATACCGTCGGCGTGCACGCCGACCACCTGGGCACCACCGAGCGCGTTCAACGTGCTCTGGATGTCCTCGCCCGACTTCTCCTGCTCCGGCGCCTTCGCCTCGTCACCGGTAGAGCCCTGCGTACCGCACGCCGTCAGAGCCACGCCGAGCCAAGCCGCGCCAATCGTCTTCAACAGTCGATGAGCCAACGCGATACCTCCATGAAGAAACAGCGGGGTGATACGTGACACACTTGTTTTCATCAGGGCAACTACTTTTTGGGGAAAGTACGTTTAGTTACTTTCTCCCACCCTCCCGTTCAAACATGATAGCCGCGAATTCCCCGTCAATCTCATTTACTCAAGAAATGAGATTTTTGCTGACGGTTGACGGAAATCGCCTGGGATGCCCCACGGGATGTCTCAGGTGTTTCATGAGACGGGGCGCAGCATGCACCCGGGGTCTGACATGACGCAAAACGTCGGCGCCGGATGGGCTGAAACAGTGTCTTGGAAATGGGTCCGTCCCGTGGCCCTGGTGGCCCTGGCGATGTTCACGGTGGCGTGTGCGTCGCGGGCGCCCGCGTCGATTCCGGACATTCCGCCCCCGCCCCGGCTGTCGGTGGCGCAGGTGGCGCGGCTGCTGCCAGCGAAGGTGAAGGGCCCGGAGCGCGAAGGCTGGGCGCGCGACGTGCTGGCCGCGCTGGACGCGGAGGCGGTGCTCCCGTCGCCGCCGGTGGTGTGTCAGGTGCTGGCCGTCATCGACCAGGAGTCCGGCTTCCAGGCGGACCCCGCGGTGCCGGGGCTGCCGAAGCTGGTGCGCCAGAAGCTGGAGGCCACGGCGGGGAAGCTGGGTCCGCTGGGGCGGCGCGTCCTGGATGAAGTGCTCGCGTCGAAGGCGAAGGGGGCGAAGCGCAGCTTCGGGGCCCGGCTGGACGCCGCGCGCACGGAGCGGGACCTGGACCGGCTCTTCCGCGACATGCTGGCGTACTACGAGGAGCAATACCCGGCGGCGTACGCGGCGGCGGACCTGGCCAGCTCGCTGTTCGGTCCGTCCTCGTTCGCGGGGCAGAACCCCATCACCACCGCGGGCTCCATGCAGGTCAGCGTGCTGTACGCGGTGAACAAGGCCGGGCCGGACGCGGACCCGGACGCCGTGCGCGAATCGCTGTACACGCGCGCGGGCGGCGTGCGGTACGGCACCGCGCGACTGATGGGCTTCGAAGCCGCGTACGACGAACCCCTCTACCGCTTCGCCGACTACAACAGCGGCGTCTACAGCTCACGCAACGCCGCGCTGCAATCCCAGGTTGGCAGGCTCACGGGCATCCCCCTGGCCACGGATGGAGACCTGCGCCTGTATGACAAGCAGGGTGAGCCCCGGGGCGATGACAGCCAGAGCCTCAAGGCCCTGCTCGTCTTCCGTGAGCGCCACGCACCGGACCTGAGCGAGCGCCGGGTGCGCAAGGATGTGGACCAGGAGAAGACGGCGGAGTTTGAAACCACCGACACCTATCTGGCGGTGAAACGCGTGTATGCGAAACAGACGGGACAGCCCCCCGTCTACGCCCAGCTTCCGCAGGTGACGCTCAAGAGCGTGAAGCTGAGCGGAGAGAAGACCACCGCGTGGTTCGCGAAGTCCGTGGACGCGCGCTACCAGCAGTGCCTCACCCGCCACCGCCAGACAGCGCGGTAGCGGGCGGGCCCACCAGGGTCACGGCGTGGTGAACGCGGCGCTGAACGCGGACGCGCTGGAGCCGGGCAACCGCTCCATGCTGATGGAGGGCGCACGCCAGGGCTCGAAGCCCGGCGAGCCATCCGCCGTCACGCGCAGGTAGTACGTGGAGGCGGGCTCCAGCGCGTCGGGCGGCAGGCGCAGGTACGTCCTGTCGCCGGGCACGTAGAAGCGCTTGGTGGGCAGCCCCGCGAAGGTGTCGGTGAGCTTGGTGAGCGTCACGCTGTAGGCCCGGGGCGTGCCCAGGACCGGCTGCTGCCAGGTCACCACCGGCTGGGTGGTGCCCACCGACCGGGACACATTGGCATCCAGGCCGTCGATGCGCAGCGCCTGCGGCGGTGAGATCTTCGGCACGATGGGACCCGCGATGAAGTGCTCCAGCCGGTCGACGACGGTGATGGAGCCCGTGAGGTAGTGCCCCCGGGACCCCACGATGACCGGGGTCCCCGAGCGGAACGTATAGGTCACGTACCCCAGCAAGCCCCAGGACGCGGGATAGGGATTGCCGAAGGCCATCCGGCGCGTGATGACGCCCGTCTCACCGCGCGGCAGGGTCAGGTTGAGCAGCTCTCCCTGGTAGCCCACCCAGCCATCCTCGAGGCCGTGCGGCACGGGCAGCACCTGGAAGATGGGCAGGCTGAGCGTCGAGTCCGGGTTCACGTCCGCGCGCCAGCGGGTGAACTCGGACAGGCGCCACTCCATGGAGAACTCGCTCTGGGGCGTGGGCTCCAGGCTGCTCGTCAGCGACAGGGGCGTGGTGCCATCCGGCGTGAACGCGAAGGACGGCAGGTGCTGGCTGCTCGTCACCGTGGTGTAGGCCATGGGCCCGCCGCTCGGCAGCGTCCCGGACGGCACGGCATTGAGCTGGTTGACGTACACCCGGTCACCCTTCGCCGGGTCCAGGACGGGCAGCGCGTAGCCGGTGAAGCCCGTCAGGGAGGAGTCCGGGTCTTGATGGGACGTGGTGCCGGTCGACGGCCACACCGAGAAGTCGAGCGTCGCGGCCAGGTCCACGTCGCCGCTGACCACCTGGAGGACGGTGCCTGGCGCGCTGATGGACTCGTAGTCCTGCCAGGGGTCCATCTGGGACACGTCCGCCGTCACGGGCGAGTAGGAGACCGACGAATAGACGGCGTCCGGACGCCCCACGCGGTTGACGCCCAGGTCGAATCTCCGCTCCCGGGTCAGGTAGTAGAGGTGGTTGGAGCGGACGAAGAACTCCCCATCCGGGATGTTGTCGAAGCGCATGCCGCCCGGCACGGGCGTGCCCGAGCGCCGGTCGAAGCCCACCCCGCTCGGGTCGGGCACGAGGAGCTCCAGGTCGCGGGTGGACAGGTCCTGGGGAACCACCGTCACGCCCGTGCTCGCATGGAAGCGGGAGTCGGCCGTCACCAGCACGGAGGTGTCGGGTACGCCCGCGTCCGCCTCCACCGGTCCCGCGTCGGGTTCGCCACAGCCCGGCAGCAGGTCCCCGTCGACGACCGTCGCGGTGCCTTCGCGGGGGTCGCGCCACACGATGTCCGGGCCCTTCACCTCATCCGGGGGAGGCACTGCTTCCACGCAGCCCAGCCAGGCCGCGCAGGAGGGAACGAGCAACAACGACAGACGGCGCAATGACATGACGGTCCCGGGGGGCATGCAATGGATTGACGGCCGGGTCTCAGCCCAGACCCGGCCCCCCCTATACGCAGTGGGGGCATTTCCCTGGCATGGAGAATTTCCGGGGAATTTCCAACAGCTCCCGCCAACGCCATCCCATGGAGCAACCGCCCCCACCGGACCGCGTGGGGACGGGCACGACCCAAGGGGTCAAGACGGCGTGGTGAAGACCGCGCTGAACGTCCCGGCCGAGCGGATGGGCAGCACGTCCGCGGAGACGTACGGCGCCAGCCAGGGGACGAAGAAGGGCGAACCGTTGGCCGTCACGCGCACGTAGTAGGTGGCACCGGCGGCCAGCACGCCCGGCGGCGGGGTCAGCGTCAGCGTGTCGAACGGGACGTGGAATTCCACGACGGGGGCCGTGCCAGCGTCCGCGGTCAACTGGATGAACTCCACCTGGTAGGCCCGGGCCTGGCCCACCCGCGGAGACAGCCAGCTCACCACCGGACGGGTGGAGGACACCGTCCGCACCGAGGAGGCCTCCACCCCGTCGATGCGTACGAGGCTGGGCGGAGAGACGCCCGGCACCACCGGGTCCGCGCTTGCCCCTGTCATGCGCGACAGCCGGTCCATGACGACGATGCTGGCGTGGGGACGCCAGGACTGGCCTCCCACGACCACGGAGGTCGGGGCGAGGAACGTGTGGCTGGCGGAGCCCAGGGTGTCCCAATCCTTGGGATAGGGATTGCCGTAGGTGAAGCGGCGGGTGATTTCGCCCTCCTCGCTGCCCGGGACCTCCAGGGTGAACAGCTCGCCCTGACGGCCCACGCGGCCCGACATGAGGCCATACGTCACGGGCAGCACGTCGAACCGGCCCTGGGCGACGACCGCGTCCGGGTGGGCCTCACCGCGATGGTCGGTGAACGCGGAGAGGTTCCACTCCGGGGCGAAGGACGCCTGGCGCACCTCCGTCATCGCGCCGGACAGGACCAGCGCGGTGTCGCCGTTCGGCGTGAACGAAGCGGCCGGCGCGTGCAGGCTGCCCACCACGGTGCGGTACTTCAGGGGCGCGCCGCTCGGCAGCGTCCCGGACGGCACCTCGTTGAGCTGGTTGACGTAGAGCCGGTCGCCCTTCGCCGCGTCCAGGACGGGCAGCGTGCCCCACTGGGACGACGCCCGGGCCTCCGTGCCCTGCGCGAGCGTGACGCCGGCCCCGGGCTGCGCGGTCGGGAACGCGAGGTGGGCGAGCAGCTCCACCTCGCCGCTGACCACCTGGAGCTGGCTGCCCGGCTCGCTGGGAGACGTGTTCGCCTGCCAGGGCTGGAGGCCGGTGAGGTCCAACCGCGCGGGGGTCTCCGTGATGGCGGAGGCGACGGCGTCCGGCCGGCCGTGGCGGTTGATGCTCAGGTCGAAGCGGCGTGCGTGGCTGCGGTAGTAGGCCGTGCCCGAGCGCACGTAGAACTCCGCGTCCTGCCCCACGTCACCGAAGCACAGGCCCTTGCTCACGACGCGTCCCGAGCGCCGGTCGTAGTCATTGCCCCGGAAGATGAGCAGCTCCAGGTCGCGGCCGGACAGGTCCTGCGGGACGGCGGTCACCCTGGCTCCCGTGTGGAAGCGGGTGTCGGCCGTCACCAGCACGGACGTGGACGCGGGGCACTCGGGATCCTCCACGGGCGGGCGGAGCTGCTCGAAGGACTCCGGCTCCGCGCAGCCCAGGCCCAGCGCGCAGGTGGGGATCAGCGACAACGACAGACGACGCAACGACATGACGCCTCCAGGCAACGGATGAGGGTGGAAAGTCAGGTCCGGGCCCGGACCCCACACCTCTCATACGAAGCCAGCGCGTCTGCCTATCGGGTCGTCTGGGAGATGGTTTCCCCACGCAAGGACTTGCGAAGCAGACGACCCGAAGGCCTTTTTCGCTATCGGACGGGCGCACCCGGCGGAGTGAAGCGCTTGTCGGAGATCTTCATCTCGGTGACGGGGCCGTACTTGCGGGCCACGTCGCGCAGGGCCGCCGCCTTGCCGATGAGGACGAACGTCAGGTCCTGGGAAGCGGGCAGCACGCGCTGGAGCACGGTGCGCACACCATCGCGGGTGGTGGAGGCGATGGCGCCCGCGAAGCCGTCCACGTCCTGGGCGTCCAGACCGAAGAAGGTGAGCTCCGACAGCTTCGAGGCCAACTGCGCGCCCGTCTCCAGCTTCGGAGGGAACTGGCCCAGCACATAGGCCTGGGCGGAGGCGAGCATGGCGTCGTCCATGCCTTCCTTGCGGTAGCGCTCCATCACGTCCAACGCGAGGTCGATGGCGCGGCCGGTGCTGTCCGTCTGGGTATAGGAGAAGAGGACGACGGGGCCCGCCTGTCGGCCGGGGGCGAAGGAGGAGCGGGCGCCGTAGGTGAGGCCGGTCTTCACGCGCAGCTCGGAGTTGAGCAGCGAGGTGAAGCGGCCCCCCAGCACGGTGTTGCCCAGCTCCACCGCGACGCGATCCGGGTCGGTGCGGGAGATGCCGGTGTTGCCAATCCAGAAGTACGTCTGGGTGGCGTCAGGCTTGTCCACCAGCAGCACGCGCCGGCCCTTCGAAGGAGCGGTGGCGGGCACCGCGGCGAGCGGCTGGGAGGCGGGAGCCCACCCACCCAGGGCGGCCTCCAGCTTCGCGGCGAGCGCCTTCGCGTCGAAGTCACCGACGACGGAGAGGATGAGCCGGTCGCCACCCAGGTTCGCCTTCGCCCAGCCGAGCACGTCGTCACGGCCGAGCGTGGGCAGGGAGGCCTCGCTGCCGGTGACAGGCTGGCCATAGGGGTGCGAGGCGAAGAGGAAGGCATCGAAGTACGTGCCGCCGAGCACGCGCGGGTCGCCATCCTTGGCGGCGGCGAGCTCCGACACGCGGCGGGCGCGGGTCTTCTCCAGCTCCTGCGCGTCGAAGCGCGGGCGCACGAGCATGTCCGACAGCAGCTCCACCATCAGCGGGGTGTCCCGGGACAGGAAGCCGCCGGTGATGATCACCGCCTCGCGGCCGGAGGTGATCTCCAACTGGCCACCGACACCGTCCACGGCGTCGGCGAACTGCTGGGCGTTCCGGGAGCCGGCGCCCTTCTGGAGAAGCTGGGCGGTGAGCGCGGCCAGGCCCTCCTTGCCAGCGGGGTCGGTGACAGCACCGCCCCGGAGCCACGCGGAGAAGGACACGAGCGGCAGTTCACGCTTCTCCACGAGCAGCAGCCGCGTCCCGTTCTTCAGCGTCACGGTGGTCGCCGCGGGCAGCGTCACACCCTTGCCCAGGGGCGCGGTCTTCGGAGCCGAGGCAGCGGGCGCGGCGGCAGCGCCGGGTGCGGATGTCTTCGGAGCCGAGGCAGCGGGCGTGGCGGCCTTCGGAGCCGAGGCAGCGGGCGCGGATGCGGCGGCCTTCGGAGCCGCGACGGGCGTGGCGGTCTTCGACGACGCGGCAGCGGGCGCGGGTGTCTGCGCGAAGGCAGGACCGGAGACGAACAGCAGCGCGGCGAGCGCGGAGCGAAGACGGACGGGAGCATTCATCGGGACGCCTCCCCGTGGACCGGAGCGGAACAACGAAACAGCGCGGCGAGCGGGGCCAGGACGGACGGGAGCGTTCATCGCGAGGCCTCCTTGCGGGCAGGAGTGGCGGCGGCGGTGGTGGGAACAACCCAGCCCACCGTCCGGTGGTCGGAATTGAAGAGCCGTGCGGCCAGCGTGCGCACGCCGTCGCGGGTGACCTTCTCGTAGCGCGTGGGCGCATCGAGCAGTGCGCGCCAGTCCCCCCGGAACGTGGCGGCGGCGCCCAGTTCGCGAGCGCGGCCGTCGTTGGTCTCCAGCTTCCGCCAGAAGGTGGCCAGGGCGATGTTGCGCGCCTTGCGCAGCTCCGCGTCGGTGACGCCGTCCTTCGCCACACGGGCCAACTCCTCCGTGAGGAGCGCCTCGGCACGCGGCAGGTCGCCGCCCGGCGGCAGATCCACCATGAACCACGCCAACGACGGATCAAACCCTCCGGAGAAGGACCCGCGGACGCGAATGGCCACGCGCTCCTCCTCCACCAGCTTGCGGTGCAGGCGCGACGAATCCCCATCCGTGAGGATGAGCCCCAGCAGCTCCAGCGTCTCCGCCTGCGGGTCGTTCGCGGCGAGGCTGTGATAGGCGATCTGGAGCAGCGGGGACTGGGCCAGCTTCTTCACGGTGACGCGCCGCTCGCCCTGCTGTTCGGGCTCCTTCGTGCGGACGGGCTCGGGGGCGGGCTGCGAGGGGATGACGCCCAGCGTGGACTCCACCAGTTCGAAGATGCGCGAGGGCTCCACGTCCCCGGTGATGACGAGCGTCGCGTTGTTGGGCGCGTAGTACGTCTTGAAGTAGCGCTGGAGGTCCTCCATGCGCCAGGACTCGATGTCGGACGGCCAGCCGATGACGGGAATCTGGTACGGGTGCGCGACGAAGGCGGTGGCCTGCACCTGCTCCATCAGCGCGCCGGAGTTGTCATTGTCCACACCCGAGCGGCGCTCGGAGTAGACGACGCCGCGCTCGGACTCGATGACCTTGGGGTCGAAGGCGAGCGACTGGAGCCGGTCGGCCTCCAGGTCGAAGATGAGGGGCAGCGCGGAGGAAGGGAACCAGTCCAGATAGACGGTGACGTCCTCGGACGTGAAGGCGTTGTTGGCGCCGCCGTTGGCCTCCATCACGCGGTCGAACTCACCCGGGCCGTACTTCTTCGCGCCGTTGAACATCATGTGTTCGAAGAAGTGGGACAGGCCGGTGATACCGGGGCGTTCGTTGCGGCTGCCCACGCGGAACCAGTTGTTGAGGACCACGGAGGGGATGTCGTGGTCGGGCCACACGATGACGGTGAGCCCGTTCTTCAGCGTGCGCGACTGGACGCTGGCGCCCAGCTTCGCGACGGACGCGGGCGTCTTGGAAGACGGGGGAGGCTTGGGGGCCTGGGCCAGGACCGGGGATGTGCCCAGCAAGGCCAGGCAGGCGAACCACGACAACGGCTGTCGGAACATCCTCACTCCTGGGGAGAGACAAAAGCGGCACCCGGGAACGGGCGGGGTCGCACCCTATTCCAGAAACGCCGCTCGCCGCGTGCCCCCAGGAGCGCGCCCCTCAGGCGCCGAGCACCTGACGCAGCACGTTCAGGAAGTAGTTCTGGCTCCCGACGTGCGCTGAATACGTGTTGGCGGACTGGTGGAGGCGCTGGGCGACGGCCTCGAACTCCGCCTGGCTGACATCGCGCAGGGACATGTACAGACGGGCCGCGGCGCGCAGATGGGAAAACATGGGGTTCTTGTGATTCCCGTCCGGCCGCCGCGAGAGGTGGCGGTAGAGCTGGGCGAACTCCTGGTCGTTCTCCGCGTGGCGCGTGTCGCGGCAGAAGCCGGCGGCGGTGGCCTCGATGAGGAAGAAGAACGGCTCGTATTCGAAGAACGGCGGCTTGTTGAAGTTGGGCGGCTGCCGGTCGCCGGTCCACAGCTTCGCGACGGGCTGTAGCTGCACGTGGGCGGTGATGTCACCGAAGCGCACGGGCACCTCGTCGCCCACGGGCTTGACCCGACCCTGCTCGTCCCGCTCCACCGGGATGAACAGGCGCTTGGGGTCGTCCACCTTCACGCCCGCCTTCTCCAACTCCGCCACCACGTTCGCGTCCATTGCGTTGTTGTTCCTCCGGTCCCTCCATCTACCGCGTCGCGCCCGGTTGTGCACCCGGCACGTCGGCCGGGCGAGCAGGCGCCGCGTCGTCCAGCGTGGTCTGGGTGCCCTCCCCTCTGGCGGGCCCTTTCGGGGGCGGTAGGCTTCCCCCAGGAGCGCCATGACCCGAAACGAGATCCGCGAAGCCATCCAGTCCCTCTTCGCCGTGTTCGACGCGGAGGTCGATGCCCCCACGCGCGAGTGCGACCTGAGGCTGGCGCTCGACCGGATCGCACTGGCCTCCCACTTCGTGGACGTGGAGTTCGACCCGAACGCTCCCTCACCGGACGACGTCCCCACCACGCCCTACAAGGAATTCAGCCAGCGGCTCGGTCAGTGCTTCCCGGGACTGGGGTACTACAGCGTGTCGCTCGACAGCACGGACCTGGGAGAGGAGAAGCCGGGGGTCGGAGATGCCATCGACGATTTGGCGGACATCGCGCGCGACCTCCAGGAGGTGCTGCTGCGATGGGAGACCAGCGAGGTGGATGCCCTCTGGCATTTCCAATTCAACTTCGGGGCGCACTGGGGTCAACACCTTCGCGCGCTCCAGTTGCACCTGCACGAACGGGCGTTCTGAGTCACGAGTCCGGTCAGCATCCAGGCAAGGCACCGTCAGGAGCCCATCATGACCACGACCTCGCGCACGCTCTATCGACCTGTCGGCCTCCGGGAGCTGGAGCTCATCCTGGACGCGGACGCGCGGGCGTTTCCGCCCCGCCTCCCCGAGCAGCCCATCTTCTACCCGGTGCTCAATTCGGAGTACGCCGAGCAGATCGCCCGGGACTGGAACACGCCGGACGAGGCCTCCGGTTACGCCGGCTTCGTCACCGCGTTCGACGTGGACGCGGAGTACCTGAAGCGGTTCGACGTGAAGGTCGTGGGAGCGTCACGGCATCAGGAGCTGTGGGTGCCCGCCGAGGCGCTGCCGGAGTTCAACGCCCACATCCAGGGACGGATCCAGGTGACGCACGCCTTTTATGGCCCGCGCTACCAGGGCCCCCGTGTGCCGACTCTGGAGCCAGGCGACGACCCGCGTCGGTAGCTCCAGGCGCGCAAGGACCTCCTGACGAATTCCTCGCCGTTCAGAAGCGGAACGACTGCGAGTCGAATGTGGAACCCGCCATGTAGAACGGCACACTCATCAGGTCCGCCGCCAAGGGCGGGCCTGGGAGTGAATAGGTCCGGTCGGTGGCGCGCAGTTCGACCGGGCGCGCGTCGGTCAATTCGAGCACGAGGTCGAAACCCTCGGAGGGAACGCCCAGGTAGCGGAACCCCCAGGGCTGCCGTGCGTTCGATACATGGGGCGGAGACTCCACGACCTCACGTCCATCGATGCGCGCCCGCGCGACCGTGGCCTCCGAGGTCACGAAGACCGTCAGCTCTGGAGCCTGTCGTGGGGATCGGACCTGGAGGTGCAGACGTCTTCCATTGCCTGCCTGCTCCTCTCGGACAAGCTCCACGGTCGGGGCAGGAAGCGGCTCCACCGGAGCGGTTCCTGCGCGGGTGATGAGGTCCGCGTCATAGGGACTGATGACGCCCGGAGCGGGAAGAGTTGCCGCATCTTGGAAGAGACGCTCCTGCACGAGAGGTATTTCGGTATTCGTGGTCAGCCACCACGCCTGACCCGATGCTTGATCCAACGCGTAGGTGAGCCCTGACGGCCGGGGTTTCTCCGTGGAGAAGCCAGACCGACCCAGCGCGACGCCCAGCATGACCACGCCCGCGAAGGCCAGCAGCCCGGCGAGACGGAAGGAACGACCCGCCCCCAGCAGTTCGAGCTGCGGCAGTAGGGCACCCAGCAGCAGGACCACCACGGCGACCGCGAGGAAGCCACGCTGCATCTGAAGGGCCACGAACAACAGGTAGGGGCCCGGAACGGCAATGACAATCACAGGCACCGCCGCGAGCATCGACGCCATGAGCGACGGTCCCATGCGCCGGCCCCAGGACAGGGCCGAAAGTCCCACCAAGGCCCCCGCCAGGGGCCACGCAAAGAAGTAGCTGGCCCCGGGAGCCAGCGCGCCCGACATCGCGAGTCCAAGCCCCCAGGGAAGGAGTGCGCCCAATGCCAGCTCTTCCGGCTCTCGCCAGCGACGGAGCCAGCAGTAGAGCGCCAACGTCATGCCCGCGCCCAGGCCCGTGAACCCCAGGCGGTACCACGTGGCTTCGTAGGGCTCCCGCATCAACACCAGGGACGGGTCCACGCGGCGCAAGGCGAACAACATCAGCCAGGTCGCCCCTGCGGCAATGACCATGCTGGCAAGGAAGCCGAGCGCGGCGATCCCGATGCCCTGGTAGGTGGCCCGCCCCGAACTTCGAGCACGCAAGATGACAGCCACAAAGGCCAGCAGGATGAGCGCCTCGATGGGGGAGACGAGGACGCCGGGGTAGCGAACCATCCAGCCCCGGAACGCGTCGAAGAAGACGGCGTTTTCCGCCGGAAGCTGGCGCAAATCACAGTCACCGAACGTCCGTCCCAACGCGAGCGCATACATTCCCAGGTGTTGCACGCTGCGAAGGTCCAGTTGCTCAAGCCGGTCCTGCCGCGTGTGGTATTGAGACGATGTATCGGAGAAACCGATGTTCATCGAAGGCACGCCTGCCTCGCGGAACACGCGAAGGTCGGTGGAGTGCCCGAGCCGACGCGCCACCTCCTGGACCAGCGAAGACGCCACGGGGCGGGGAACCGACTCCGCGATGGCCTGGATGAGCCGGGCATTGCCCGGGCCACCGGTCTCGAACAGGACCGCGGCGCCGCTCGTGCCGCGTGAGTCGAAGTTGAGCACCACGCCCAGTTCCCGGGCCCACGGATGCTGGGCGTGGAAGGCCTGTGCTCCCAGGGCGCCAGCCTCCTCCGCGTCGGTGAAGAGGACGATGATGTCGTTGCGCGGCGCTCCCGTGGTCTTCAGTGCGCGAAGCGTCTCCAGCAGCACGGCGACGCCGCTGGCATCGTCACCGGCGCCAGGGCTGTGCGGCACCGAGTCGTAGTGCGCCATGAGCAACACAGCGCCGGTCGGATCCGTCCCGGGCAGGCGCACCATCACGTTGTCGACGTGGGCGGCGTCGTACGGCAGTCCCCACCACGTCCCGACGACGGAGGTCGACTGGACTTCGCCTTTCAATCCCAGCTCAGACAGCCGGCGCAGCAGGTAGGCACGCGCCTCGCGGTGGGCCGGAGAACCCGAGGGACGCGGCGCACGGGTCAGCGCCTCGATGTCGATCCGGGCGCGCTCGGCGGAGAACTGTTCGGGAGGAGCCTCCGCACCCACCACGCGGGGCGGAGCCAGGTCCCACAGCTTCAAGACGGTCAGCAGCAGGAGCCAGACGCCCAGGAGCACGCACCAGGAGCGGGGAACGCGCACGCCAGACAGCCTGGCAGGAGGAGAGGGATTCGAGTCGTTCATGGGCCAGGCGCTGCGGGCCAAAAGAAAAAGGGCCCTGAACCGAAGTCCAGGGCCCTCAAGTTCTTCACTCTGTGCCCAAGGGCGGAATCGAACCACCGACACGGGGATTTTCAGTCCCCTGCTCTACCGACTGAGCTACTTGGGCGTGCTGCGCTGCGCACCGCGAACGGCAGCGCCGATTTACGGTTCCTGGCCCGCGACGTCAACCTCTTTCCTCGCGCGCCCGTTTCCCACCCCGCCCCTCAAGCCGCCAGCCGCAGCGCTTCGCCGTCCCAGGCCGTGCACCCCGCCGTCAGCCGCTGGCGCAGCTTCTGGCGCAGCCCCTGTTCGATCTGCCGGATGCGCACCGCCGTTACCCCGAAGCGCTGGGCCAGGAACTCCGCGCTCACCCCGTCCTCCACCAACATCCGCTCCTTCACCAACGCCCGCTCCCGCGCGTCCAGCTCCGGCCAGGCCTCCGCCACGCTCTGGTGCAGCTTCTGCGCCCAGGCCCCCCGGTCCGCCACGTCCTCCGCCGAGTCCAGGTCCGCCTCCAGCATGTCCTGCTGCGTCACATCCCCGTCCCAGCCCAGCGGCGCGTTCAACGACACGTCCTTGCCCAGGGCCTCCGTCCCCCGCGCCACCTCCTCCTCCCGCTTGCCCAGCGACTCCGCCAGGCGCTTCATCACCTCCGGATGGCCCTCGCCCCAACGGGCCTCCAGCCGCGCCCGCTCGCGCCGAAGCTGGAAGACAAT
>NZ_RAVZ01000167.1 GCF_003611635.1 Corallococcus terminator | reverse complement strand
TGCCGGGAGCGCGGCGGGCGTGGGGGCAGCAAGAAAGAGGTGGAGGGAAGCCCGGGATGCGCCGATTGTTCGGGTTCGACCCTTCCCGCGTCCACCCTGGGAAGGGTCCTGGCCTTTCCTGGAGCCCTCTTGATTCCCTATTGGCACGCCCCTTCGTTCAAGCTGGGGCCCCTGGAGTTGAACCCCTTCAACGTCTTCGTGGCGGCGGGCATCCTGCTGGCCGCGAAGCTGCTGACGAAGCAGGCGGAGCGCGAAGGCCTGGACCCGAACCCGCTGGCGGACTTCGCCATGTGGGGCGTGGCGGCCGGCATGCTCTTTGGCCACTGGGTGCACCTGTTCTTCTACCACCCGGAGGAGCTGTCCAAGAGTCCGTTCCAGATCCTCCGCTTCTGGGACGGCCTGTCGTCCTTCGGCGGCCTGCTGGGCGGCATCTTCGCGGCGGTGGTGTTCTTCCGGGTGAAGAAGCTGCGCTTCAACGACTACGCGGACAGCTTCGCGCTGGGCGTGGCGCCGGGATGGGCGGTGGCGCGGCTGGGGTGCTTCGCGGTGCACGACCACCCGGGTCGGCTGACGGACTTCTTCCTGGCGGTGCAGTTCCCCAACGGCAACCGGCACGACCTGGGCCTCTACGACGCGGTGGTGCTGTTCGCCATCTCCGGCCTCCTTTACGCGCTGCGCAACGCCGGGAAGCTCAAGGGGCGGCTGCTGCCGCTGCTGGCGCTGCTGTACGCCATCTCCCGTTTCAGCCTGGATTTCCTCCGGGCCACGGACCTGTCGTACGTGGACGCGCGCTACTTCGGCCTGACGCCCGCGCAGTACGGCAGCCTGCTGCTGGTGGCGTACGGGGTGTGGGGGCTCTTGCGCAAGCAGGCGCCCAGCGCGTCCGCCCAGAAGCCCCCGGCCTCCCAGGGCCGGGTGGAGACCGCGCGGTAGCGAAGTGTGCTTCGCTTCAGGCTTCGTGAAGGCGGGGGGTTCGCATGAAGGCTCTGGCGTATGACGCGGTGATGGCACCGCTGGGGTGGGTGGGGCTGAACGCCGCCCGCCGCCAGTTGGTGGACGGGCTTTCGGGCCGGGTGCTGGAGGTGGGCGCCGGCACGGGCCTGGCGCTGCCGGGCTACCCGGACACGGTGACCTCCGTGACGGCGGTGGACGTGGACCTGGGGGCGCTCCTGCGCGCCCGGGCCCGCCGCTCCGGGGTGGCGCTGCTCCAGGCGGATGCGCAGGCGCTGCCGTTCCCGGATGCGTCGTTCGACGCGGTCGTCTCCAGCCTGGTGTTCTGCTGCGTGGACGCGCCGGCCACGGCGCTCGCGGAGGTGGGGCGGGTGCTGCGGCCGGGGGGCGAGCTGCGCCTGCTGGAGCACGTCCGGGCCACGAGCCCCGTGGTGGCCCTGGCGCAGGACCTGCTCACGCCCGCGTGGCACCGGCTGTCCGGCGGCTGCCGCCTCAACCGGGACACCTTCCGGTTGGTGGAGAACGCGGGCTTCCGCATCATCCGACGCGAGCAGCGTCTGGGCGGTGTGGGCGAGTTCATCCTCGCCCAGCGGCCCTGAGTCCGGAATGAGCCCGGGCGGGTGGGACACAACCCACCGCATCGGGTTTCCGGAAGCAATGTCAGAGGTCACTTTAGGATGACGGGCGCGCTGGCGGAACCACCCGCCACGTCCCATCCACGAGGCCCTCACGCATGACCCGCTCCCTTCCTTCCCTGCTCGCGCTGCTGCTCGTCGCCGGATGCGGCCCCGGCCCGGACACGGGCACGTCGCCCGACCTCGCGAGCGCTCCCGCCTCGCTGGCGGAGACCGACCGCCAGGGTGGCTCCGCGCCGCGTGAGGACTCCGTGCGGCTGTCCACCGGCGTCACGCTCCGCTACGTGGAGCAGGGCCGCCGCGACGGGCCCGTCGTCGTCTTCCTGCACGGCTATACGGATTCGCACCACACCTGGGACCTGGACCTTCCGCGCTTCTCGCGCGACCTCCACGTCTACGCGCTGGACCAGCGTGGCCATGGGGATTCCTCCCGGCCGGCGTGCTGCTACACGCAACAGGCGTTCGCCCAGGACGTGGTGGCGTTCCTGAACGCGAAGCGGGTGTCGCGCGCCATCCTCGTGGGCCACTCGATGGGCAGCTTCATCGCGCAGCAGGTCGCGCTGGATGCGCCGTCCCGCGTGAAGGCGCTGGTGCTCGTGGGCTCCGCGCCCACCGTGGCGGGCAACGAGGTCGCGCTGGGGCTCAAGTCCGCCGTGGACACGCTCACCGATCCGGTGGATCCCACCTTCATCCACGAGTTCCAGGCCAGCACCTTCTTCCAGCCCGTGCCCTCCTCCTACCTGAACACCCTCGTCGCGGAGAGCTCCAAGCTGCCCGCGCGCGTGTGGCAGGACACGCTGGACGGGCTCATCGCGGAGGACCACTCGGCGCGGCTGGGACGGATCCGCGTGCCCACGCTGATCATCGGCGGTGACAACGACGGCTTCTTCTCCGTCACCGAACAGCGCGCGCTGGCCCGCGCCATCCGGGGCTCGAAGTACCTGCTCTATCCGGAGACGGGCCACGCCCCCCACGCCGAGCGCCCGCGGCGCTTCGTGGACGACGTGCACCACTTCATCAACGGCCTGTAGCCGCGTCGCTCTGGGGGCCGGCCGCCTGGGACACCGGTTCCGGGCGGGCCGGGTCGGACCTGGCCAGCACCACCACCGCCACCAGGATGAGCAGGCCGCCCGCGCCCTGCCGCAGCGACAGACGCTCGCCCAGGAAGAGCGCGCCCAGCACCACCGCCATCACCGGCTCCAGCGTGGACAACAGCGACGTGTTCACCGGACCGATGCGCTCAAGCCCCGCGAAGAACGTGAGCACCGCCACCACCGTGGACAAGAGCGACAGGCCCGCCACCGCGCCCCAGCCGACCGCCGTCTGGGGAAACGACGGGCCCTTCACCAGCATCAGCGTGCCGAAGGCGACCCCCGCCGACAGCAGGATGACGGTGCTCGCCGCGAGCGGTCCCGCCGGGCCCACCACGCGAGCGCTGGACAGGACATAGACGGCGTAGATGACCGCCGACAGCACGCCCAGCGCGATGCCCAGCGGCTTCGCGTCCGGGCCTGGGTCCACCGTCAGCGCCGTGCCCGTCAGCGCCAGCGCCACCGCCAGCCAGCGCAGGCGGCTCAGGTGCTCGCGGCCCATGGCCACCTGGAGCACCGCCACCAGCGCCGGGAAGAGGTACAGGAGCAGCGCCACCAGCCCCGCGGACGCGTGCTGGAGCGCGACGAAGTAGGCGCTGCCCTCGGCGAAGTAGCCCAGCGCTCCCAGCAGGAAGAGCCCCAGGAGCACCCGGCCCCGGGGCCAGCGCTGCCTTCGCGCGACCATCACGCAGGTGAGCACCAGCCCTGCCAGGGTGAAGCGCAGGAACAGCAGCGTGGGCATGTCCGCGCCCGCCGCGTACGCGAGCCGCGCGAACAGCCCCAGCGCGCCAAAGGAGGCGCCGGACAGGGCGACGAGGAGGAAGCCAGTGGTGCGGGTCCGCATGGGGCGAGGCGCTCACGCTGGCCCAGACCCGGCCCGCTTGTCACGCGGGCCCCAGGAGCTTTCGCGCCTACCAGTTCTTCACGGACTGGAGGTCGAACACCTCCGGGAAGCCGCCCTGGCGCAACAGTTGCGCGGCCACCGCGCTGCGGCCACCCGCCGCGCAGTACACCACCACGGGCGTGCCCACCGGGCCCACCTCGGAGAGACGCTGGGCCAGCACCTGCACCGGGATGTTGCGGGCGGCCTCGGGGTGTCCCTGCAGGAACTCCTCCGGGGTGCGCACATCCAGCAGCACCGCGCCTTGCGCGACCAGTTCGTGGGCCTTCTGCGAGCGTTCCTGAGGCGTCATGGGGCCATCGTACCCCCAGGCCCCATCCGGGCCGGGCCGAAAACTGGAGGCCGCCGCACCGGACGCTACAGTCCTGTAACGACCCCCATGCCACTCGACAAGCACACCCTGCTCCACCAACTGGCCGAGCGTCTTCAGCAGAGCGACCGGCTGGCCCACCGCGCGGAAGCCGACGCCCGCGAGGCCGCCCGCAGCCTCGCCACGGAATCCGAGAAGAAGGAGGACGGCCGCGCCGCCATCGAATACGGCAGCCTCGCCACCGGCCAGGCCAACCGTGCGCGCCGCCTGCAGGAGGAGCTCCAGGCGCTCACCGCCTTCGGCCAGAAGGACCTGCCCCGCTTCCCACGCCAGGGCCCCGTGGGCCTGGGCGCCCTGGTGGACGTCAGCACCGAGGACG
Source organism: Corallococcus terminator (assembly GCF_003611635.1). GTDB lineage: Bacteria > Myxococcota > Myxococcia > Myxococcales > Myxococcaceae > Corallococcus > Corallococcus terminator. Next base: position 16,700 of record NZ_RAVZ01000167.1, on the reverse strand, counting down.
AGGACGGCTTCGCGGAGCGCACCTTCTTCGTGCTCCCCGCTGGCGCTGGCACCGAACTCACCGGCCCCGGCGGCGATGGGTTCCTCTCCGTCATCACCCCCAGTTCCCCCGTGGGCCGCGCCCTGCTGGGCCGCCGCGCCGGAGACACCGTGGAGGTGACGCTCGCGGGCGAGGTGCGGGAGTGGACGGTGTTGGAGGTCGCCTGACGGTTGGCCCGAGCCCTTAGTCCGACGTCGGGCCCGGCGCCGCGTGCGCGATGAGCCACTCCTCCGGGATGTCGCCCCGGGGCAGTTCCAGGAGGAACGTGGAGCCCTGCCCGGGCACGCTGGTGGCGCCCACCTTGCCGCCGAAGGCTTCGACAATCTGCCGCGTGATGTAGAGGCCCAGGCCCAGGCCGCCGTAGTGCCGGTCGCTCACCGCGCGCTCGAAGCGCTCGAAGATGCGCGCCAGGTCCTGCGGCTCGATGCCGATGCCGTGGTCCCTCACGGTGAGCCGCGCGAGCGGGCCCTGCCCCTCCACGCTCAGCACCACCGGGTGGCCCGCGCCGTACTTGAGCGCGTTGGACACCAGGTTCGTCACCACCTGCTCCAGCCGCAGCCGGTCCCACCGGCCCACCACCGGCACCGGCGCGTCCAATTCCAGCTCCGTGCCGTGCTGCGCCGCCGCCGGGGCGAAGCGGTAGAGGATTTCGGCCGCCACGCTCGCCAGGTCCAGCTCCTCCAGTTCCAGCCGCAGCCGGCCCGCGGTGATGCGCGACACGTCCAGCAGGTTGTCCACCAGCCGCGACAGCCGGCGCACCTGGCGCTGCACCACGTCCAGCGTCTCCGCGACGCGCTCGGTGGGCACGGGCTTGCCTTCGCGCGCCAGCACCACCACCTGCTTCTGGAGCAGTTGCACCTTGAGGCTCAGCGGCGTCAGCGGCGTCTTCAGCTCGTGGCTCGCGATGCCCAGGAATTCGTCGCGCTGGCGCACCGCCTCGCGCGCCTCGCGCAAGAGCCGCGCGTTCTCCAGGTAGAGCGCGGTGCGGTGGGCCAGCTCCGACAGGAAGCGCTCCTCCTCCGCGTCGAAGGCGTGCAGCACGTTCGAGCGCAGCAGCATCAGCGCGCCCAGGATGCTGCCGCGAGCGCCCAGCGGCACGCTCAGACACCCGTGCGGACCCACCTCGCGCATCAGCCGCGCATGCTCCGTGTCCTGCGCGATGGCCGCCACGTGCTCTTCGGACATGATGCACAGGCGTCCCACCGCCCCGGAGACGAACACCTCCGGCAGCCCTCCGGGCATGGAGGGATCCGGCGGGTAGCGCTGGAGCAGCTCGCGCAGCAGCCCGTGCCGGCCTTCATCCGCGTGCAGGGACGCCACCACGCGCACGGGTTCGCCCGGCGGCTTCAGGATGAGCAGCGCGCCGTCGCCCAGCGTGGGCACCAGCAGCTTGAGCAGCAATTCGAGCTGCGACTCCGCGTCCACCGACTCGCCCAGCAGCGCGCCCGCTTCCGCCAGCAACCGCGACGCCTCCAGCACCGCGCCCGGCGGGGCCTCCACGCCGTGCGTGCGCAGGAGCACCGCCGCGACCTGCCCGTCCCCGCCCTGCACCGGCACCGCCGTGCCCCTCAGGAACGCGCGCGTTCCGTCCGGCCGGAGCACTTCCCACACCGTCGCGTCCACCGGCTCGCCCGCGAACGCTCGTTCCAGGGGGGTTTCGTGCGGCGGCAGCGGGGTGCCGTCCGCGCGCACCCATTCACACCCGGGCAGGCGGCCGTGCTCCAGGCGGGTGGGCGCCGGAATGCCGAAATGAAGCGTCGCCTGGGTGTTGAACGCGAGGACGTTGCCGGTCCGCTCGATGAGGACGAATCCCTCCACCCCCATGACGCGTCCGGGCAAGTCCCGAGGGGGTGACACTCCTTGTGCCAGTGCGGTGTCGGGCGCGGGGCGTGAGGTCGCGTCCACCGACGAAGGATCCGCACGGGGAGAGGAAGACGTGACGCCGGAGGACATGCTGGGGCTTTCCGCACGCATCATGGTGTCATCCCCGCCTCCGGGGAACGAGGGCAGACCTCAAGGCCTGCTTCATCACCATCAAGCACAGGGAATGCTTTCCGTCATCCCGCTCTTCCCGCTGGCCCCCTTGCCTGCATGGCGCCGATCCTCAATCGTTCGACTGTCCACGTCCGCGACCCATGAAGTTCCGGTCGCACGGCGAAGTTCTTCCATCGTGAGCCTCCCGCATGCAGATGCCGTTCACCCGCCCTGACGGCACCCCCAGTGAGCTCCGCTTCCGGCAGGTCATCGACACGCTCCAGGAGGTCGTCTTCCAGACGGACCTGGAGCGTCACTGGGTCTTCCTCAATCCCGCATGGACCGAGCTGACGGGCTTCCCCGTGGAGGAGTGCCTGGGCCGGTCCGCGATGGACTTCGTCCACCCGGACGACCAGGCACGCACGCTGGAGGTGTGCTCGTCGCTGCTCACGCGCGACCGCGAGTTCGTCCAGCACGAGGTGCGCTACCTCACGCGCGATGGGGGCTTCCGCTGGGTGGATGTGTTCGCCCGGGTGACGGTGGACGAGGACGGCGTGCTGCTGGGCATGGCGGGCACGCTCAACGACATCACCGAGCGCAAGCGCACGAGCGACGCGCTCGCCCGGCGCGAGCGCTATCTCACCGCGCTGGTGGACATGCAGCAGCGCCTGCTGTCGGTGCACACCGGCGGGGACTTGTACGGCCAGGCGCTGGCGCCGCTGGGGCCGGCATCCGGGGCAAGCCGCGTCTACGTCTTCGAAACCCACCTCAACGCGCAGGGCGCGCTCGTGTGCAGCCAGCGCGCCGAGTGGTGCGCCCCCGGCGTGGTGCCTGAAATCGACAACCCGCTGCTCCAGGAGCTGCCGATGCGGCCGGGCCTGGAGCGCTGGGTGCCCGTCCTGGAGCGCGGCGAGGTCGTCACCGGGCGCGTGGCGACCTTCCCCGCCGCCGAACGGGAGCTGCTGGATCCGCAGGGCATCCTCACGCTGCTGGTGCTGCCCCTGCGCGTGCACGGGCGGCTGGTGGGCTTCGTGGGCTTCGACAACTGCTACGAGGCGCGCGAGTGGGACCGGCTGGAGGTGGATCTGCTGTTCGCCGCGAGCGGCGCCATCTCCGTGGCGCTGGAGCGGCGCGAATCCGAACGGGCGCTGCGCGAGCGTGAGCACCGCTTCCGTCAGCTCGCGGAGAACGCATCGGACGTGCTGTACCTCTACCGGTGCGCGCCACCGCGGGGCTTCACGTACGTCAGCCGCGTGGCCCACGCCAAGCTGGGCCTGGGGCCAGAGGCGCACTACGCGGATCCGGAGCTGTGGTACCGCAACGTGCACCCGGAGGACCGGCCCGCGCTGGAGCGGCTTTTGGAGTCGCCCCGGGCTTCGGACGGCACGCCCGTCGTGCTGAGGTTCCTGCGCCCCGACGGCAGCATCTTGTGGCTGGAGCACGTGGTGGCGCCGGTGACGGACTCCAACGGCCGGGTGGTGGCGGTGGAGGGGCTGGCGCGCGACATCACCGAGCGGCGTCAGGTGGAGGAGGCGCTGAAGCGCTCCGAAGCCAGCCTGCGCGCGCTGATGGAGGGCTTCCCGGACGCGGCGGCCATCGAACGCGACGGCCACATCGTCTACGCCAACGCGGTGCTCGTCACCACGCTGGGCTTCGAGCGCGCGGAGGAGCTGGTGGGCCGCCGGCTGTCGGAGTTCCTGGCGGACGTGCCGGGCCCTGGCGTGACGCCCGCGGACACCACGCCCCTCACCAGCGAGCGGCGGCTGGTGCTGCGCGACGGACGCACGCGCGTGGTGGAGCTGGCGTCGCTGCCGCTGAGATTCGACGGACAGCCGGCGATGGTCTCCATCGCGCGGGACGTGACGGAGCAGCGCCAGCTCCAGGCGCGGCTGACGCTGGCGGACCGGCTGGCGTCGGTGGGCACGCTGGCGGCGGGCATCGCGCACGAAATCAACAACCCACTGGCCTTCGTGCTCTCCAACCTGGCCTTCCTGTCGGACGAGTTCCGCCACCACCTGACCCCGGCCCCCTCGCGCGGGGTGCGCCCCCCGGACGTGGTCGAGTGGCAGGAGGTGCTGGGCGAGGCGTGCGAGGGCGCCGAGCGCGTGCGTCAAATCGTGCGCCAACTGAAGACCTTCTCCCGTCCGGACGAGGAGCGCGTGTCGCCGGTGGACGTGCACGCGGTGCTGGACTCCGTGGTGATGATGGCCGCGAACGAAATCCGGCACCGCGCGCGGCTGCGGCGGGACTACGGCAAGGTGCCCCTGGTGATGGCCAATGAAGGCCGGCTGTGCCAGGTGTTCCTCAACCTGGTGGTGAACGCGGCCCAGGCCATCCCGGAAGGCTCCGCGCACGAGCACGAGGTGGTGCTGTCATCGCGCGTCCAGGGTGACCGCGTGGTGGTGGAGGTGCGCGACACGGGCAGCGGCATCGCGCCGGAGGTGATGGGCCGCATCTTTGATCCGTTCTTCACCACCAAGCCCGTGGGCGTGGGCACCGGCCTGGGGTTGTCCATCTGCCACGGCATCATCAGCGGCCTGGGCGGAGACATCTCCGTGGACAGCAGCGTGGGCCACGGCAGCACCTTCCGCGTGGTGCTGCCCGCGCCGCCCTCCGCCCTGTCCTCCCATCCGGAAGAGCCCCTCCCCATCCACGCGCCCGCGTCACCGCGAGGCCGCGTGCTGGTGGTGGACGACGAGCCCGCGGTGGGCCGCGTGTTGCAGCGGCTCTTGCGCGACCACGACGTGGAGGTGGCCACCAGCGGCCGGCAGGCCCTGGAGCGCATGGCGCAGGCGCCAGCGTTCGACGCCGTGCTGTGCGACGTGATGATGCCGGACCTGGCCGGCCGGGACGTGTACGAGGCCGTGCGCCGCGACCACCCGGGCCTGGAGCGCCGCTTCGTCTTCGTGTCGGGCGGGGCCTTCTCCGTGGGCGCGCGCGAGTTCCTGGCGCAGATCCCCAACCCGCTGCTGGAGAAGCCCTTCGATGAGGCCCGTGTGCGCGGCGCGGTGGAGGACCTGGTGCGTCGCGGTCCGCTCGATGCGGCCTGACGGCCCCGCGCGGACACCGCCGCGCCCGGGGCGGTTGCACCCATCGGTCATCGGGAGGACCCTCCTCCCACTGACGGATGCGCTGGCGTGTGGGGTCTGCGAGCTTGCGCTCGTCCACCCGCCCTTTCCTTCGTTGAGATCATGATGCCTCCCATGAACCGCACCACCGTGCTGCTATCCCTTGCTGGCCTGCTGGTCGTGGGCGCCCTCGCGCTCGATGGGGCCGCGAGGCATTTCAATCCCCCCAGCGACCATCCCTTGTCCCCCGGGGCGATATCGCAACTGGCCACGGCGCAGATGGGGCCGGACCAGAGCCACACGGTGGTGCAGCCGGGAGAGGTGGAATCCGACCTGGTGCTGCCCGTGGGCGTGGGGAAGTCCCCCACCGGCCAGTCCGGCCCGGTGGAGCTGACCGGCAAGCTGTCCGGCGCGTACGTGATGACGGGCCCGGGTGAGGCCTTCGCGTGGTTCGAGCTGTCGGCGCGCAAGCCGGAGAGCGTCCAGCGCGTGCCGGTGAACCTGGCGCTGGTGGTGGACCGCTCCGGCTCCATGATGGGCAGCAAGCTGCAGGACGCCAAGCGCGCCGCCCAGACGCTGGTGAAGCAGCTCAGCAAGGGCGACCGGCTGGCGCTGGTGCACTACGGCTCCGACGTGACGACGCTGCCCAGCGTGGAGATCAACGACGAGACCCGCGCGGAGCTGCTCCGGGCCATCTCCCGGATTGAAGTGGACGGCTCCACCAACATCAGCGGCGGGCTCCAGGCGGCCGCCGAAGCGGTGCGCCCGTACACGCGCGAGTTCCGGGTGACGCGCGCCATCCTGCTGAGCGACGGCCAGCCCACGGAGGGCATCGTGTCCAACACCGGCCTGTTCTCCGAGGTGGGCAAGCTGCGCGAGCTGGGCATCACCGTGAGCGCGCTGGGCGTGGGCGAGGGCTTCAACGACGCGCTGATGCGCGGCATGGCGGAACGGGGCGGCGGCTTCTCCGGCTTCGTCAGCGATTCGGCGGAGCTGGCCTCCATCTTCACGCGGGAGCTGGAGCAGGCCGCCAGCACCGTGGCGCGCAACGTGAATCTGGTGCTGACGCTGCCGCCCGGCGTGAGCGGCGTGGAGGTGATGGGCCTGACGTCCACGCGCGAGGGCAACACGGTGCGCGTGCCCCTGTATGACATGACGGGCGGCCAGTCCGCGCGCGTGGTGGCCAAGGTGACGCTGGATGCGCCCGCGAGCGGCACGCAGATGACCGTCCTGGGCGCCAGCGTCTCGTACGTGGACGTGACGGCGGACCTGCCGGCCCAGGTGCTCCTGTCCCTGAACGCGAGGGTGACGGACAACGCGCAAACGGTGCGCTCGAACCTTGACCGGGAGGTGCGCGTGCACGCCATCCGCGCCCTGGGCACGCAGCAGTTGCACGCGGCCGCGGAAGAGATGAAGAACGGCAACCGTCAGGGAGCGGTCAGCCTGCTGGACAACGCGCGTCGCCTCTTCGGCAGTTCAGCGTCCGCGCTGGCGGGGGAGATTGCGGACGTGGACGCCGCCCAGGCAGCCTATGGGAAGGCCCACAGCGATTCGGACGTGCGTCGTGAGATGCTCCACCTGAAGAAGAAGACGATGAAGAGCTTCGGGCAGAACAACTCCTACTAGTGCAGGGACGGTGCGCCGTGTCGCTCTCCATCCAACTCATCCGCCGGGAGGACTTCGAGACGCGCTGCCTGTACGCGCTCGTGGGCGCGGGGGCCACGGCGCTGGCGGCCGGCGTGTTCCAGCAGGTGACGCGCCAGTCGGTGGATGCGGGCTACTTCGCGCTGATGGCGGCGGCGCTCGCCGCGGTGAAGCCGCTGCCCGCGTTCAACGCCCTGGTGCGCACGGCGGTGGTGCTGCTGCCCTCCATCCCCTACTTCCTGGGCCTGCCGTCGTCCTGGGAGTACGCGGCGTCGGGCGCCATCGCCGCGGCCGTGCTGGCCTGGCGTGGCCACGGGCGCGAGGGCATGGGCACCCCCCACCAGGTGGCGCTGAGCGCGGGGGCCGCGGCCGTCACCACGGCGGTGGGGATGTACGTGCAGGAGGTGCTCGACGCGCGCTTCCTCCCGACCCGGGGCTACTTCCCCCTGCTGGTGGACTACGCGGTGGTGGCGCTCTTCTGGAGCATCGGCACGCTGCCGGCGAACCTGGCCATCGACGTGGACGCGGTGGCCACCCGGGGCATGCGCCTGGAGGCCACGCTCACCGGCGAGGTGCGCGCGCTGGTGACGCGGGCGCTCGGGCTGTACCGCCAGAGCCAGGCGGAGGCGCGCAAGCTGGCCACCGGCAAGGGCCGCGAGAAGCTCCAGGGCGTGCTCGGGAAGCTGGCCCAGGACGCCTTCAACCTGGCCGAGTCCCACACGGTGCTGGAGGCCCAGTTGTCCTCCGCGTCCCAGGGCAGCGTGGATTCGCAGGTGCAGGAGCTGCGCAAGCGCGCCGCGGACGCCCAGGACGGCGTGGCCCGGCGCCAGTTGGAGCGCGCCGCCGCGTCGTTGGGCGAGGAGCTCAACCAACTGGATGCGCTGTCCCGGAAGCGTGAGCGGCTGTTCGCCCAGCTCCACGCCCAGGTGGCCCTGCTGGAGCGGGCCCGGGTGTGCTTCATCGGGGCCCAGGCCTCGTCCCCGTTGGAGGGGGGTGACCGGGCCCAGGCCCTGGCCGACAAGCTCTCCGCCCTGGACCTGGAGTCCTCCAGTTCGGAGATGCTGCCCCTGCCCCAGCGCGCTCCGGCCGCCCGGTCCTAGACGGCGTCCTGGTACCCGTCCTGGCCCTCCAGGGCGGCCCGGGACCCGACACAGGGCAGGCCCGGGGACCGGGGGTGCGTCACTTCTCCGACGCGCGGGAAGGACGGGACGCCTTGCGCTTGCGGGCCGGGGTGGCCTGCTTCTTCACGACGGCGGGGGTGTGCAGTTGGCTGGCGATGCGCGCCTCGATTTCCTCCCGGGTGCGGCGGCTGACCTCCAGCGCGGCGTTGATGCGCTCGCGGACGCGGTCGGCCTGGGCCTCGGCGGCGGCCCGGTACTCGGCGATGTCCCGGCGCAGCTCCAGGCGCCCCTCGGTGGCCGGGGCGGTGTTCGCCGCCCGCCTGGGCGCCGCGCTCTTGCGCCGCGCCGGCCGCACCGTGTCCGTACCACTGCCCTGCTGCCCCTGTGCCTTGCGCGCCATCTGGCCCCCTCGTGCGATTGCTCGCGTGCCGTGGGCTGAAAGGTGGGGTGTCTGTTCCTCCCATGGAAGTCCGGCCGTGGGTCGGACGTAGGACGGGCGAGCGGACAATCCAGGGTTGCTCCATCCAACAGAGGGGCTTCTCAATGCTTCAAGGAAGACGCTAAGAGGGGCCTCGCCGTTCCTGAGCCGAGGGCCTCCCAGGCTGATAGCTCAGGGGCCGCCGCATCACCCAAGGGCCGGGATGCGGGCGAGCCTTGGTGCCCCGTGCGCTCCGGCGGTAACGGTTTCGCGCGGCGTAAAAAGAACCTGTGAGGGGATACCCGTGGCGGTCTCTTTCCTGAACCGGAAGCACAACCTCGATCGGATGTCGCTGCGCGACCTGGTCTATTCGTTCTTCACCTACTACGCCGTCGTCGCCTACATCCTCATCGGCATCACCTGCATCGTGCTGTCGGTGAAGTGGTTCGACCATCCGGCGCGCATGGCGGCGGCGGTGCTGGTGGCGACGGTGGCGTACCCGTTCGGCTGGTACCTCATCCACCGCTACATCCTGCACGGGCGCTTCCTCTACAAGTCCGCGGCGACGGCGGTGACGTGGAAGCGCATCCACTTCGACCACCACCAGGACCCGCACGACCTGCGCGTGCTCTTCGGCGCGCTGCACACCACGCTGCCCACCATCGCGCTGGTGCTCACGCCCATCGGCTACCTCATCGGCGGGCGCTCGGGCGCGGCGGCGGCGCTGGGCTGGGGCATGGTGACCACGTGCTTCTACGAGTTCTGCCACTGCATCCAGCACCTGAACTACGCGCCGCAGTTCAAGTTCCTGAAGGACATCAAGCGGCTGCACATGTCGCACCACTTCCACAACGAGACGGGCAACTTCGGCATCACCAACTACTTCTGGGACCGCGTGTTCGGCACGCTGTACGAGAAGGCGGCGGACAAGCCCAAGAGCCCCACCGTCTTCAACCTGGGCTACACCGCCGAGGAGGCCCAGAAGTACCCCTGGGTGGACAAGCTCTCCGGCGGCACGCGCGGTGACGGACACCCGCGCCGCTTCTGGCAGGCCGAAGGGGTGAGCGCCCCGGACGGCGCCTCCAGCGAACAGTCCTGACCTCCGGGACTCCACGTCCCTGCTTCAAGAAGAACCTCCCCGTGCGCATGTCGCCCGGGGAGGTTTCTTCATTTCAAGCCGCTCACGCGGAGAGCGATGAGGCGGCGTCCTGTTCGCGCTCCTCGCGGGAGCGCTGGGCGGACACGGGCGGAAGGGTGTGCACGCGCGCGACGAGACACGCCGCGCTGCCCCCGGCCAGGTGGAACTGATCCAACTTCACGCTGACAGCCCGGCGCCCCAGACCGCGCAGCAGGGCCTCTACGCGGGGCACGCGCGCGCCGACAATGACGGTGTTGCCCACCTCCACCAGGTTGAGGCCGAAGCCGAGCGCGTCCTCGCGAGCGACGGGCACCACCTGCTGGATGCCTTCGGTGCGCGACAGCGTGCGCAGCGCTTCGGGTGTGAAGGCGTCGGGACACACGAGCGCGGTGCCGTCGGACAGCACGGTGAGCGCGGTGTCCAGGTGGTAGAGGTACGGGTCGCACAGCTCCAACGGCGTGACGGGCGCGTCGAGGAAGGCCTCCAGCACGCCCGCGGCCCGCTGCGTGGAGCGCTGGCCCCAGCCCAGCAGGGCGCCCCTGCCCTGGGGCAGCATGGCCACGTCGCCGCCTTCGATGTGCACGCGGCCCGGTTCAATGACATCGAAGCCGCGCGCGGCCAGCCACCGGGCGCGAGCGCTCTGCTCACCCCGCCGCTGCCCGTGTCGCATGGTGGCGAGCAGCGCGCGCAATTCACCCTCCTGCGACACCAGCACCGCGTTGTCCTTGGCGAAGACGGAGTCGAACGCGCCGTGGACGAAGGGCAGTTCGAAGAAGCCCGCGCCCGCTTCACTCAAGGCGCGCAGGAGCGCCCGGTGTTGGGAGCAGGCCCGGCGCCACGCGACGGCGCCGACCTTCATATGAGGGTTGATGTTCCACGCGACCTGATACGCGCAGTCGCGGGAGCGAACGTGGTCCTTCTCGCAACGCACCTGACTCACGGCGAAGGTGGCAGGGGCGAAGTGGCCGGTGTGCAAGGTCATCCCCATACATGTGACCGGAAGGCACTCCCGCCTTCCGAAGACGTGTAGAGAGGGTGCGCACCATGAGCGGGCTTGGCGAGGTGGCGGGGGACGTAGGAGTGAGGGCCGAGGATGCCCGCCTGTCTGAACAACTTCACCGGACGCTCTTGCGATTCAACCACTCACGACTGGCGCCGGGGTTTCCCACCGAGGGCTGGCGAGCGGGCGTGCAGGCGGAGACGCAGTTGCGCCTTCTGGAAGGTGAGTACGTGGAGGCCGAGCGCCAGCGCATGGCGGCATGGGCCGCCGAGGCACCGGAGGACGCGGACGGCTTCATCGCGTGGTTCGAGGACCTGAAGGAGACGGGCCCCGGGCAACAGGATCCGCTGTTCCCCTGGCTCGCGACGCAGGCGTCGCTGGAAGAGATGCGCTGGTTCCTCACGCAGGAGGTCGCGGGTGAAGCCGGCTTCGATGACCTGGTGGCGCTGACGCAACTGCAACTGCCGACGCAGGCGAAGCTGGAGCTGGCGCGCAACTATTGGGACGAGATGGGCCGCGGGCGCGAAGACGCGATGCACGGGCCGATGCTCGCGGAGATGGCGGCGAAGCTGGGCCTGAAGCCCACGGACGAAGACACGGTGTGGGAAGCGCACGCGCTGGCGAACCTGCTCTGCGCGTTCGCGTTCAACCGCCGCTACACGTACCACGCAGTGGGCGCGCTGGGCATCGTGGAGGAGACGGCGCCGGGCCGCACCGCGTGCGTCAACGAGGGCCTGAAGCGGCTGGGCTTCGACATGCGGGTGCGGCGCTACTACGCGGTGCACTCCACGCTGGACGTGAAGCATTCGGAGACGTGGAACCGGGAGGTGCTGCGTCCGCTGGTGGCGGCGAACCCCGCGTGCGCGAGGCCGCTGGCGGAAGGGGCGCTGCTGCGACTGTCGGCGGGGGCGAAGTGCTTCGAGCGCTACCGCCGGGAGCTGGGCCTGGAGCTGAAGTCGCTCAGTTGAAAAGGAGGGCCCGCGCGCCTGGCCGTCCTCCCCTCCGGGACCTTGCGCGTGTGCGCTGGCCTCGGGGGTGCGTCGGGCAGCGGACGGCCCTCGCGGCAGCGCGTGGGCGGAGGGGTGCGCCGTAAAAGGGGCGGATGCCAGCTTGGGAGGCCGTTGCCGAGCTTCCCTGCTGGAGGTCCCGATGTCCCTGTTCCGAATCGCCTGCGTGAGCGTGCTGGTCCTGACGGCCTGCGCCTCTCCGGGCACGTCCTTCGAGGACGTGATGCGCCGCACGCAGCCCTTGATGCCCCAACGGCCGGATCCAACAACCTACGGCACCCGGCCGGAGAACCCGGTGCGGGTGGGCTGGGGCGACAAGGGCGTGATGGCGTATTTCGGTCTGTTGCGCGGGCCGAAGGGAGAGCCGGTGGCCTGGCGCCGGATGGGGGACTGCTGCGAGTTCACCCAGGTGGACGGACGCGCCAACGAGCGCGGCCGCCTGTCCATCTTCGAGGTCACCTACGAGGGGTTGGACACACCGGTGGTGCTCTACGTGGACGCGTACACGGGCGGGTCCGTGTACGCGCCCTGGGGCTTCACGCTGGAGGGCGGACCGGACGCTCCGCCGCCGTCCGGAAACGAGCCGGACATCATCGACCTGTAGCGGCGAGCGCCTGGCCGGGCGTGGGCTTCCCCCTTCCGGAATGGCCCCGCCATGCCTAGATGCAAGGGCGAGCGGGCTGGCCGGAGCCCGGAGCGCGAGCGTGACTTTTCCGGAGACCCCCTCCGTCACGCTGGAAAGTGGAAGTTTCCCGCCGCGGGCGGTCCTCCCGGTTAGCCATGGGAGGTGCGGCCCACGCGGCGCTGCGCTAAGCGTTCGACCGCTCTCCCGACGGAGGAGGAACCGTGGCGGCTGTGAAGAAGAAGCGTTGGCCCTATGTGCTGGGGGGCATCCTCGTCCTGCTTGTCGCCATCGTGGCGGTGGTGCTGTGGCGCCTGGATGCCATCCTGCTGAAGACGGCGCGGGACCAGGCCGCCACGTACTCGCAGAAGCTCGGGCGCCCCATCGAGATTGGCGACATCTCCACGAAGCTCTTTCCCCATGTCGGCGCGCAGATTGAAAACGTCGTCGTGGGCCCTGCGGAAGGCGAAGACCTGCCGCTCGCGGAGCTGAAGACGGTGGACGTGAGCGTGGCGGCGATGCCGCTGCTCACCTCCAAGGGCAAGGACATCCAGGTCCAGAACGTGGAGGTGTCCGGCCTCACCGTGAATGTCCTCCGCCTCGCGGATGGCACCACCAACGTGCAGCGCCTCCAGGAGAAGTGGGCCGCGCAGCAACCCAAGGAGGAGACGCCAGAGGAGGAGACGCAGCCCACGGACCTGTCGGGCGTGCACGTGGAGCGCGCGGCGCTCACCGACGGCACCATCCGCTTCGTGGACCGCGCGGGCGGCCAGCAGGCGCGTGAGCTGGCGGTGCGCGACCTGGACATCGAGGTGAAGGACCTGCGCGCGGGCAAGCCGCTGAAGGTGGACCTGGCGGCGGCGGTGCTCGCGGAGAAGCAGAACCTCAAGATGACGCTCCAGGCGGCGCCGCTGCCGGCGACGCTGGTGCCCACGCCGGAGCAGGTGACGCTGAAGGCGGAGCACATCGATCTGTCGCCGCTGGGGCCGTTCCTGCCGCCGGACGTGGGCCTGCAGGCGGGCACGCTGGACGCGGACTGGAAGGCGGACCTGGGCGGCGCGGTGCCCGGCGGCAAGGGCCCCACGAAGCTCGTGGGCGTCATCAAGGCGCTCGGGATGAAGTTCGCGGGCTCGGAGGGCGGCAAGGCGCTGGACGTGGTGCTCGACACGGACGTGACGGGCGACATGGAGACGGGCGACCTGGCGCTGGACAAGCTCAAGCTGGACCTGGGCCCCGCGTCCATCACCGGCAAGGGCAAGGTGAAGGGGCTGCTCACGGACAAGCCGGCCGTGGAGGGCTTCGAACTGGTGGGCCGCAACCTGGATCCGGCCGTGCTCGCCGAGTACTACCCGCCCCTGAAGAAGCAGCTCAAGGGCATGGTGGCGGGCCCCATCGGGCTGGACGTGCGCGGCAGCGGCACGCAGGCCGAACAGGCCATCAACATCGCGGTGAACCTGACGCCGGTGCGGCTGCGGGTGCCGGAACAGTTGTCGAAGGAAGCCGGCGGCGCGATGACGCTCAACGCGAAGCTGACGGGCGCGGCGGCCAGCGGCGGCGCGCTGCGCTTCGACGCGAAGGCGGACCTGGACGGCGTGGACATGCGGCCGGGCCTGCTCGTGAACAAGGCGCCGGGACAGCGGCTGGACGTGGCGGCGGCGGGCACGTACGCGCCGGCGAAGACGGGCAGCGGGATGACGGTGAACGTCACCAGCATGACCCTGGGCGCGCTGGAGGACACGGTGTCGGGCACCGCGACCGTGTCGTTGGCCGGCACGGGCAAGAAGGCGACGACGACGTTCAAGGCGGCGGTGAAGAGCGCTCGGCTGGATGCGGACAAGTTGTTGATGAGCGAGGAGGAGGTCGCCGCGCGCACGGGTGGCAAGCCGCCGCCTGAGCCGCCGGTGGACGCCACGCGCTTCAACGGCTACCGGGGCGACATCCAGTTCGCCATCGCGTCGCTGCGCTTCACGAAGATGGACCTGAGCCAGGTGACGGGCGTCGTGAAGATGGTGGACGACCTCATCACGGTGGAGAAGTTCTCGACGGGCATCTACGGCGGCAAGGTGGTGGCGGACGGCACGACCCTCCGCCTGGGCCCATCGCCGGAGGCGCGGCCCTTCACCGCGAAGGTGCAGGTGCAGGGCATCGAGATGGCGCAGGCCCTGGCGGAGCGCACGCCGAAGCAGGTGATGACGGGCAAGTTCAACGGCAACGTGGACGTGCAGGGCGTGGGCTACACGGCGGACAAGCTCCAGCAGACCCTGCTGGGCGGCATCAGCGGCAACCTGCTGGAGGGCACGTTCCTGGGCAAGGACCTGGTGTCGTCGGTGACGGGGCCGCTGGCCAAGGCGGTGCCGTTCGCCAAGGGGCTCAAGAGCAGCGACGTGACGTCGCTGGGAGAGAACCTGCCCTTCAGCGTGACCATCAAGAACGGCGTGGCGCAGTTGAGCAAGCCCATCACCTGGACGCGGCCGGAAGCGGCGATGAGCTTCGATGGCGGCATCAAGCTGGATGGCACGCTGGACCTGACGGGCGGCGTGTCGCTGACGCCCGCGACCATCAAGGCGCTGACGGTGGGCAAGGTGACGCCGACGGAGGCCATCCCGGTGGGGCTGAAGCTGACGGGCAAGGCGTGGAGCCCGGAGGTGACGGGCATCGACGTGAAGCCGGCGGCGACGACCATCCTGAAGCTGGCGGGCGCATCCGTCGCGGGCAGCCTGCTGGGTGAGAAGGGCAAGGCCGTGCAGGACATCATCACGGGCGGCCAGGACAAGGCGAAGGCCGACGCGGAGGCGAAGCGCCAGGAGCTGGAGGCGCGCGCCAACGAGGAGAAGAAGAAGCTGGAGGACCAGGCCCGCGCCGAGCAGGAGAAGGCGAAGAAGCGCGCGGAGGAAGAAGCGAAGAAGAAGCTCAAGGGCATCTTCGGCGGGAAGTAGTCGCCGCGAAGTCCGCAAGTGGCACGCGCGCCGCGGGGCTCCAACGGGAGCTTCGCGGCGTTCGTGTTCCGGCGCCCTGGCGTAGGCTTGCCCTCCATGCGCACCCGATTCACGCGGATCGAAGCTGACGGCTTTCGCTCACTGCGCGGCGTGGTGCTGCACCCCGAGCCGCTGGAGGTCCTGCTGGACGCGGAAGGCACGGCCACCCGCGACCTCATCGCCCTCTTCACGCTCCTGCGCGAACTGGCGCACGGCCGGCTCCAGCAGCACCTGTCCCAACCCGGCGTCACGGACGGCCTGCGCAGCCCCGTGAAGCTGTCCCTGTCCGTGGACTGGAACATCTATCGCATCGAGCTTCAGCGCTTCCCTGACGGCGTGTGGCGCCTCGTGGAGGAGACGCTGGACCTGCTGGCGGGCGTGGCGGCGGAGCTCATCGCGCCCGGGCAGAAGCAGCCGCCCGCCGAGGAGGCGCTGATGCCCCCCTACGCGGACCTGCCCCCGGAGAAGGAGCCCGAAGCGCGAGGCACCAACGAGGAGGAGGAAGACCGGATGGTGGGCGACATCGTCCAGTGGGGCATGCGGATGATGGCCGGGCTCCTGCGAGGCTTCCGCGTCCAGCCCGCCGGTGGCTTCGACCTGGACGAAGCCACCTTCCTCGTCCTGGAGGAGCCCGACGTGGACCTGCCCCCCAACGCCGTCTGGGACCGGGTCCAATCCGCTCGCGCGGCGTCCCTGCGGGTCCCCGTGCTGCTCTTCACGCCGTCGGTGGCCCTGGCGGACGCCTTCGACCTCCAGGACGTCAAGCGCTTGGAGACCACCGCCGACGGCACG
Source organism: Corallococcus terminator (assembly GCF_003611635.1). Lineage (GTDB taxonomy): Bacteria > Myxococcota > Myxococcia > Myxococcales > Myxococcaceae > Corallococcus > Corallococcus terminator. The sequence continues at coordinate 902 of NZ_RAVZ01000167.1, read as the reverse complement.
ACCTCCTTCCGGCCTTTGCAGGCCCGGAAGGAGCGGAACGACTAGGCGTTACTGCGTGGCGCCGCCGCGCGCTTCCCAGCCGGAGCCGCCACCCGCGCCGCCACGGGGTCCGCCGCCGCGCGGGGCCGAGTCCTCACGGCGCATCTCCTGGTACTTCGCCAGTTGATCCGCGCTGAGCACCTTCTGCATCTCCTGGTCGGTCTGCGTGCGCAGCTCGCGCATCTGCTGGCGGACGTTCTGCCGGGGCTGACCATTTCCGCCCGAGGACATCAGCGCCTGGCGCTTCGCGTCCTCGGCCTGGAGCTGCTTCGTCAGCTCCTGCTCCTGGCTGTAGCTGAGCCGCGCGTCGGTGATGAACGTCTTGAGGCGCTCGCTGCGTTCGACCTCCGCCTGCGTCCGCATCTGGTCGATCTGCTGCTGCCACTGCTGGCGCTGCTCGGTGCGCTGCTCGTCCTGCACCGTGCGCAGGATCTCCTTCAGCGACTGCTTCCCGCTCTCGGAGTTCAGCGCCTCGCCCACCATCACGCCGCGCAGCTCCTCGCGCAGCTTCGCCACCTCGGCCTCCAGGCCCGCGGGCGCGGGACCCGACCCGCCCGGGGTCGTGCCCGGCTGCTGCTCGAAGGCCATCATCCGGCGCGACAGGAGCTGCACCGTCTCCTCCAGCGCCTTCACGCGCGTCTGGAGCGCCCGGACGTCCGAGGACGTGTCCTGCACGCGGGGCCCAGCGTCCGTCGCCGGAGCCTCCGAACGACCGGGCCCCCACAGGGCCACGCCGAGCGCCACCGAAGCCAACCCCACCGATGCGATGCCGAGGATACGATTCATGATGTTCTCCCTGACGGAACACCCGGCCGCCTATTCCATCGCGCTCCCGGGAACCATCTTCGTGCCTTCATCCTCCC
>NZ_RAVZ01000166.1 GCF_003611635.1 Corallococcus terminator | reverse complement strand
CCCCCGAGAGCCCCCCGAATGGTCCACGAGGAAGCGTCGATGGCGACCGAGGTCCCTCCTGACGGATGGCTCGCGCGCCCCGTGAATATCCTGCTCGCGCCGTACCTGGACGCGCTGTCGGAGCGGCTGTCCCGGATGGCGGACCTCACCGCCTCCGAGCGTGCCGTGGTGGAGGGCTCGGTCCGGGAGAGTCTGGGTTTCAGTGCCCAACTCAAGCTCAACCGGGTGTTGCTGTTGGAGCTGCACGCGGCGGGGCTGGAGGGACGGCTCGATGCCTCGGATCCACCGGGGCGGTGGGCGCAGTTCCTCGACCGCGCCTGCACCCCTGACTTCCACGCGCACCTGCGCGGACGCTATCCAACGCTGCTCGCCCGGCTGGCCACCGTGGGCAGGCTCCAATCCCAGGCCGTCCAACGGCTGGTGGACCGCTTCGTCGCGGACCGTGAGGCTTTGGGCTCGCTGCCCGGTCATCCCCACGGCGCGCTCACCCGGCTGCGCCTGGGCGAAGGGGATGCCCACCGGGGCGGTCAGACGGTGGCCCTGCTGGAGTTGGAAGCCGGCACGGTGATGTACAAGCCCCGGTGCATGCGCGTGGACCGCGCGCTGGAGGGGCTGCTGGCGCGGGTGCTCGCGCCGGATCCCCAGGCCACGCGGATCCGCGTTCCCGCCGTGCTGGTCCGCGCGGGCTACGGTTGGGCGGAGTTCGTGGACCACCGCGCCTGCGAGGGCGAAACCGAACTCGCGCGCTTCTACCGCAACCTGGGGCACTGGCTGGCGGTGATGCGCCTGCTGGGCGGCACCGACCTGCACTCGGAGAACCTCATCGCGCATGGGCCGGTGCCCGTGGTGGTGGACGTGGAGAGCCTCTTCACCCCGGATCCGCCCATTCCCCCGGCGGAGCGCGGGCTGGCGGTGGACATCGCCGCGAGGGCCATCCGGGGCACCGTGCTGCGCACCGGACTGCTCCCCGTGCGAAGCATGGGCCCGGGCCTGGGGGGGCTGGACATCTCCGCGGCGGGGTCGCTGCCGGGAGAGCAGCCGCGCATCCAGGTACCGACCATCGTCGAGGGCGGCACGGATGGTGCCCGCCTGGGCATGACGCTGATCGAGCGCCCCCGGTCGAAGAACCATCCCAGCCCGGAGCCGGTGCTCGCGCGCTACTGGGATCAGGTGGTCGAAGGTTTCAGCGAGCTCACCGCGCGGCTCAATGCGCTGGATGCGCACGGGGACCTCCGCCCGCTGCTGGAGCCCTTCACGGGCGCGGTCGTCCGTCGCATCCTGCGGCCCACGCAGACCTACGCGGAGCTGATGCGGATGCTCTGGCATCCGTCCTCCCTGTACGACGCGCCCAGGGCCCATGCACGGGCGCGGGACGTGATGCGCCGCAACGCGGAGGTGTCACCCGGTGCCCCGTCCACGCTGCCCGTCATCGACGAGGAGATCGCGGACCTCACCTGCGGAGACATTCCCGTGTTCACCGTGCCCGTGTCCCGGGCGCTGCTCGACTCGACGCTGGCCACGTGGCGGTCGGTGGACGAGGCGCTGGAGGTGATGACCATCCAGAGCGCTCTGGTGAGCGCCTACCTCAACGAGAAGGCCCTTCCTCCACGCGTCGTGGCCCCCGCCACGCCGTCGCGGCGGGAGCGGCTGGATCCCCGCAGGCGGGCGCAACTGTCCGGACTGGTCCGCCGCGTGCTCGACGCGGCGGTGCGGGGACCGGATGGGACGGTGACGTGGATCAGCCCGGTGCTCGCCGAACATGGCTGGGCCGTGCGTCCGCTCTCCGCCGAGCTGTACAGCGGTCAGGCCGGGGTCGCGGTGTGTCTGGCCCAGTACCAACACGAGGTGCACCAGGGACGGGCGGATCCGCTGGAGGGCCTGTCCCAGACGCTGGAGGGCACGCTCGCGGTGCTGCGGGCCACGGAGGACCGGGTGCCGGTGAAACAACCGGGCGGCTTCTCCGGGCTCGCGTCGCAGGTGTGGACCTGGTCCACGCTGCACGACCTGGGCACGTTCCCCGGCGCGCTGGAGCGGGCCCGCGAGCGCGCGGCGGCCATTACGCCGGAGCTCATCGAAGGCGACGGCCTGTTCGAGGTGCTGGGTGGCGTGGCGGGCCTCATCGTTCCGCTGCTCAACCTGGTGGACCAGACGGGCGAGGCGAAGTGGCTGGACGTCGCGGCGCACGCGGGCCGGCGCCTGGAGGCCACCGCGAAGAGCGTGGCAGGGGACGCGCGCTGGGAGACATCCATGTTCCCCGCGCCCATTGGCGGCTTCGCCCATGGCACGGTGGGCATCGGCTGGGCGCTGGCGAGGCTGGGCTTGAGCTCCGCGGGCTCGGCGGCGGAACGGCGGCGGTGGCTGGAACTCTCCGCGCGCGCCTTCGACTTCGTGGAGGGCCTGTACCGCCCGGAGCTCGGCAACTGGGTGGATTTGCGGCGTCCGGAGGCGCGCGATCAACTGACGACCTGGTGTCACGGAAGCACGGGCATTGGCCTCGCGGCGGCGGACCTCTCCGCTCGCACGGGGATGCGGCGCTACCGCGACCTCTTCCAACAGGCCCGAGCGGCGGGCTTGCGCGAGGGCTTCGGCTGGACCCACACCCTGTGCCATGGCGACCTGGGCCTATGGGAGTTGCTGGAGACCGGCCGCCGGCTCGCGCCGGATCCGCACGGGCCGGAGCAGGAGGCCCTGGACGCGGAGCTGCTGTCCGGCCTGGAGGCCCGAGGGCCCGTGGCGGGGATGGCCCGGGACGCCTTCTCACCGGGATTGATGGCGGGGATGGGCAGCGTCATCCACACGCTGCTGCGCATGCACCCGGAGAGCCGGCTCGCGTCCCCGTTGCTGCTGGGGCGCGCGCCCGGCGTGGACCGGGGCTCCGTCTGAGCTTCGCCCCAAGCCTTGGGGGACCCTGCACCGTCAGGCCGCGCGCTCGCCATGGAGCGGACGTGGCCTGCGCGGGTGGGGTGGCCCGGAGCGACGGCTCCGGGCTTCGGGCCCCGTCACACGCGTGACGGGGCGGTGATTCAGTCGCGGGTGTCGCGGCGCACGGAGACCTTCTTGCCGCGCAGCGTGGCGCCCTTCAGCGCGGAGATGATGCGCGCGGCGTCCGGCTCCGGCACCTCCACGATGGAGTACATGTCCGCGATGTGGATCGCGCCGATGCGCGAGGAGTCGAGCCCCGCCTCGCCGGCGATGGCGCCCACGAGGTCCGCCGGCCGCATGCCCGCGGTACGGCCCGCGCCAATGAACAGCCGCGTGACGTTCCACTCCGGCGCACGAGGCTCACGGGCGGGACGCGCGGCGCGCTCTCCTGCCGGTTCGCCGCGATCGACGCGCGGTGCACGCGCCGGACGCTCAGGACGGTCTCCGCCACGGCTCGGCGGGCCCGAGCGCTCCGTGGAGCGGGGGAAGCGCTTCTCCGACGGCGCCGACACCGTGGGGATGTCCTGCTCGCTGGACTCCTTGCCCTCGTCCTCCTTCTCGTGGAGGAGCTTCATCGCGGCGGCGGCGACGTCCATGACGTTGAACTCGGTGGACAGGGTCTCCACCACGCCCCGGTACGCCTCCAGCTCTCCGCCGGTGAGCGTCTCGCGCAGCGACGAGCGCAGGATCTCCAGCCGGCGGGCGCGCAGGTCCGACACGGTGGGCACCGCGGAGACCTCGATGCGCTGGCCGGTGAGCTTCTCGATGTTGCGCAGGAGCCGGTGCTCGCGGGGCTCCAGCAGGGTGATGGCCACGCCCTCGCGACCCGCGCGGCCGGTGCGGCCGATGCGGTGCACGTAGGCCTCCGGCGCGTTGGGCACGTCGAAGTTCACCACGTGCGACAGCCGGGGGATGTCCAGGCCTCGCGCCGCGACGTCGGTGGCGATGAGCAGGTCGGCCGCCTGGGACTTGAACTGCTTGATGACGCGGTCGCGCTGCTCCTGGCTCATGCCGCCGTGCAGCGCGTGCGCGCGCCAGCCCTGCCCGTTGAGGGACGTGGTGAGCTCATCCACCTCCGTGCGGGTGCGGCAGAACACGATGGCGGCGGTGGGGGACTCCAGATCCAGCACGCGCCCCAGCGTCGCGATCTTGAACGCGCGCGGGACGATGTAGGCCGTCTGCCGGACGCGGGGCATCTCCCCGGCCTCCAGCTTCTCCTTGGCGATGCGGATGCGCTCCGGCTGGCGCAGGTGGCGCTCCGCGATGCTGGAGATGCGCGGGGGCAGGGTGGCGGAGAACAGCGCCGTCTGCCGCTTCTCCGGCGTCTCGGAGAGGATGGCCTCCAGGTCGTCCGCGAAGCCCATGTCGAGCATCTCGTCCGCTTCGTCCAGCACCACCGTGTGCACGCGGTCCAGCTTCAGCGTCTTGCGGCGCAGGTGATCCAGCGCGCGACCGGGGGTGGCGACGACGACGTCCACGCCGCGCTTGAGCACGCGCAACTGCCGGCCGATCTCCTGGCCGCCGTAGAGGGGGAGCACGCTGATGCCCAGCTTCTGGCCGTAGCGGTGGATGGCTTCGGACACCTGCATGGCCAGCTCGCGCGTGGGCACGAGCACCAGCGCGGAGGTGCTGTGGGGCGTGGCGGCCCCGGGGGTGATGTGTTGCAAGAGGGGCAGCGCGAACGCGGCCGTCTTTCCGGTTCCGGTGGCGGCGATGCCCAGCAGGTCCTTGCCGGCGAGCAGGGGTGGGAGCGCGGCCGCCTGGATGGGCGTGGGCTCTTCGTAGCCGAGCGACGTCAACGCCTCGACGAGCTCGGGCTTGAGCCCGAGGGAGTCGAAGGTGGGGTTCTCATTTTCAGTGGCGGGAGGCGGGGGAGTCTTCACAGGGCGGCTTGTACCACTTTCACGCCCCGGCGTCGGACTTGCCACGTCAGGTGCGTTCACCACTGCCCAGGCCCTCCGGACCTTCCGGTTTTAAGCCTCTCTCAGCGCAGGTGCGTCGCCAGGGCTTCCGACACGGAAATCACCCCTCGGGACAGGTCCGCCGGGGACAGGACCAGCCGCTGGCGGCGGCCCCCCTCCAGGGCCGTCCCTTCCAGGAGGGAGGTGAGGCCCCGGGGGCCCCGGTCGATGTCGAGGATCAGCTCCAGGCCGTCCTCCGTCGGGAATGGCAGCAGGGCAAGCGTTCGCGGAGGCCCCTGCCACGCGGGCCCGGAATGGAATTCCAGCTCCTGGACGAAGGGCTCGTCGCGCCCCAGGGGCGGACCGGCCTCGCAGTACGCGTTCTTCCACTGGAGGCCCAGGTGCAGGACGGCGTCGAGCACGGTCTGGAGGGACGGGTGGGGCAGGACGTGGATCCGGTCGCTGTCCTCGGGGTTGAGGGCGTTGTCGATGTCGAGCGCCGTCTTGAGCCACACCGGCGAGCCGCGTTCGGTGAGGGGCGTGTGGGCGGGCATCCGCAGGGAGAAGGGCAGCTCCTTCACCTCCTGGGGCTCCAGGGTGAAGGGGTTGGCGATGCGCCAGGTGCGCACGACCGTGTTGAGCGCGCTCCGGCGGTCGTTGTCGCGCTGGAGGTACTGCGCCATCAGGTGCAGGTCGATGCGGTCGATGCGCTGGGGCGTGTGGCCCCCCTGGATGTGGACGGCGCCACGCAGGTCCCCGCCCGCGCGCACGGTGTCGTGCTCCAGGCGGGTGTCCACCCGGGCGCTGCCGATGCCAAGGCGGGCGAGCATCTTCTTGAAGGACATGGGGGAAGGCTCCGGGGCGGGAAGGGAGGACAGGCGCGAAGCAGGATGGCCTCAGGGACCTTCGTGGCCCCAGGCCGGATCATCGCTCGCGAAACGCTGGACCCAGTCGCGCACGGTGAGGCCCGCGCCGTTCGCGGCGTCCGGGTGGGCCAGGAGCACGTGGGGGTTGCCGGGCAGGTAGAACGTCTTCACGTTCGGGGCCGCGGAAGCGCGGGCCGCCTCCAGGCCTGCCTGCACCTGGGGACCGTCCAGTCCGAAGTAGAGGGAGATGGTGCCGTCCTGCTGGTATCCGAGCATCCCGTATCTCCGGGGGGCCGTGAGCAGGTTCGCGGAGGCGCCCAGCACCGCCGACAGGCGCGTGTCGCAGCCGGAGCACCCCGGCGGGAACTCCACGCCCCAGCTCGCGCGCATCGTGCCGTAGCGACCATCCCCCAGCGTGTCGATGACGAGCCCCGAATCGTTCAGCACGTCCACCCGGGCCCACGGCAGGGCCTTCTGCACGCGCCAGGCATTGAACGTCGCCCCGTAGCCGCCCGCGCTGATCCCGGTGAGCCAGACGCGGTCGGCGTCGGGAAAGGTCGGCTGGAGCCGCCGCAGGTATGCGTCCAGGTTCCGCGCGCCAACGTGTTCGACGTTCTTCGGACCGAACCAGTCATACGTCTGGATGCGGGTGCCCGCGTGCAGGTCGCCGGTGCAGTAGGGGACGTAGACGAAGCTCGCGTCGCGGAACGGGTTCTTCGGATCCTCGCGGTCGAAGAGCACCGCCAGGTCTGGTGCGCGGGCCTCGGCCAGCACGGGGGCTTCGCCCATCGTGTCGGTGATGTGGGTGGCCGTTCCGAGCGCGCAGGCGGCGGCCTCCCAGCACGCGCCACCGCCCGCGAGGAAGACGAGGACCCGCCGGGAGCGGTCCGTGAGGTTGACGGCCATGCCCGTGGACGTGCCGTTCGCGCAGTGGGCGTCGGGGACTGGGACGAACGTCCAGGTCTCCCGGGGCGCGTCGATGGGGGCGCCCGCGTCCACCGTGTAGGGGATGGACGGAAGGTCGTACGCGCCAGCATCCGGCGCACCTCCGTTCTCGGGAGGGGTCGTACAGGCGCAGAGGACGAGGAGCCCCAGGAGCGGCAAGAAGCGGGCGTGCATGACCTTCGCGCATAGCACACGGTGCCGTGGGCCCGCCTTCCTGCCTGCCCTTCATACGGGCCGAGCACCGGAGGACCGATCGCGGCTTGCGGGGTGGCGGAGCGCGTCACCAGCGTAGGACCTCATCTTCAGGCCAGGAGGCGCGCGATGGCACAGGGGACTTCCAGGAGGGTGCGGTACGCGGTGGTGGGGGCGGGCAACCTCGCGCAGGTGGCCATCCTGCCGGCGTTCGAGCACGCGGAAGAGAACTCCGAACTGGTCGCCATCATCTCCTCGGACCGCACGAAGCGCGACGCGCTCCAGCGCCGGTATGGCGTCTCGCACGCGGGCGGCTACGAGAACCTTGAGCAGGTGCTGCGCGATTCGCGCGCGGACGCCGTCTACATCGTGCTGCCGAACACCCAGCACCGGGCCTTCACGGAGAGGGCCGCGCGCGTGGGTGTCCATGTCCTCTGCGAGAAGCCGATGGCGACCTCGGTGGAGGACTGCGAGGCGATGATCCGCGTCGCCCACGACAACGACGTGAAGCTGATGGTCGCCTACCGGCTGCACTTCGAGGAGGCGAACCTCCACGCCGTGGAGCTGGTGCGCTCCGGCAGGCTGGGCGACCCGAGGATGTTCTCCGCGCTGTTGACGCAGCAGATGCGCGACGGCGACATCCGGGGCAGCGCGGAGCTGGGGGGCGGGGCGCTCCTGGACGAGGGCCCCTATCCCATCAACGCCGCGCGCTACCTGTTCCGGGACGAGCCGCGCGAGGTGTTCGCATACACGAACGCGGGGGATGGCCGCTTCCACGGGGTGGACGCGACGGCGTTCGCGCTGATGCGCTTCCCGCACGGACGGGTGGCCCAGTTCGGCATCAGCCACGAGGCGTCCGCGGTGTCGAGCTACCGGCTGGTGGGCACCGAGGGGGACCTGCTCGTGCAGCACGGCTTCGGGTACGGCACGGACATCGAGCACCTGCTCACCGTGGGGGGCAAGACGGAGTCGCGCACGTTCAAGAACAGCGACCAGTTCGCGCCGGAGCTGATCTACTTCTCGCGCTGCGTGCTGGAGGACCAGGAGCCGGAGCCCAACGGCATCGAAGGACTGGCGGACGTGCGCGTCATCGTCGCGTTGCACGAGTCGGCGCGCACCGGGCAGCCGGTGAAGCTGGCGCCGTTCGAGAAACCCCGTCGGCCCACGCTCGCGCAGCTCATCGTGAAGCCTCCGGTGGAGCCACCCGAACCGGTGAATGCACCCGCGCCCGTTCAGGGTTGAGTCGTTCTTCCAGGGTTGCATCCGCATGTGACAATTCCAGCGGTATCACTGGGATTGCTCACGTGCCCTCGTGGGTGATTTCAAACCAATTTCAACAGGTCCAGATTCCATCGCATTCCCAAGTCGTGCTCGAACCATTCCTGACAGCCATTGTCAGGGGATGTTTTGTTTTCTGGGGTGAAATGGAGTCCGTGAATGCCTCCCTCGGATACAGGGATTGTCCCGAAGTGGGGGCTCTCCACCTTGTGCCTTCCGTTCCAGTTTCCTCCCAATCCGCATGTGACGTCCGCGAGGGAGCGGGTCTTGCGGCTCGTTCCCCCCGGTGTGTTCAAGGAACGGCACGAGGCGCTGGCGTCGCGCTTCTATCCCGACACCTCGGAGGAGGCGCTGGTGTTGGGGTCGCTGCTAGTCAACGTGGCTCTTCTGCGTGGACGACAACAAGGGGGGATGAACGGCATCGACGCCGACGCCATCGCCACGGGGCAGGACTGGAGAGCGATTGAAGCAGGGGCGCATGCGTACGCGGCGCAGGGTCCGGGGGGGGAGGCGGTGACGCCAGTTCCATCAAAGCCCCCCTCTCGGAGAGGGATGACGCCGCAGGATTGACCTGTCTTCGGACCCGCCCTTACGATTGGGCCATGGGCAAAGCCAAGACGCAGTCCAACAAGCACATGGAGCTCTTGGGCCAGACGATTCCCCACCAAACCGTGGGGAGCTTGAGCGGGGGCAAGTGCATCGCGAAGCACGAAGTTCCCTACAATGAAAACTGCTCCTGCTCGCACCGATGGCAGGCCTTCGAGAAGGCCGTGGAACATTCCGACATGTACAAGCTGTCGGACGCGGACCTGGATGTGGGGTGCGCCAAGCCAATGCTCTTCCGGGGAGGTGCGGACGCTGTCGCGAAGCTGGCGAAGCAAGGCGTGAGCGCAGCGCTTTCGGCCGAGAACAAGGGCATGTACCTCCGTGCAGTCGACAAGCCCCGAGTGGGAGACTGGGAAGTTGACCGAAGCAAGTACAACTTCAAATGGGATTGCAACAAGCCATATTATCACGAGGCGCATCATGTGGTGCCGGACGCCACGCTGCGCGTCGCTCTGACAGATATTTTCAAGACGAGCGCGGAGCTGGCGTTCCAGGTGATGTGCGAAGTGCTGGACGCGCCGTATAATGTTCACGGCAAGGACAACATGATCATCTTGCCGATGGACGAGCGGGTCGGTGAAATGCTTCAGCTCCCCATCCATCGCGAGACGAAGCAATGCAGTCATGGTGCCTATGACCTCTACATCAAGGATAAGCTCAAGGCTCGCTTTCGAACGGCGCTTCGGGAGATAATGAAGAAGCATGATGAAGAGGGGGAACGCCTCAGTACAAGGACCTTGCGGCATCCATCGAGGCAATCTCCGCCGAGAGCTACATTGAAGTGGCCACAGCTCGGCGCACTCACGGAGTCAAATCCATTGAAGAATTTGGGAAGAAGCTGATGCCACTCCCCGCTTCAAACGCATGATGCCCTCCAGCACATCTATGATGAACTTCTTTCGGCTCAGCACACTCGGCGACTTGAACGACAAGGAGCTTGCCCTGATTGACGGGCCTCCCGAAGGCATGGAGCTGCGCAGTTATTGCATGTCCGAAGGCGATAGCTCCAGCCGGTTCTATCCGAAGGATGCCAAGATCGCCTTGCAGGCCGATCATCCGGGAATCAAGCTGTCGTCGCTCCTGGGCAATACGAGCCGGTATCTTGTCGTGCACGCGAGCGTGAAAGAGGTCATCTCAGCGCAGTGTCAGGACCTCGAAGTGGAGTACCTGCCCTTCGACCTGTTCGACCACCGCAAGCGCCTCTACATCCGGGACTACTTCATCATCAATCCTATTGGGACCCGTGACTGCCTGGACGTGGCGGCCAGCGGTGTGAAGATCGGGCCAGAAGGCAGTGTCATCCATGTCGCCCGCTTCGTGCTGGATCCGAAGAAGGTCGCCCCCCTCCCAGCCCTCTTTCGTCCGAAAGAGGAGCCGTCGGTCTACCTCGTTTCGGAGGCCCTGGCGGTGGCATTGAAAGAAAAGAAATTCACCAACCTCCAACTCGAGCCGCTCTTGAGTTCGCCCAACGCATAGCACTTCGGAGACGCCCGTGATGTCGTTGGCCTTGACAGGACTTGGAGGGGTGTCCAGCGTGGGTTGGGGCATCGTCGCCACGTGTGCAGCCATCCGAGCCGGCATCACGCGCCCGACGTCGTTGCACGACCTGTATCTGACCGACCAGGACCTGCTGGAGTCCGTGCCTCTGGTGGGCCATCCCGTGTCAGGCCTGACGGACGGCTTCGGGCCTCTGGGGCGGTGGTTGCAACTGGCCCAGGCGTGCGTGTGTGACCTCCGGCAGGAGGCAGGGCTTCCTCCAGCGGAGGATGTCCGCTTCTGGGGCCAGACGGGCTGGATCTTCGTCCTGCCGCACCTGGAAGAGGCTCGCTATCTGGAGGTGCAGGACTTCGGAAGCGCGCTCCTGACAGCCGCCTGGCTGAAGCGCCTGAAGCAGTTGCTGGGCCTGTCCTGGCGGCAGGACGCGGTCCACTTCATTCATGCTGGTCACGCAGGCACCGCCGCTGCCATCCATCTCGCGGGGCAGCTGCTGGCGGCTCGGAATGTCGAGCGTCTCGTGATTGTCGCGGTGGACTCCTACCTCGATGAGACCAGTCTGGAGTGGCTGTGGGCGCACCGTAGACTCAAGTCGCCAGATCGTCCCGTCGGATTGATGCCGGGTGAAGCGGGGGCCTGCCTGCTGGTGGAGTCCCTGTCGGGTGCCCGTCAGCGGGGGGCTTCGGTCCTTGCGCTCCTGCCAGCAGCGGGGGCGGGTTGTGAGGACCGCTCGTTCCTCTCCGGGCAGCACTCCTCGGGGGAGGCCCTCGCCCGGCTTGTCGAGCAGGTGCTTCCGGCAGGGCTGGCTGGCAGCGGCGCTCCGGGAGAGCTGGTCTGCGACCTCAATGGGGAGGAGTGGCGTGCCAGGGCCTGGGGTCATTTCCTGATTCGACTGCATGCGCGGCAGGAAGGGCAGTGGCGGGTGCGATTGCCCTGTATATCGGTGGGGGACGTGGGCGCAGCGAGTGGTGCGTTGGGTATCTGCATGGTGGCCCGTTCTTTCGCACGGAAGTACTCCGCGGGTTCGCACGCGCTGGTTCTGTCGAGCGCGGAGCATGGCGACGTGGGTGCCATCCATCTCCAGGCGCCCGGGGGTGGGAGGTGAGCAACAAATTCCTGCCCGCCTTTGTCAGCAACGCCAGCTATTTGAACCAGAAGCTCCTCATCCGGCTGGCCCAAGGCGAAGGGAGCCCGCAGGACATTCTTGCTTTCTGTCGGAACCATCGGTTGATGGGTGTTGGATGGCTTCTCCTCCTATGCGACACGAGCAGATGGCAGTCCCACCTGTGCCGCAGCGGGCGTGCCTTCCTGGCGTTGTCGAATCAAGCCGACGGAGGCTGGCCCGTGGCGCTGAGTCGCGCGGCTCCGTTCTTCGATGCCTTGGCTGCGTGTGACTGGGATTGCGCACGCGAGTTGTCCCTCCGGTCTCCGCGTGAGCGAAGGGTCGAACTCGAATACGAGGAGGACTTCCTTTATGTGCGGTTCCTGATGGACTTCTGTGTCCTGAAGCGTTCGGAGGAGGAAGCGCGGGCCTGTCTTGCCCGGTTCGAAAGCGTGCTTCAAGGCTCCGAGGAGCCGCGCCTCCAGGTCTGTCAGGCCCTCCTCTCCCGTGACGAGGCGTCCTTCCAGGCAGCATTGGAGGATTTCTTGAAGGCGGAGGCCCGGAGATATGTCCTGCTGCGTGAGCGAGGACGGATCTCCCAGGAGGTCTGGGCCACCGACGCGAAGGTTTGCGTCGAGGGGCTCGCTTTGGTGTTGCTCGCGGAGCACGCGGGGCTGAAGACGCCCAGTGTGTTTCCAACCATCCCTTCGGTCGCTCGATGTGAAGCGCCACCTGTCGAGTCGCTGGATGCGTGGCGAATGGGCGACTGAATCCAGCGGTCCCTGATTTCACGCTTCGTCTGGTTCTCTTCCAGTCGTGGGGTTCCGGAGCACGGCTGAATGTAGAATTGCCTCCTTTTCAGGAAGCCCACGTCCCCCGAACATCCATCAGCCTTCATCCGTGGAGGGGGAAGGGAGTTCATCCCACCAGCGGAGATCGTCATCCTCAGGTTGGTCGGAAGATGGGAAGTAGAGTGAGGTGTTCCACCGTTCCTGCGCGATGCGGGCAATCTCTTTTGCCACCGTGATCTCTGGCCATGAACTGGAGGGCTCGGAAAATGCGCTGGGCTCGCCGTCCGAGGCTCGCATCGTGACGAGGTGAACCGATGTGAAGCGTGGGTGCTCCTGCGATGGGACTGGGACAATGGCGCTCATGACGAGGAACCATCCTCCCGAGTCCCCATCCCAGAGTGCTTTGAGCACCTGCGGTGGAGGCGTCAATTGCTCCAGCCGCTCCACGGCCTGCGCGCGCCAGGCTGCCGGCGTAATGCTTCGCCTTCGCCACAGTCGCTCCTCTCGCCGCGCTGGATGTATTTCATCCAAGTCCCCGGAGCGCAAAGCCACGAGTTCGAGCGCAACACCCAGTGAGCATCCCAGACGGCAGATGACGCGCTTGAGTGCCGCCATCGTATTGCCGGCAAGGATCAGTGCATCCACCTCTCCCAAAGTGTCGTCCGGAATCCTGTCCGTGCTCATGTTCACTCCAGATCCGGAAAGAGCGAAGTGCCTTCGTATGCTTCGGACTGTTCAAGCTCCGTTATCAACTTCCGCATCTGCTCGTAACGCACCCATTGGGGAAGGTGTTGACGATGGAAGTGAAGGTAGTTGAATCCATACAAGGGTGACGTCGGATCGTCGGTCAAGAAACCCGCCAGGGCTCCCGAACCACGTAGGTCTCCGCTCCGTACGTAAAGTCGGCTGAGTGAGGCGTCACGCTCTCAATCACGCCTCGCTGAATGTAGACATCGAAGTCAAGAAACTCGGTTCCGCAGGCAGGGCATGGTCCACCGATCCCATCCGCTATCACGAGCTTCTCTGGCACCCAGGCTTCCTGCTTTTTCTCCAAGAGGATCCGTGCGCCAAGGACATACTCGTATTGCCAGATGTCCCCAAATTTGAACTGGACCTCCATCGGTCCCGTTGCTCCGCAATGGGGACAGGTGACCGTGGTCGTGACGGTATTGAATGTGCCCATCTGTCTTCCCCCAGAGATGATCAGTCCTTCCAGAGAACCTTCCACGGATGTTTGCGCAGATCCGTGACCAGGGTTTTCAGTTCGTCATAGAGCGCCGGATCCTTCAGCAGGGCGCCCCCCGTGCCTTCTCCCGCGTCCAGTCGTCCCAGGACGCGGTCTGCCTTGGCGGCGATCTGCTCCAGTTGACCCGCCGCCGCCGTGAACCGTTGGATGGCCACCTTCACCTGCTGCCCATCTTCGGCCGTCAGGGGGCCGGTCACCGCCGCCAGTCCCTCCAGGGTCGTTCCGGCGGACTTCGTGAGGCCGGGCAGGTCCTTTCGCATCACCGCCGCCACTGCCGACGCGTCATCCAGGAGGCGCGCTCCCTTGCCCCCGGGCTGGAGCGATTCCTTCGCCAGTTGCGACAGCTGGCGCAGGTCCTTGGATGCCGCCGCCAGCTCCGATGCCAGCACCTTCACGTCGCCCTTGTTCTCGGTCAGGACCTCATCCAGCGTCTTCGCCAGCCGGGACACATTGGCCGCGAGCCCCGTCACCGCTTCCGGATCCCGCTCCAGCATCTCCGACAACAGCGTCACGAACTTCGACAGTTGCTCCGACAGCAGGTCCAGGCGCGGCGCATCCACGCCTCGCAAGGCTTCGGACTCGGGCAGGGGGGCTTCCGCGTTGCCTGGGTTCAACTCCAGATACGGCTCCCCCAAAAGGCCCACCGTTCCCACCGTCACCCGGGCGTCCTTGCGCAGTGCGCCCCGCGCCGAGGCTTCGACGGACAGGTCCATGCGGACGGGCAGGGGGATTCCCTTCGCGTCCCTTCGCGCCGGCAGGAGGTTGATCGCATCCACCTTGCCCACCTGCACGCCGCCCAGCTTCACCGGGGCACCCTGCACCACGTTGCCTGTGTGCGCGAAGTCCACCTCCAGCTTGGAGCCTCTGCCCAGCGTCAGCTCCCCCATCAACCACAGCAACACCAGCACGCCGACCACCGTCGCGAGCACCAGCGCTCCCACCTTCAACTCCAGCCGTTGCTCATCCATCCGTCACGCCCTCCATGAACGGCGCCGTCAAGGTCCGCAGCTCCGGGGCAGGGGACTCCAGGAACCCCTCCGGCGTTCCCAGGTACGCACAGCGCCCCTTCGCCACCACCAACACCCGGTCCGCGATTTCCCTCAACTGCCGGTAGTCGTGCGACACCACCAGTGCTCCCAATCCCTGTTCCTTCAGCGACGCCAGCACCGCCTCCACCTGCGTCGCCGCCCTTCGGTCCAGCCCCGTCGTCGGCTCGTCCAACAGCAGGTAGCGTGGCTTGAGCACCAGGGCTCTCGCGATGGCTGCCCGCTTCTTCGCTCCCGGTCCCAGCTCCGGTGGCAGCCGGTCCGCCCATTCCTTCAGCCCCACCTGCTCCAGTGCTGTCTCCACCGCTTCCTCCGGCGCGTTCGGATCCGCGAGGCGCACGTTCTCCCGCAGCGTCCTCCAGTCCAACAGCGCCGGCCCCTGCACCAGATACGGGGCCCGGCGGCGGACACCTACCAGCGTCCGCTCGGCCTGCGTGTCCACCCGCTCCCCAAACAACGTCACCGAACCCGCCACCGGCCTCAACAACCCCACCGCCAGGCGGCACAGCACGCTCTTGCCGGAGCCACTCGCCCCCGCGATGAACGTCAGCTCGCGGGTGGATACCTGCGCGCGCAGGCCGTCCAACACGCGGCGGCCCTTCTCGAAGGCGATGGCCACGTCCTCGAAGACCAGCGTGTCGGGACCGGAGTCATTCACAGGCGCACGAACTGGAACGCAAGCGACACCGTCAGGTCAATCAACAGACATCCCAGGCTCGCCGCCACCACTCCGTCCGTCGTGGCCTGGCCCACCGCCTCGGCGCCGCCCCGCGCCTTGAGCCCCGCCACCGCCGCCGCGAGCGGGATGTAGAGCCCGCAGCCCACCGCCTTGAGCCCCGCCACCAGCACATCCCATCCATCCACGTACCTTGCGTCCATGAACGCCCGGCCGTCGATGTCGAATGCCAGACTCGCCACCACCACCGCCGACAGCGTCGCCGCCACTGTTCCCAGCACGCTCAACATCGGCACGCCCACCACCCCCGCCAGCACCCGGGGCGCCACGAGGTCCGCGTATGGATCCCCCGCTGACATCTCCAGCGCCTCCACCTGTTCGTTCACGCTCATCGTGGACAGCTCCGCGGAGTGGCTCGCGCCGGCCCGCGCCGCCGTCAGCAGGGCCGACACCGCCGGGCCCAGCTCGCGCACCAACATCTCGAAGTACGCCGGGCCCAGCACCGCCACGTTGCCGATGAGCTTCTTCGCCTGCGCGTTGGCGATCGTCACCAGCACCGCTCCGAAGAAGGCCATGCCCGACATCACCAACCAGACGCTGCGCCCCCCCAGCTCGTGCACCTGCGCCAGGGTTTCGCGCAGGGGGACTCCTTCCCGGAGGCTCGCCCGCACCGTCCGCGCCAGCATCACCACCGGTGCTCCGAAGAAGGACAGCACGCGCTTCATGTCGACCACCGCGACAGCAGCGTCGTCAGCAGGAAGTCCAACAGGAAGATGGCCGCGCACCCCAGCACCACCGCGCTCGCCGCCGCTTCGCCCACGGCCCGGGCTCCGCCCTTGGCCCGGAGCCCGACCGCCGTGGACACCAGGGAGATGGCCAGCCCGAAGGCGCCCGTCTTCACTACGCCCCCCACGATGTCGAAGGGGCTCAGCATGTCCGCGAACGTCCCGAAGAACACCCGCAGCGGCAGGTTCAACGTGAGCTTCGCCGCCACCGCTTCGCAGAGGATGGCCACCAGGAACGTGAACGTGCTCAGCGCCAGCATGCTCACCTCCATCGCCACCACGCGGGGCGCAACCAGCAGCGCGAACGGATCCAGCCCGATGCCGCGCAGGCCTTCGATCTGCCCGCCCACCTTCAGCGTGGCCAGCTCCGCCGCGTTCCGGGCTCCGATGCGCGCCGACATGATCAGCCCGAGCAGCAGCGGGCCGAACTCCCACAGGACTCCGTACCCCGCGGCCCACCCGAGGAAGGCCCTGGCGCCGAACCGCTGGATGTAGAGCCCCGCCTGCACCACCACGATGACGCCCGCCAGGGCCGCCGTCGCCAGGGCCAGGGGGAGGGAGCCGTAGCCGAACTGCACCAGGCCCCGCGCCAGCTCGCGCCGCTCCAGCCTGCGAAGGGCCCAGGCCGTGCGCCCCGCGACCAGCGCCAGCGCACCCACGCCCTCCACGGCGCCCAGCACCGAGCGCCCCAGCCAGGCCAGGCCAGCGCTGCTCACGGGTGGGGCCACGGAAGGGTCATGCGAGGGCCTCGTCTGGCGTCCGCTCAAGCTCGGGCGCCGGGGCGCCATCGTGCACCAGCCGGCCTCCCTGGAGGTACAGCCAGCGGGGCAGGGGAAGGTCCAGTGGTGCTTCCGGCGCGGCCACGAGCAGCGTTCCCGTGCCTGCCACGTCCAGGAGCACCCGGGCCACCTGCCTCGCCGTGCCCGGATCCAGGCCCGCGAACGGATCATCCGCGAGCAGCACCGCCGGTCTCGCGGCCAGCGCCCTCGCGAGCCCCGCGCGCTTCTTCATGCCGCCAGAGAGGCGTTCAGGCAGGGTGTCCGCCGCGTCCGTGAGGCCCACGGATTTCAGCACCGCGTCCGTGCGCTCGCGGGCCTCGGGCTCCGGGACGTGGCGGCGCAGCAGCGGCTGCATCACGTTCTGCCGCACGGTGAGCGAGTCGAAGAGGGCGTCCGTCTGGAAGACGAACCCGAATGCCGCCTGCTGCTTGCGGCGCTCCGGGGCTGTGAGCTTCGCGACGTCCTGCCCATCCCAGGTGACTTTTCCGGAAGAGGGCAGGAGCAAGCCCGCGAGGGCCTTCAAGAGCGTCGTCTTGCCTGAACCAGAGCGTCCCAACACCAGGGCCCGGGTGCCCGGGGGGAACTGCGCGTCGATGGATTCCAGCACGGTGCGGGGACCGTGCCGGAGGAGGAGGCTTTCGGCGCGCAGTTCCATCCCGGCCTCCGGGGACTCAGGGAGGTGTCGGTGCGGGAGGCGTGAAGTTCACAAGGGTGCTTCCGGCTCCCACGGCCGCGATGCGGGAGGGTGACGAGCCATCCAGTGAGAACAGTCCTTTCGTTCCTGTGTAGGCAGGGGTCCACACGGTTCCTCCGTCGTAGAACATGATGTTTCCATCATTGGTCGAGACATAGATGCCCTTCTCACTGAAGGCGAGGATGTCCCCGATGTTAGCTTTATTTGTTGTCGATCCAGCCTCAAACACGGTGGGCAAGGGAGCGCCCCAGCCTGCCGTGGTCCGCTTGATGACAACGCCGTTCTCGCCTGCCGCGTACGCGAATCGGCTGTCGGTGACGTGAATGCCTTTGAGGAAGCCTGTGATGGGCGCAGCCAGGGGGTCTAGGGCCCACGGTCCGTTCGTGGTGGCGTCGTAGCGGTAAACCTGTGCTCCCTCATTCGCATCCCCACTGCCTACGGCCAAGATCATATTGCCGTTCTTAGTGCCCCCAATCGCACGGAGGTTCGCGGGGACATCCGCCACTTCGGTCAAATTGGTTTCATCGTAGGGCGGAGCCCATCGGTAGATCTTGCCGTTGCTCGCGACCGCGTAGGCCGTGGGGCCGGCGGAGGGATCATCGACCCCAAAGACACCATTGAAATCGGTGTTGCTGGATGGCTGGAACGTGTAACAGGCCTCGCCCGAATCAGTGATGAGCCGTGTCGACACCCATCCTGACTTGCCGACGAAGAAGCCGCGACCGCCCTCGCTTGTCCATGCCGCCCTCCAGTCTTTCCGACACGATCCATCTGAAAAATCCCTGATCGTGGGGGTCGTGCTGTCCAGATGGAGCAGCTTGTTCGGGCCCACGATCCAGCTCTTTCGCCCCTGGTCGTAAAGGGCAATGGCCGTCAGGTCCAACTGAGGCGTTACGATCTCCGCATTCGTGGACCATGTGAGAGCGCCGCACCCTTCGTCCACGCCGCCAGTGCAGTTGTTGTCCAGCCGGTCGCAGGCCTCCGGCAGTCCGTTGTTCACGAAGGTGGAACTCTCATCGCAGTCCGTGGAGGCGGCAACCGCGTCAGGCTCCGGCCTTACGCACGAAACGCCTGCGGCGGCGCCTTCCCTACCGTCCCCATCGGCGTCCACGTACCAGGGCGTCGCCGACGTCGCGCTGAAGCACTCGGCGCTCAGCTTGTCCTGGCTGCACCGGTTCGTCGGTCCGCAGTACTGTTCGCTGGAGGTGCAAAGCTCGCCCAGCTTGAAGTTCTCATCCGGGGCGCCACTGCAGTTGTCGTCCACTCCGTCGCAGAGCTGTTCCAGTGTCGCGGGGTGGATGAGCGCATTCGCATCGTTGCAGTCCTTCGCGTCCTTCACGAAGCCCGCAGGCTGCTTGCACGCGCGCACGGGCGTCGCCTTCTCGTCGCCGAACGAGTCGCCGTCCGCGTCCCGGTACCAGTTCGTGAGCCCGTCGTTTGCGATCCCGGGGTACGAGTTTTCATTGTTGTCGTTGCAGTCGTTGCCCGCGGTGGCTTCGAGGTCTTCTGGGTAGGCGCTGAAGTAGCCGTCCTTGTCCGTGTCGGTGGCCTTCACGGTGAAGCCCACGTCCAGCTTGCCTTCTTCGGGGACTCTCGCGTTCATCTCCTGCGGGTCGCCCACCGGCTCGCCCGCGCAGTCGAACTCACGCAACTGCGTTGTCACTTTCAGTACGCGGCCCCAGTCCTTCTCCCGGAACACCGCCACCGCCACGCTGCCCGGCGTCTTGCCGGGGATCGCCACGTTGAGGGTGCTCGTGTTCTGCGCGTCGTCCACGTCCGTGGCGGTCACCGTGACGCATCCGCGTGTGAAGCCGCTGTAGCCGACGGTGACGTTCAGCGCTCCGGCCTTCGAATCGTCCTTCTTGCACCCCGCCAACACGGAGCCACACAGCACTGCCATCAGGAATAAACGCATGGGACGGGCATTCTCGGGCGCGCCCAGGGGACGGGCAAGACGCATTGGAGAGAATCCGCACCTACACGCTCCGGCTGACGCTCCCCGATGTGCGTAGTAGGTTGCCGTCTCCTCCGATTGAGAAATCAGGCCTCCCCATGTCGCGCCGCTTGATTGTCGGCCTGCTGATCGTCGCCGCCTTCGTCCTCCTCAAGGGGGCCGTGCGCGCCACGGCGGTCGAAGCCAGCAGCTACGGGCTCACCTTCGAGATCTTCCTCCTGGTGATGGACTTCTCCGTCCTCACGCTCGGCTTCGAGCTAGCCCTGCGACGCGGCGCGACCCACAAGAACGCGCTCCTGGTCGCCGCCGCGGTCGGGGCGCTCGTCACCGTGCTGTTCAGTTGCCTCGCCGTGGGGGTCTTCCACCCTCGCGCGCCGGAGCTCAACCTCACGCTCGGTCGGCATCCAGACTACCTGACCGTGACGCTGCGCTACCTGCTGGGCTTCTCCCGCAACCTGGCGCTGTGGATGCTCGCGTTCGTGTACCCCATCCTGGCCGCCGACGCGGAACGACGCCGCGCCGAGGCCAGCGAGCTTCGCCGCCAGTCGGAGATCGCCCAGCTGCGCGCGAGCCTGGAGCCCCACTTCCTGCTCAACACGTTCAACACCATCGCGGGGCTCGTCACCAAGGACCCCGATGAAGCCCGGCGGCTGCTGGCGTGCCTGGGCGCGCTGTTCGACGACATCTCCGAGCACGAAGACGAATGGCAGACGCTCGACCGCGAGGTCCACTGGCTCCAGCGCTACGCGGAGATCCTGGAGGCGCGGCATCGCGGCGTCCTGACCTTCGAGTGGAACATCGATGAGGCGACGCGCTCCTTCAAGCTGCCCCGGCTGCTGCTCCAGCCCCTCCTGGAGAACGCCGTCAAGCACGGGGCGCTGCGCCGCGATGGGGACGGCCGCGTCACCGTGCGCAGCCGGCGCGTCCGCAAGACGGGCGGGGAGGACTACGTGGTCTGTTCGATCGACGACAACGGTCCGGGGCTGCCTGCGGACAAGGTGCGTCCCGGGGCGAAGGGGCTCGACATCGTCCGTCGCCGACTCAACCTGCACCTGCCCAACTCGCGGCTGACCGTGGACTCGTCGGCCCAGGGCGTCCACGTGCTCGTGGAGATCCCCGAGGCCCGGACATGAGCCTGCGCGCGCTCATCCTCGACGATGAACCGCCCGCCCGGGACTACCTGGCGGAGCTGTTGAGCGACACGGGCGACGTCGAGGTCGTCGCGGCGGTGGCCACCGCCAAGGCGGCCCGCCAGGCGCTCGAAGGCTCGCTCGAGGTCGATGTCATGTTCGTCGACGTGCAGTTGGTGGGCAGCGGGGGCAACGAGGACGGCATCGACCTGGTGCGCTCCCTGGGCCGGCAGGGCCCGGCGGTCGTGCTCGCCACCGCGCACAAGCAGCATGCGCTGGAGGCCTTCGAGCTGGGCGTGCTGGACTACCTGCACAAGCCGTTCACGCGCGAGCGCGTCGCATCCTGCGTCCGCCGGCTTCGCGAGCAGCGCAAGCCTCACGGGCAGCAGGTGCCTCCCATCTCGCGGATCGTCGCCCGCCAGCAGCGCTCCCTGGTCTTCATCGAACTGGACTCCGTGTTCGCGTTCGAGGCCGATGACCGGCTGACGTACGTGCACGCCGTCGAAGGGAAGTTCGACTTCGACCTCCCGCTCTCCTCCATCGAGGCCACGTTCGGGGAGACCATCGTCCGGGTGCACCGCAACTGGCTGGTGAACCTGGCGCTGGTGCGTCAGATCGAACGCGGCGATGGCGAAACCGCGCTGCTCATCGGGGCGCGTGCGGCGAACGTGCCGCCGCTGCGCGTCCCCGTGGCCCGCGAACGCGCCGCCCGGGTGCGCGAGCTGCTGCTGGCGAACGCGGCCGGCGTGCGCCGCGCCTGACGGCTCGGGCTCGCGGGGGAACGGTTCGTCGAGATTTCGAGCCGGTTCGTCGGCAAGGGCCTTCGGGTGTCAG
>NZ_RAVZ01000165.1 GCF_003611635.1 Corallococcus terminator | reverse complement strand
GCATGGGGCGGGAGGGAGTCCCCACAACGCAAGGCCCGGGCCAACCGTTCCCCTAGGGGCGAAGTCCTACGGGGGCCCAGGGACCGCCGCAAATCGCCCTGCCTGGAATGGCACTTTGCCGTGCCCTCCTCGCGAAGCCCCACGGGAACCCCGCGTGCCAGCCCAGGTGCGCAGGCGCGCCAAAGCCAGGGCCTGCTCGTCCGCTGGGAGGTCGAAGAGGGACGCGCAGGCGCCGCCGTCCGACGTGACCTCCCAGGATGTGTCGTTGCGCCGGCTCAACCCGAACCCTCCCTCATCCAGCCGGAGCTCTCCGCTACACGGACCCGAGCGGGCGCGCACGCCGTCGGGACAGCCACAACAGTGTCAGCAGGAGCAACGGCGTGCCCGCCATCGCGCCCGAGCCCGAGCAGCCACAGCCAGAGTCCTCCGGCTTCGCGCCCCCATCCGTGCCGGCATCCGTCCCCGGACCGGCATCCACGCCCGTGCCCGCATCCGGGAGGCCCGCGTCCACGGGGGTCCCCGCGTCGGTGTCGGTGCCGCCATCCGTGCCGGCATCCACGACCTCCAGCGGAAGCACGGTCACCTGGAACTGGCACGAAGCGCGGTTGCCGGCCACGTCCGTCGCCTCGGCCTGGACGGTGTGCTGGCCCACCGGGAGCACCGTGGCGGGCGTGACGCGGAGGACAGGCGCGGCGTCGATGACATCCGTCGCCTTCACGTCGTAGGTCGGCGCCGCGCCCCGGGTGACGACGAGGTCCGCCGGGCAGCGCACCGTGGGCGGTGTCGTGTCCCGACGCACGGTCACCGTGCGGCTGGTGGCGCCCCCGAGCGAGTACGCGGTGCAGGTGACGCTCTGTCCCGGGGTGTCGCTCACCACCGTCAGCGGCTCACAGCCCACGGTGGAGAGCGCCGTGCCGGACTCCGTGTCCCCGGCCTGGAAGCGCACCGAGACGTCGCTCCGGTAGAAGCCCCCGCCCCCCAGCGTCCCCTCCAGCCCGGACGTCACCGTGGGCGGCGTTCCGTCCAACTCGATGGCGAACGGCTCGCGGCCCTCCTCCACCGCCGTCGCGGCGAACACCATCCGGGAGCCCGCGAACACGGGCACCCCGGGCGCCGAGCCCAGCGGCCCCGGGGTCACGTCTCCCAGCAGCGTGGAGCCGCTCGCCCCCGGCAGGTAGAAGCGCGGCTCCAGGCCGGTGGCGGGCTCCGCCGCGTCGAACAACAGCGCGCCGCCGCGCGAGACAAGCCACGTCGCACCCGTCGCTTCAGCGACCTTCACCGTGCCCGCCGGGGTTCGGTCGGTCCGCACCAGGAAGCGGCCCTGCGCGTTCTGCAGCAACAGGTACGGCGTGCCGTGGTGCAGCGTCGCCGCGAGCAACTGGCTTGAGCCCTCCCCTGGCTGGAAGTCGGCGATGCGGCGCGTTCCCGCCACCGTCCCGTCCGACACCCAGGGCTCACGCCCCACGCCCGCCTCCGTCGCGGTGAAGAAGAGCAGCCCGCCCGTCGCCTTCAGGTCCTCGGGCGCGAGTCCCTGCGTCGCCGTCAGCGCCAGCGTGCCCGACAGCGTGGCGTCGCTGCGCCACAGCGCGCCCTGCGCCACGTACCAGGCAAGGCCGCCCGCGCTGGTGAAGGACTCCGGCTGCGCCGGTACCTGCGTGACCCGGGTGGTGCCCGAGGCGGTGCCGTTCGTCCGCATCAGGTCCCAGCGATATGCGGAGGCGTTGAAGTACGCGAACACCAGCACGTTCCCCACGGGGAACAACCTTGGCGAGTTGCTGAGCGTGCCGGACAACGACAGCAGGCGCGTCGTGGTCGTGCTGCTCTCCGTATGCGTCCACAACTGGAAGTACGGGCTCTGCCACCACAGGCCCACCAGCTTCGTCCCCACCGGCTTGAAGTCCTGCGGGGACCCTGCACCGTTCGACGAGGCCGCCGTGCCCGCCACGGGGTCGCCCACATAGAGGTTGGAGTAGCTGGACCGGAACGCGAGCTTGCCTCCCTCCAACGGGGTGAGCTGGCTGGGATATCCGGTGCTCGCCCCGTAGGGCAGCGCGATGGCGTCCCGGGTGCCCTCCGGGGTGCCGTCAGTCTGGACGATGGGATCCAGAACCGGTCGCTTCAGCCCCGGGACGAAGTACGCCGTCGGACCCACGGAGACGAACTGCGTGGGGTTCGAGCTGCCATTGGACGCCGCCACCACCCGGAAGGGCGGCGGGTCGGTGACGGTGCCATCGCTGAGCCAGGCCTTCATCCGGCCGCCCTCTTCGGCACCGAAGAGCGCGCGGCCCAACGTGTCGGGGGACCACGTCAGGTGCATCGCCGGATCCACCGCCTTCACCCGCCGCGTCCCCGCGACCGTCCCGTCCGAGGCCCAGACCTCCTTGTGGCCTTCCACCGTGGCCAGGAAGTGCAACCGGTCTCCGGATACCGCGAACTCATCCAGGGAGGATCCCGACGCGCCGGGGTTCAGGTCCCCGAGCCGCAGCGTGCCTTCCGCCGTGCCATCGCTGGTCCAGGGCTCGGAGCCCGTCACGCCATCGTTCGCGTTGAAGACAAGCGTCGTGCCCACCCTGCGCATGTCCACCGTCGTGGGCAGCTTCGCGGCGAAGGCCATCACCTCCACCGTGCCCTCCGCCGTCCCGTCCGTCCGCCACAGCGCGGAGCCCGTGACCGTGTTCGAGAGGAAGTAGACGCGGTCCCCCAGCAGGGTGCCCCGCGTCGGTCCCGAGGACTCGGCGCCGGGCACCAGGTCCTTCGCCAGGACCGTGCCCGCGGGCGTGCCGTCCGTGCGCCACAGCTCCGAACCCTCCGCGGTGGTGGCCCACGCGAAGATGAGCTGCGAGCCGACCTTCCCGAACGACGTCGCGCCGGCATAGGAGATGTTCGACGACACGGCCTTGAGCAGCCGCGTGGACGCCGGGTCCTCCTGCGAGAGGGACAGGGTATGGGAATAGGGCGCCGTGGAGCCGCTGACGCGCTCGAAGAAGAGCCGGTCGCCGTCCTCCGCGATGATGGACCCGGTGGCGCCACTGACGCGGCGGGTGCCCTCGGACGTGCCGTCGCTGGTCCAGAGCGTCCAGGAGCTGCTGTAGCCCACTTCGAAATACAGCCGACCCGCGCGGGTGAAGACGCGCACCTCCACCGTGTGAGCGCTGGCGTCGAACGTGGAGAGCAGACGGGTGCCCTCGACCGTGCCGTCGGAGCGGTAGAGCTTGTTGCTCGACCCGAAGTAGAGGACGTCCCCCACCGCCACCATCGTCTTGACCTCGTGGTAGTTGTACTGGCCGAACGGGCTCACCCCCAGCCGCCATGTCCCCTCGCTCGTGGCGTCCGAACGCCACAGCTCCCAGGCCGCGCTGCCGTTGTCAGCGATGAAGTAGAAGACGCCGTTCATCACCACCGACGTTCCGGTGACGCCCCGGACGCCCTCCACGCTGTCCTTGATGAGGCGCGTGCCCTCCGGGGTGCCGTCCGTCACCCACCACTCGGTGCCGTGCACGGCGTCATGGAGCGGCATCAGCAGGCGTGAACCGAAGGGCGTCTCCGCCCGCGCGCTGAGGCTTCCCTGGGGGCCCGGGTTCAAGTCCCCCAGGGGCCGCGTTCCCTCCGGGGTGCCGTCCGTCACCCAGGGCTCATAGCCATTGCCGTCGGTGTCCGTGAAGATGACCTTCCCGCCCGCCACGCCCATGAGGTCCGGCACGGAGTACGTCGCGTTCTCCACCACGCCCGTGCGGAAGTCCCCGAGCAGGACCGGCGCGCTGGCGCCCGCGGACAGCGCCGACCGGGAGCGCGCGGGCTCCGTGCCGCCGGGGGACGCGCCGTCCGTGGAGGGAGGAGCGCAGGAGACGAACGTGGACAGGAGGAGCACGAGCCCCGGGAGCGAACGCATAAGGCCGTCAACCCTACCTGAGCCCGCGCGGGCGAGGCACCTCCCCACCCGCCGTGGGACCGGCCTGCTCACAGGAATTGACTGGCAGGCGAACCCTGCTGGCGGGAGGCACGGCGCCAGGTCAGTTCAACCCCTCACGCGAGGGTGGAAGTTTCCAAGAGGCTCGCTCGCTAGGCTTCTGTGAATCCTGGCCATCGGCTGCCGCGGGCCAGGGCCACGGGATGTCATGTGTGGGGGGCGCGCAGATGAAAACACAGACGTCGCACAGGGAATGGGTCGTTGCTGGCGTGTGCCTGGGGCTGCTTCTGGGCGCGGGAGGCTGCGTCGGAGACGCGATGGATGACTCGCCTCCCCTGGAGCGAGGCTGGATTGCCCAGGAGACCCTCGCGACCAACGGACTGTCCACGAATGGGTTGTCCACGAATGGCCTGTCCACGAATGGACTGTCCACGAACGGCCTGTCCACGAATGGGCTCTCCACCAATGGGCTGTCCGCCGTTTCGTTCGTGGATTGGTTCAACGGCAATGAGTCCGTCGCATACTCCGACAGGGTGATGAAGTATGTCGTTGCCTGCGCCCTGCCCTCCGGCCAGACGCGCACCTGGACCAATCCCGTCACGGGCGCCAGCCACTCCTGGGCGGGCCAGTTGGGTCTGGCCACCGCCTGGGCCAATGGCAGCCCCGCAACCGTGGCGGAGCAACAGCGGCTCTCCGCCTGCCTCGCCGCGCACGTCAACAAGTTCGGCGTTTCGGTCCCCATCTCGGTGCGGGGCCGTGATTCGGCGGGAGCCGCCCTCACCGTGACGTCCAGCGAGGCCGCCACCTACTCGGAGCCAGAGGCCTGCTTCTTCGGCAACCTGTTCACCGGCGAGGGTGTCTTCGCTGGCAGCGACCGCGTCCTCAAGAAGCAGGAGAGCACCGCTCGTGCCTGCGGCTTGTCCTCCAAGGCGAAGGGGGAGAACACGGAGTGTCCTCCCATCGTGCACATGGGCCCGTGCGCCAGTGTCTGCACCCGTGATGCGACGAACGCCTTCTGGAAGAGCTGTGTCGTCAATGGCGTCTCCTACCTGCCCATCACCACCTACCTGCGCCCCCAGGACATCTACACATGCGGGGATGGCACCTGTCAGTTCACCGAGTCATGCGGCGCGGGCAAGACCTACGACAGTTGCTCCCTGGACTGCCTGGCCTGCGGCACGCCATAGGTCGAGCCCAGCACCGGTGGGCTGACCAACTCACTCCGTCACGAGTTCCTGCGTCGCGCCCTTGCATGCAATGGCAGCATCGGTGCGACCCGGGTGGCCAGCGTCTCGACGAAGAGCCGGACCTTGGTCGGAAGGTTCAGCCGGCTCGGGTAGACGACGTGAGCGGCCCGCAGCATCGCGGGCTTGGGACCGAAGAGGACCTTGAGCCGACCGTCACGGACCGCGTCCCGGCAGAGGAGCGCCGGAACGCAGGCGATGCCGACCCCGGCGATCGCCGCCTCGCACGCCACCTCCAGGTCATTCACGGTCAACACCGGATCGATTCGCACCTTCAAGCCCTCGACCCGCCACGTCTCGAAGGCACTGAAGCCAATGCATCGTGAGGCTTGGAGTTCCCTGGCGTTCGGCGTCCCGTGCTTCGCCAGGAACCCGGGGCTCGCGACGAAGAACACGGGGCCCTCGCCCAGCTTGCGCGCGACCAGCGACGAGTCGTCGAGCGTGCCCATGTGGATCGCGAGATCCAACCCCTCCTCGATAAGGTTGATGCGGCGATCCGCCAGCACCAGTTCGACCCTCGCCTTCGGGTAGCGGCCCAGGAACTCAGCGACAACAGGAGCCAGGTAGCGGCGTCCGTAGAGCATCGGCGAGGACACCCGCAACAGGCCGACCGGCTCCGCCTCCTGCTGCTGCACCTCGCTGTTGGCCTCGTCGATCTGCGCGGCGATGGCGGCACAGCGGTCGGAGTAGGTCGCTCCCGCCCCCGTCACCCGCAGCCGCCGCGTTGTCCGCTCCAGGAGTCGCACCCCGAGCTGCTCCTCCAGCTTGCTGATCCGCTCGCTGATCGTCTGCTTGGTGATGCCGAGCTGTCGCGCCGCACGGGTGAAGCTGCCTTCACGGACGACCGTCGCGAAGAGGACCATGTCGGCGGGGGAGATCATGACCGTCAAGGCTACCCTGACAATGAGTTCGTGCGGCGCCCCATTGTCTGGCGGCGCCAGGGACCGCAGGGTTGTCGCGGCTGGACCCACCTCCAGGAGTGCTCACATGAAGCTCTACTTCGCCCCCAGGACCCGGGCGACCCGTCATCGCTGGCTGCTCGAGGAGCTTGAAGTGCCCTACGAGCTGGTGAAGCTCGACCTGGCGAAGCAGGAAAACAGAACGCCGGACTACCTGGCGCTGAACCCCTTCGGCGAAGTCCCCGTCCTGGTGGACGGGGACGTGACGCTCTTCGAGTCGTCGGCGATCCTCCTGCATCTGGCCGACCGCTTTCCGGAGAAGCACCTGGCGCCTCATCCGGGTTCGCCCGAGCGCAGCCCCTACCTCCAGTGGGTGCTCTTCGCGGAGGTGACGCTCGAGCCCGTGGTGATGGAGCACCACCGCGACGCGCAGCGACCCGCAGAGCAGAAGATGCACCTGGAAAAGCAGCATGCCCGGCTCGACGAAGTGCTCACGGTCATCGACAACCGGCTCGAAGGCAGGGAGTTCGCCGTGGGCAACGCCTTCACCACCGCCGACCTGAGCCTGGCGTCAATCCTTCACCTGGCGAGCACGCTGAAGCTGCTTGAGAAACACCCGCGGCTCATCGACTACGTCATGCGCCACACGAAGCGCCCCGCCACGAGGCGGGCCGTCGCGGGGTGAGGGACGGAGGTGCTCCACCCTCCAGTCAGAAGGCGCGGCTCCCACCGCGCCGCGCCTTCTCCAACGGAAGTGATTCCGCCCAGGCCCTCACCGTGGAGCGGACGCGCTACGGCCCTACGCGGATGCTGTCCACCCACGCCTTGGCCCGGCTGAGGTTGTTGGTGCTGGTGTCCGTGACGGTGACGACGAACTTGAGGGTGACGTTCTTGTTGGCGAACGCCGACAGGTCCAGGTTCGCACGCTGCGTCCAGTTGGCCTCGGTGAGGGTGCCGAGGCCGCTCTTCACCGCCGAGTCCACCACGGTGTCCACGCCGCCAACATTGACGATGACGCGGAAGGCAGCCGAGGCGGAGATGTTGGCGCCGGACAGGTCCAGCTTGCGCCAGTAGGTCAGCCGGGGGTTCGCCGGCAACGCCACGCTGATGCTGGCCGTCCGGGTGACGGTATTGAAGGCCGCGGTGGCCGCTCCGAGGATGGACTTGCTGGCGGTGCTGCCCGTCTGGTCGCTGGCATCCAGCGCCCACCCGGTGAGGCTCCAACCCGCGTTGTCCGGCCCGTTGGCCGAGAAGCCTTCGGTGAAGCCCACCGCCGCCGGGGCCAGCGTCACCTGCACCAAAGCGGAGGCGGCCGAGTTGCCCGCCGCGTCGTAGGCACGCGCCTGGAGCGTGTGCGTCCCGGTGGCGTAGGCCGTGGTGCCCCAGTTGAAATCGAAGAGCCCGGCCTGCCGCGCCGTCCCCTGCCCCACCACGGCGCCATCGACAAGGAACTCCACCTTCGTCACGCCCCGGTCATCCGAAGCGTTGGCGGTCAGGGTGACCGTTCCCGAGAGGGTTGCGCCGCCCGTGGGAGAGGTGATGCCCACGGTGGGGGCGGTCGTGTCGGAGGTGCCCCCGGTGACAGTGACCGTGACGGTGCTGGAGGTGGCGCTGTTGCCTGCCGCGTCGTAGGCCCTGGCCACCAGCACGTGGCTGCCATTGGTCGCCGTGGCGCTGTTCCAGGTGAACGCGTAGGGCGCGGTCGGGTCGGAGCCTGCCAGCGCGTTGTCGATGAAGAACTCGACCCGCGTGACGCCCACGTTGTCCGAGGCGGTGGCGGTCACCTGCACCGTTCCGCTCACGGTGGAGCCCTGGCCCGGCGCGGAGAGACTCACGGTGGGGATGACCGAGTCGGTGTTGTCCAGGCCGAAGAACTTCGCCACGTACCACGTGGAGCAGATGTCCGTGTCCAGCACGTACGCGCCCGCCGTGCCGCAGGCCACGGTGGTCCCGGGGAACTTGAACGCCGGATCAATGGGCGTCCCATGCCCCATGCCGGTGAGGGAGTAGGACTCCACCAGCGCCTTGCCCGCGGCGTCCCTGTAGACCTTGTGGGGGTAGCCGGCGACCGTCTCGCTGAGGTCCTCCTGCAGGTCGATGCCGTGCACCGCCGTCCATTGCTCCACCCCCTCGGTGAGGTTGGAGTTCTTCACGGTGAAGTCGGAGGTGCCGTGCCAGATGGAGATGCGCGGGTAGGCGCCCGTATAGGAAGGGAAGGCGCCCCGCACCAGGTCCCGCCAGGCGGTGGGCGTCTTGTCCACGCCCGGGCTCATGCAACTGAAGCCTTGCGTCATCGAAGTGGCGCACTTGTACGGAATGCCCGCCATCACCGCCGCACCGGAGAAGACATCCGGGTAGGTGGCGGCCATCACGTGCGTCATCGCGCCGCCAGCCGACAGGCCGGTGACGAACACGCGGCTCGGATCCACGGAGTAGGTGGCCTTCATCTGGTCCACCATCTGCTTGATGGAGAGCGCCTCGCCCTGGCCGCGTGCGGTGTCCCCAGGCTCGAACCAGTTGAAGCAGTTGGTCGAGTTGTTGCCGCTCACCTGCTCCGGATAGACGACGTAGAACTTGAGCGTGTCCGCAAGCGCGCTCCATCCGGTGGACGCGTAGGCGTTCGCCGACTGGGTACAGCCATGCAGCGCGACGATCAGCGGCGCGTTGGCGGGCATGCTGGCCGGCACGTGCGTCCACATCCTCAGGCCGCCGGGGTTGGTACCGAAGCTGGTGACTTGCGTCAGCGCGCTCTGGACCTCGACGACTCCTGAGACTTCCCCGGAAGACTCATCCGCCGGACTCCCCAGGGGGCCACACCCCAGGACCGTCACCGCGAGGAGCCCACAGCAAAGACGTCCAAAGCGCTGGCCCTGCATGGAAAGCCTCCCTTGAAGAAGGTCGCAAGGTATCACCTTGAGTGAAGACGCCCAGATGATTCCTGAATCATGCATCAACTTCCGCGGATGAGAGCCTTTGCGCATTGCGCCATCCCCGGGTTTTCCCAACCGAAGGCATCTGTTCACGCGCTGACGCCGGAACAGTCCGGTCGTCGAGCATGCGCCGCCAGCAACCGCGCGCAGGAGGAGGCCGCCATACACTGCCGCGCCTCACGACCGGAGAACCCCATGGGATTCCTGCGACCCCACGCTGACCGCATCTACGCGCTGCTCCGAATCATGGCGGGACTGATGTTCATGCAGCATGGGCTGCAGAAGCTCTTCGGCCTGTTCGGAGGCGTGCCCGCCGGGGCGCCGGCGTTCGTCGTCTACGGCGCGGGCATCATCGAGTTCGTGGGCGGCGTGCTCGTCGCAATCGGGTTCTTGACCGGCCCCGCGGCGTTCATCGCGAGCGGCACGATGGCGTTCGCCTTCTTTCTCGGACACGTGATTCCCGCGAAGGGCAACCTCATCCCCATCGCGAACCAGGGCGAGCTCGCGGCGCTCTATTGCTTCGTGTTCCTCTTCATCGCCGCGCACGGCTCGGGCATCTGGAGTGTCGACGCCGCGCGCCAGGGCACGAAACGCGCGTGAGCCCCCGGGCGCCGCGCGCTCCTCCCATTACCGGGATGCGTCAGCAAGGTGCGCGAGAACCTGCTTCGCACGCGCTCGCGGAGAACCTTCGACCTCGAGCACCTCCACTTCGAAGGCGTGAGGGTCCTCGAGGAGGAGCTCCTTCAGCTTCTCGTCGACAGCCAGGCGCAGCCCATCATCGTCCGTGGCGGAGAGCGAGATCCGGTCCGGCTGCTCAACCCCGACCAGGACGATCAGATCGATCTTCCGCAGGGCGGCGCGGACGCGCGGCAGCCACGCTTCAAGGTCGAACGCGTCGCGGTCCTCGTGGGCCAACAGGTATCCGATGAAGTCCACCGGACATCGGTCGAACACCACGTCGCCGGGACCCTCGTCCAGGTTCGCGAGGGACCGTGTGAGCTGCGCTTCGAAGTCCTCGACCGACGGGGACTCCGCGAACGCGTAACCCTCTTCTTCCATCTGGTGGTACGGCTCATCCACCGTCACATGGTCAGGGAGGAGGTCGGACAACTCGTCGACGAGCGTGGACTTCCCCGCGCGATGAGTCCCGGTGACGGCGATTCGCATGCAGGCGTGCTCTAGCAGTCGGACGACGCGTGGCGCATCTACTTCGATCCGGCAGCGCGTTGGAAGGCTTCGCGGGCGCGCTCGATCTCCGGCCGGTGGGTTTGCGCCCAGATCGCGAGCGCGCTCACCGGTTCGATCAGCGTTTGTCCGAGCCGCGTGAGTTCGTAGTCCACGCGCGGCGGAGTCGTTGGGAAGACGGTCCGCTTCACGAGCCCGTCCCGCTCCAGTCCGCGCAGCGTGAGGGTCAGCATGCGCTGCGAGATGCCTTCGATGGCCCGCTTGAGGTCGCTGAAGCGCATCGCACCTCCGGCGAGGTTGACGATGACCATCACGCTCCACTTGTCCCCCACCAGGCTCAGGATCTCACGCGTCGCGACGCAATCCTCGTCGTAGCGCCGGGTCATCTTTCCGTTCCCTAGTGACTTCAATGTGCCTCCTTCCCGGTGTCCGCACGGCATGCGAAACAGCCAAGGTCACTTTCCGTAACCAGGCACATGAAAGTAACCAAGCAACCGAGAGGAACGCCATGACTCCCGCGATCGCCGGCAGCGCGACACCGCCCAAAGCCCTTCCCGTCAGCCTGTGGGTCGTCCAGGCGCTCCTGGGGCTCCTCTTCGTCGGGACGGGCTTCTGGAAGCTCCTGACGCCCATCCCGCAGCTCGCCGCGATGATTCCGTGGGCGGGACAGGTTCCGGGGGCGTTCCTACAAGCGACGGCGGTGATCGATCTCTGCGGCGGGCTGGGCATCGTCCTGCCCTCGCTCACGCGCATCAAACCGGGCTTGACCGTCCTCGCCGCACTGGGCTGCGCCGCGCTTCAGGTCAGCGCGATCGTCTTCCACGTCTCGCGCGGAGAGGCAGCGAATACCCCCTTCAACTTCTTCCTTGTCGCGCTGTCGCTCTTCGTCTTCTGGGGCCGGCGCTACCGGGCCCCCATCCAGCCCCGGGCTTGACGGGCAGGGGCGCGCGGTAGGAGCAGCGGGCGCAAGGCCAAGAGCCGCTGCCGGGTCGGAGGTGTCTCCGCTTCGGAGCCCAAGGGGGTGGGTTTGTCGGCCGCGACGAGCGGATGATACGAATGCGGGGTCTGTGCGTCGCATCCTCTTTCCCCTGCTCGCCCTCCTGGGCGTCCTCACCTTCGGGCTCACCGCGCTCGCCTCGGTGGCGCTCTCGCTGCTCCTGCCGCTCGTGCTGTTCGGCTTGGGGGCGGCGGCGCTGTCCTCGATGCGGCCCGTGCTCGCGGCCCGCGCGATGCTCACGGGGTTCAAGGGAATGGGCGCCGCGTGGCAGTACCTGGGCGTGTTCGCCCGCTGCGTGCTCTCTCCCCTGCGTGAGATGGAGGAGCGGCAGCTCGCGGACTGCCCCCTGCCCTCCCTCTCCGTGCGGCTGAAGCCCGCACAGTTCCTCGCACTGCACCGGCTGCAACAGCAGGTGGCGACAGCGACGGGCACCGCGCCCGTGGACGTCTTCGAGCTGAGCCCGGACACCGCCCTGGGCATCGCCGTGGTGCGCGCAGGCAAGCGCTCGGAGCGGGTGCTCTATGTCGGACTCGGCCTGCTGCTTCAACTGTCGATGGATCAGCTCGCGGCGGCGCTCGCGCACGAGCTCGGGCACGCGCGCGCAGGCCACCCGCGCATCGGACGCTGGGTGCACCACTGCATGCGGATGGTCCTCGACGCCCAGTCGCGCTTCGGCGCCTGGAACCCCGCGCGCTGGGGAAGCTGGGTGGCCCACGAGGTGCTCTCGGCCGTGTACTTCCCGTGGTCGAGGGAGCGCGAATTCCAGGCAGACCGCATCTCCGCCCAGGTGGTGGGCGCGAACCACATGGTCGCGGCGCTGCGCGCGGTGCGGGATGGAGCGCCCGCGTACGAGTTCGCCCTGGACGAGGTGCTGCGGCAGGCGCACGCGGTACCGACGCCACGCCTGTGCGAGACCTCGGCGGCGCTCGCTGCCGCGCTTCCACCGGCGATGCGCAGGCAGCTCGCGGTGAAGAACGAAGGAGACCCGCTGGAGCTGGGCGGCCTCACCCATCCTCCGACCGCGCTGCGCATCACGGCGCTCACGGGCCTGCCCTCCAGCCCTGTCACGGATGCGCGCCCGGCCTACGAGGCGCTCGGCGCCACCGCGCTCGACGAGCGCCTCACGCGTCACTGGCTGCTCGCGCTCGGCGTCAACGCGACGCGGGAGACCGAGCCGCGCAGGCACGCTGCGCCTGCGCAACCGGATCGCCCGGACCTGGCCCCCTCGCAGGAGCGCCCGGACTCGGCCCCCGAGCCCAGCGGACTTGAGCTCGACATGGAGCGTTCGTGGCAGAGCGCGCCGCTGCTGCACCGGGACGAGGCGGAGGTGGAGTTCAAGCCCGACCTGCCAGTGCGAGCGGGCCGCGGTCGCTCGCACTGAGCCCCGCAGTCACAGCGCCGCTCGACCTTCCGCGTCCCCACAGCTTGTGCGGCCTGGCCCCAAGGCGCAGTGCTCACGCACGTGGGCGCCCGGCACGGCGACACCCACGGTCGCGCCCGGGTGCTACTTCCGCGCGGGCTGCGGCGCGTCCGCGGGCGGCGCCTTGGGGAAGGCGAGGTAGCCCTTCTCGGTGTACCAGGCGAGCACCTCCACCTGGAGCCGGCCCGCCTTCACCATCGGGTCCTGCTCGGCGAGCTGCCGCGCCTCCTCCTTCGTGGCCGTGCGGTAGATGCACGCGCCGCGCATGCCCACGTCGTCCTGCTCGCCGAAGGGGCCCGCGAGCACCATCTTCCCGCTCTCCCCCATGCGCGTGAGGTGCGCGAGGTGCTCGTCCTGCAGCTTCTGGAGGACGGCGGGCTCCATCTTGGGAGCGTTGGGCGTGCGCTTGAGCAGGACCAGGTAGTGCTTGTCGAACTCGAACTTCTTCTCGGCCGGGGCTGCGGGCTTCGTGGCCGGCGCGCCCGGCACGGTAGGGGTGGTGGAAAGGGCGAGCAACAGCAGCGAGGTGGTGAGGATCAAGGTGCGGCCCACCCTAGGAGGGAGGGCTGACATCGCGCCACCTTCCAACCTCCTCCCCTCTGGTCCTCCGCTTCACGACGCTCGGGCTGCGACAGCACGGCGTGCTGACGCCCTGCGTTGATGTTGCGTTTTGACGCGTGGGGCCATCGTCTGTCTTTTGACAACGCTGTCAGGCGGGTGCTACCGGTAGCTGAAACATGAATCGGCCTTCATCTTTCCAAGGGTGGGTCCCGGTAGCTCCGCGAGGCCAGCGGACATGCGCGGTGCGTTGGCGCCTCGTTGGGGATGCGCCGGGTCATGGGGGCGACGGATCCGGCCCCGCCATGCCTCCCACCCGCGGCGGGCTCTCAGGGCCTCCCCGCCCTACCGCTGGACGGCCTGGGTGCGAGTGAAGCCAGACACGAAGGCCCTCGCGTTGAGTCCGAAGCTTTGTCGTGTCGTCGTCCCGGCGCTGTCGCCGGAAGGGAAAAGGAGCACTCACATGAAGAAGACGCTTTGGTCCGCGATGATGCTGTGCACGCTGGGGCTCTCCGGTTGTGGGGACGACACGACGGATCCGCCGGTGGTCAACCAGCCCAAGTTGGACAGCCAGTCGAACATCCTCGCGTTCCTGGAGGGCAAGACGCTCGTGATGGAGGGGGACAACATCCCCAGCCACCCGCTGTCGCTGGACGAGGACATCAACTGGGGCTCGGCCAGCCAGTGCTTCCAGAAGGTCTCCATCGCCGTGGGCGGCAACAACTTCCACGTGAGCAGTGTCCCCGGCACCATCCTCAACTCCGCCGGTGTCGGCCAGCCCGGCAGCACCTGTGACCACGCCACGGCGCAGAACGCGCTGGTGTTCGACTCCAAGGCCGTCACCCTGAGCAACATCGCGGCGGATGGGAGCTGCTTCGAAGTCCTCGTCGACTACGGCAGCTTCAAGCAGGAAGGCCGCGCGAAGTTCTCCGAGGACACGAAGACGCTCTCCATGGAGCTGTACTTCGAGGCCAAGGCCACGGGCTGGCACTGCGCCGACGGCGCGGTGGGGGCCAAGACCGTCAGCACCTCCGGCCAGCCCTTCACCGGCAACGCGGTGCAGGTCTACGCGATCAGCGGCTAGTCGCACCGCGACGGTGGGCGCACGCCGCGCCCACCGCCCTTCCATGGGCCAGGTGGGAATGCCCCCTGGCCCTCTTCCGGCAATCCAGTTGAACGGCCCGCCTCCGGGCCCGGGTGTGCCCCGCGCGAGGGGTCGAGGTGCGTATGACGGGAGGGTGGTTGGGTGAGGCAGGCAAGGTGATGCGCCGGGGTGCGGTGATGCTCGCGCTCGGCCTGGTCGGGCTGTCGCAGCCCGCGGCGGCGCAGACCACGACGGTGCCGGGGCTGTATTACGGCGACTGGTTCGACGAGGAGGACCGTGAGGAGGATGCGAAGCCTCGCGAGTTCATCCTCATCAACTACTTCTTCACCCGCCTTTCGGTGACCAACAGCGTGGGCGACCCCGCGGGCCTCAAGGGCGTGTCGCTGGGGCCCATCGGTTCGCTGTCCGGCAGCTCCGTGCGGGTGGAGCCGGGGCGCTCGGCGTTCTACGTCGAGCAGCGCTGGATTCCCGTCCTGGAGTACAGCCCCTCCTTCGTGGACGGGCTGGCGTCCTTCCGCGCCCAGTTCGAGGTGGACTACCTCTGGGGCCGCGCCGCCAATGCCTCGCAGCAGAACGAGGGCGGCGGCTTCAACGCCGACCAGGTCAACATCCAGACGAAGAACATCAACGTCGCGCTCTACCCCACGCGCAACCCGGCCCGGCTGTCGCTGCTCATCGGCACGCAGCCCGTCTATGACTCCATCTTCGACCCGACGCGCACGCCGCTCAACGACATCATCCGCACGGGCTACAAGCTGGCGTTCCTGGGCAGCGACGCCACCGGCCTGACGCTCTTCAGCAACTACAAGGGCCTGTCCAAGCTGAGCCTGCTGCCGCTGGGCAGCGCGCAGGCGGACAAGGCCACGCGGGATGACCCCCGGCTGAAGTTCATCTACCTGCTCACGGCGGACTACGCGTATCCGGTGCAGCCCGGGACGAACGTGGGCCTGTCCGCGTGGTACCTGCGCGACGACACCAAGGGCGACGCGTATGCGTTCGAGGGCATCGTGAAGAGCGGCCCGTCTTCCTCCGGCCTCAGTCCGTTCGTGGGCACGCCCCGCTTCAACATCGAGCGGCCCACCGGCAACGTCTTCTGGCTGGGCGCCAACTTCCACCACAACATCGACTTCCGCGCCGGGCGCCTCGGGGCCTCCGGCTTCGTCATGTACAACGGCGGCAGCTACACGAGCGACCGCGCGGACACCACGTTCAACAAGAAGGTCGACATCTCCGGCCTGTCCGCCAACCTGGAGGTGCTCTACCAGTGGGGCCGCGGCCCGTCGGACCTGGTGACGCTGGAGGGGATGTTCACCACCGGCGACAGCAACCTCGATGACGACCGCTACACCGGCGCCTTCACGCTCAACCAGTACGGCCTGCCCGGTTCGGTGTGGTTCAACCACAAGATGATGTTGCTGTTCCCCTTCACCAGCACCGTGAACAACTACACGGGCGCGGTGACGGACATCTCCAACCAGGGCTACGGCCTGCGCACCGGCATCGCGAGCGCGGCGTGGGACATCGTCCCCAACAAGCTCAACCTCAAGCTGGCCACGGGGCTGGCCAACGCCGGGGCCTCGCCGCCGCGCTGGGATCCCGCCGTGCGGCGGGGACGCTTCATTGGCGCGGAGGTGAACGCGGAGGTCCGCTACACCCTCCGCTACCTGATGACGGTGGGCGTGCACGCCGGCTACCTGTTCCGCGGCAGCTTCTACGACGGTTCCACGACGGTGAAGGGCAACCCCTTCGCTGCCTTCACCACCTTCACCTGGTACGCGTTCTGACCATGAGCACCTCCCGCGCCCTCAAGGCCCTGCTGCTCGTGGCGGGGCTCGCTTCCTCCTCTGGC
This sequence comes from Corallococcus terminator, assembly GCF_003611635.1. Taxonomy (GTDB): domain Bacteria; phylum Myxococcota; class Myxococcia; order Myxococcales; family Myxococcaceae; genus Corallococcus; species Corallococcus terminator. The sequence continues at coordinate 5,169 of NZ_RAVZ01000165.1, read as the reverse complement.
TGCGTGCGCTCGTATGCGAGCGCGCCGCCGCTGGCATTCCAGGACCTGGACTACTCGTCGGCCGGGGCGAAGACGCCGTGGCCGGTGAAGCGCATGGCCCTGCCGAAGACGGCCGCCACCTACGGCATGACGCGCGTGCCGGAAGTGGCCTTCGTGGAGCTGCCCGCCGCGCCCGGTGCGCGCACGGTGGTCCTCATCCATGGCCTGGGCAGCTACCTGAAGTTCTGGCAGGCGCAGATCGACACGCTCAGCCGCGCCGGCTACCACGTCGTCGCGGTGGACCTGCCGGGCTACGGCAAGTCCGACAAGCCGGGCTCCTTCCCGTACACCATGGAGGCCATGGCCGACGCCGTGCGCGAGCTGACGCAGGGGCTGGGCGTCGAACACCCCATCCTCGTCGGCCACTCCATGGGCGGACAGACGGCGCTGTCGTACGCCATCCGCTACCCGAGCGAGCCCGCCGCGCTGGTGCTGGTGTCGCCCGCGGGCTTCGAGAAGTTCTCCCCGAAGGAGAAGGCCTGGTTCACGCGGGTGATGAGCACGGAGCTGATCAAATCCGCGCCGGAGTACGGCATCTGGGGCAGCGTGCGGCAGGCCAACTTCCAGAACTGGCGGCCAGAGCTGGAGTGGCTCATCGAGGAGCGCGTGCGGCTGGCGAAGTCGCCCGAGTTCGACGCGTATGCCTATGCCAACGTGCGCTCGGTGACGGGGCTTGCCCACGACGACTTCGTGCGCGACAACCTCCACCGCATCACCGCCCCCACCGTCATCCTCTTCGGTGAGTCGGACCGCCTGATTCCCAACCCGTTCATGCACGGCGGCTTCCCGCGAGACATCTTCGAGTACGGCCACGCGCGCATCGGTGGCTCGAAGCTCGTGGGCCTGGAGGGGTGCGGCCATACCGTGCAGCTCGACTGCCCGGAGCCGTTCAACGCCGCGCTGGAGGCGTTCCTCCGCGGCGTGCCGGTGGCGACGCGCACCGTGGCGCCGCCGCCGTCGGTGGTGGAGCCAGAGGCCGCTCCGAAGACGCCGCCGTCCACGCCGCAGGTGCCCGGTCCCGTGGACGCGGTTCCTCCCGCGACGCCGGACCGGCAGGGGCCTCCCGCGACCGTGCTGCCTCACGCCCCGTGAGGCAGGCTCTCCTGGAGGGCGGGGCTGTGCCCCCTTCCTCCTGGAGCATGCCCGCGCCTCTTGCGCCCCCTCAGGCCTTGGCGGGCTTCTTCGCGGCTTCGTGTTCGTCCCGACCGTGCGCGGCGGACGAGGGGCTGGTCGCCTCCACGGCGGAGAAGGTCTCCAGGATCTTGTACGTGTGGCTGGAGCCACGCGGCACGAGCCATGAGTCGCCGGGGTTGAGCAGGATGACCTGTCCCTCCAGGTGCAGCTCCGCACGGCCCTTGAGCACGTAGCCCACGGTCTCGTAGTCGCGGGTGCTGGCGGGCTTGGCCTCGGCGGGCGGTTCGTCTTCCCACAGCCGCATGGCCACGCGGACGCCGGACGCCAGGTACTTCTGGCCCATCTCCCCCTTGGGGGAATGGCGGCTTTCGACCTTCTTCACGCTGGTGTCGCCCATGTTCGCCTCTCCTTGGGGGCGGCGTGAGGCGCCGCGCTCCTGGAAGAGAAGGTAGGGAAGGCACCCGGCATTGGCGGACCGCGTCGAGCAGGCTGCCTGCCTGCCCTGCGTCCGAAAAGACGAAAGCCCAGCCTCCCTTGGGGAGACTGGGCTTCGGTGACTCACCGGTCGCGGAGAGTCGGGGTTTCGCTCAGCTCGCGGCGCGGACGTTCTGCGCCTGAAGGCCCTTGGGGCCCTTGGTGACTTCGAACTCCACCTTCTGGCCCTCGGCCAGAGTGCGGAAGCCATCCATGTTGATGGCGGTGTGATGGCAGAAAACGTCTTCGCCATTGTCCTGCGCGATGAAGCCGAAACCCTTCGCGTCGTTGAACCACTTCACAGTACCGAATGCCATTGTGAGTCTCTTCTCTTTCTCTGCTTTGAGCTGTGACCGGCTCGCGCCAGCCACCCGTACCGAAACGCACATCGCTGCGGCACGCCGGGTACTCTACCTGCTTCCCACGCGAACACCACTCCAGAGCATGGAATCGTGCGCGCAGGCGTCCTTCATCCGACAAACCGGATGTAGGTGAGTCCCGGCGATTGAACAGGCCACCCCACCCGGGACATTCCCATCGGGTTCTGGCCCCGCCTTCATACTTCTTCACCGTGCCCGGGCGTGGGCTTCACACCCGTTTTCTACCTTGTGCTCCGTCAGACACGGCGCGGGACCGCTTGAGCGGCCCCCCGCCTGCTTCCAGGAGCCACACCCATGTTCGGATTCATCTTCGGTACCGCCTGCCTCGCCGGTCTCTTCGTCACCTTGCGCCGGGGACGCCACGGCCACCGCCACGGCTACTACGCCTACGGCCACGGGGGCCGCTGGAGCGCGCGGCCCCGGCTGCGCTGGCTGTTCGAGCGGCTGGAGACGTCGCCCGGCCAGGAGAAGGTCATCGTGAAGGCGGTGGAGGACGCGCGCGAGGCCTTCGCCAAGGTGAAGGACCAGTGGGGCCCCAGCCGCACGGCGGTCGCGGGTTCGCTCCGGGGCGAGCACTTCGATGGCGCGATGCTGCGTGAGCTGTTCAGCCGTCATGACGTGGCGCTGGAGACGCTGCGCAACGCCGTGAAGGACGGCCTGTCCCAGGTGCACGAAGCGCTGGAGCCCGGTCAGCGCCGGGAGCTCGCGGACATCATCGAGCACGGCTGGAGCTACGGCTGGCGAGGCCACGGCGGGGGCTGGTACGGCCGGGGCTGCGGCGGACGGGGCCGTGGACGCTGGGGCGGCGGTCCCCACAACGATGACGCGCCTCCCTCGATGGTCTGAAGCCCGCCTCCTTCCGCATCCCTTTTCCGGAGACACACCATGAGACACCGCTTGCTCGTCGTCCTTCTCGCCGCGGGTGCCATCGGAGGCTATGCCTCCGGCTTCGCGAGCCTCTCCCGCCACCACCGCGCCCCCTGCCACTCCGGGGGCTGGGGCGGGCCCGCCTACCGCAATGGAGCGCCGCCGTACTGGGACTGGCGCGCCCAGCGGGCTCCGGCCGCGTCGCCGGAAGCCGCTGATGCACCGGGAGCGCGTTAGGATTCACGCCGACCATGCCCACCCGCGTCCTGCTCATCGATGACGACACCCGGATGTTCGAGCTGCTCGCGGAGTACCTCGGGCAGAACGGCATCACCGTCAGCCACGCGCCCGACGGCGGACGGGGGCTGGCGGCGCTGGAGGCGAACGCCTTCGACGCCGTGCTCCTGGACGTGATGATGCCAGGCATGGACGGGCTGGAGGTGTGCAAGCGCATCCGGGCCAAGAGCCGCATCCCCGTGCTGATGCTCACCGCCAAGGGGGACGAGACGGACCGGGTGGTGGGGTTGGAGCTGGGCGCGGACGACTACCTGCCCAAGCCCTTCGGTCCCCGGGAGCTGCTCGCCCGCCTGCGCGCGGTGTTGCGGCGGGCCCAGCCGTCGTCGGTGGCGGACCGACTGGAGTCGAGCGGGGTGTCCATCGACGTGTCCGGGCGCGAGGTGCGGGTGGAAGGGCGCACGGTGGACCTGACGGGCCTGGAGTTCGACCTGCTGCTCGCGTTGGTGCGGCGAGCGGGCCGGGTGATTCCCCGCGACGCGCTCCTGGGCGAGGCGGGACGCAATGACACGGTGGTGAGCGAGCGCACGGTGGACGTGCACATCTCACACCTGCGCCAGAAGCTGGGCGACGTGGGCACGCGCCTCATCAAGACGGTGCGCGGCGTGGGCTACGTCTTCGCCAAGGAAGGCACCTGATGGGCTGGCACCGCTGGGGGCCCCCCGAGGACCCGTGCATCCCGCCCCAGATGCGTGGCTTCGGCCGACACCGGCGGCACCACGGACACCGGCCGCCCTGGCATCTGGGACGACTGGGGTCCTTCGTGCAGGCGCGGCTTCGCCGACGGCTGTTCGTCCTGTTCGGGCTCACCATCCTGGTGACGGTGCTGGTGGTGTCCGGGGTGATGCACCTGGTGGGCGGCACGGCGTGGCAGCAGGAGACGGAGCGCGTGCGCTCGTTCGTGGGCCACCGCTTCGCGGAGGTCTGGGACACGCCCGCCGAGCGCGCGGCGCTGGTGCGGGACATCTCCCGCGACCTGGCGGTGGACGTGGAGTTGACGGACATGTCCGGCGCGGTGGTCGCGCGCGGAGGCTCCCCGTGCACGAAGCCGGACGTGACCCTCCCGGTGACCCGCGACGGGATGCAGTTGGGGACCGTCCAGTCCTGCTACCTGCGCATGCGCGGCCGGAATCCCATCCGGAGCGTGCTGCCCCTGGGCATCGCGGTGCTGGTGTTGTGGACGGCGGCGGGCGGCATCTCGTACCGGCTGGCGCGGCCGGTGGACACGCTGGTGAAGGCCACGCAGGAGCTGGGCGCGGGCAAGATGGGGACGAGGGCGAGCCTCCACCGCCACGCCACCGGCGAATTCGCGGTGCTGGCCGAGTCCTTCAACGACATGGCGGCGCGCATCGAGAAGCAGATGGCGGATCAACGCGAGCTGCTGGCCGCGGTGTCCCACGAGCTGCGCACGCCACTGGCGCGGTTGCGGGTCCTGACGGAGCTCTTGCGCGACGGAGGCGGCAACCCGCGCACGTTGGATCAGGTGGACCGCGAGGTGGTGGAGCTGGATGCACTGGTGGGTGAACTGCTCGCGAGTTCGCGTCTGGACTTCGGCCAGCTCACGCCCAAGGCGCTGGAGGCGGGCCTGCTGGCGGCCCAGGCGCTGGAGCGTTCGGGGCTGTCCGCCACGCTGCTTCAGCCGGAGACAGACGACGTGATGCTGATGGCGGACGCGACGCTGCTGGGACGGGCGCTGGTGAACCTGCTCGACAACGCGCGCCGGCATGGGACGGGCGTGGAAGCGCTCCGGATCCAGGACCACGGCACCGAACACCTGTGCTTCTGGGTGGAGGACCGGGGTCTGGGACTCCTGCCCGGTGAGGAGACGCGCATCTTCCTGCCGTTCTACCGGAAGGACCGGGGTGGCGAGGCGCGCGAGGCTGGCTCGCTGGGACTGGGGCTCGCCCTGGTGCAGCGGATTGCCCGGGCCCACGGGGGCGAGGCGTTCGCGGAGAACCGACCGGGTGGGGGTGCGCGGGTG
>NZ_RAVZ01000164.1 GCF_003611635.1 Corallococcus terminator | reverse complement strand
CCTCCGCCTCCCAGCGCCCGCCCACGCGCTTGAGCGCGCCCGCCTCCACCAGCATGCGCAGGCATTCGGTGGCGAAGAACGCGTTGCCTTTCGTGGTCGCGTGCAGCCGGGTGACGAAGCCCTCCGGCATGTCCAGCCCGGGCAGCACCAGCTCCACCAGCGTGCCCACGTGCTCCGCGGACAGCGGCTCCAGGTCCATGCGCGCGGTGAGCTTCTCGTCCACCGTCTGGAACGCGAGGCTCAGGCGCGACAGCTCCGCGGAGCGGAACGTGCCCACCACCATGCCGCGCGTGCCGTGCAGCGCGCGGATGAGGACGTTGATGGCCTCCAGCGACGCGCTGTCCGCCCACTGGAGGTCCTCGAAGCACAGCACGAACGACTGACGCCCGCCGAGCGTGCGCGTCCACTCCGACAGCGCCTCGAAGAACGCGCCCTTCTCCTCCGTCCCCTCGCGCAGGGCCCGCTCGTGCACCTCGCCCTCGGGCACCTCCGACGACAGGCCCGGCAGCATGCGCATCAGCCGGGGCCCCAGCCGGTCCATCAGCTCCGACGGCGTGTGCGGCACCATGCTGCGCAGGGCCTGCGCCACCGGCGCGAGCGGGGCCAAGCCCTCCGCGCGGCACTGGCCCCGGCCGAAGGGCAGCTCCGCCAGCTTCGCCTGGAGCTCGAACTCCTGGAGCAACCGCGTCTTGCCCACGCCCGCGGGACCGCCCACGAGCACCGCGCGCGACTGGCCCCAGTCCGCCTCGGCCAGGCCGTTCATCAGCCCTTCGAGCTCCGCCTCGCGGCCCACCACCTCTGGCACGTGCAGGTAGCTGGCACGCGCCGACAGCGGCTCCTCCGGGGACGGCTCGCCGCTCGCGTGGCAGAGCGCCTCCATCAGCTCGCTCGCGTCCTGGAAGCGCTCGCGTGGATCCTTGGCCATGAGCAGGAGGATGATCTCCTCCAACTGCGGATCCACCGCGCACAGCGTGGAGGGGCGCGGCGGCGGACGCGTCAGGTGGTCCGCCAGCAGCACGGCGGGGTTGCTGCGCTTGAAGGGCAGCTTGCGCGTGGCCAGGTACCAGGCCATCACGCCCAGCGAGTACAGGTCCGCGCGCCCGTCGATGCTCGCGCCCCGCTGCCACTCCGGCGCCAGGTACTCCAGCGTGCCCTTGAGCTTGCCGGGACTGGGCGTGCCCAACTGGTGCATCACGCCGAAGTCCATGAGCTTCACCGCGCCGGACTCGGTGATGCGCACGTTGCTGGCCTTGATGTCGCAGTGCACGTACAGGCGCGAATGGATGAACGCCAGCACCTGCGCCATCTGGATCAGCACCCGGTACAGCGTGCGCGTGTCCAGCGGCGCTTCTCGCACCAGCGTGCTCAGGTCGTGGCCGCCCACCACCTCCATGGTGATGAAGCGGTTGCCGGCCTCCGTCATGCCCCAGTCGTAGACCTTGAGCGTGGACGGGTGCTGGAGCTTCTTCATGGCGAAGAACTCGTGCCGGAACATCAGCACCAGCTCCTCCACCTTCGCCGCGGACAGCTCCGCCGGGACGTGCATCTCCTTGAGCGCGATGCGCCGACGCTCCTGGAGGTCGTCCGCCAGCCAGATGCGGCCCATGCCGCCCTCGCCCAAGAGCGACTCCACCCGGTAGCGCCCGGTGACGACGATGCCCGGCTCCAGCGAACGCCGCCCCCCGATGCCCGCGCCCGGCAACGTGATGGGCGTACGCACCCGGTCCCCCCACGTGCTCGGAGGCCGGGTTCGCTCGTCCAGGACCGTTGTCTTCTCGTCGTCGCTCACGCGCTAGGGGCCGGCCATTCCGCCGGGATCCAGACGTCGGAGGAATAGCACGTTTCAGTGACACCGCCTCCGGGACATCCGAGCAGGTGCATCCCTGTTCCTAGTTCCTGATCAATCGTTCTGCTGGAAGAAAACGCGGCCTGCCGCCCGGATGCCTGCTGGGGAGCCGCTTCCGGTCGCCCGGGCACGACGCACCGTGACGCATGCACACCCTTCTTCCAGGCACAGGGCCCATTGCCCGCGCCAGAGGGGGAGACGGCATGCGGGCATGGAAGCGGGGAGGAGTGGCCGTGGCCTTCGTGGCCGTCACGGCCTGGATGGCCTGCGGTCAGCCTGAAACCCACGAGGCCCAGGGCCTCCAGCGGGCCACGGCGGCCACGGTGACGCTGGGCGACGGTCACTGCGCGGGCGTGGTTGTGGGCCAGGGACGACACGTGCTCACCGCCGCCCACTGCGTGGCGCAGGAGAGCAGCCCCGAGTTCACGAACTTCGAGGACGGGCGGCGGCTGGAGGGCCGTTACGTGTTCGTGGATCGCGGCCGGGACCTGGCCGTGCTGGAATTGGAGGCGAAGGCCCCGGTGGCCCCGCTGGAGGTGGCCGAAGCGCTGCCCGCGCCCGGGGACGTGCTCGTCTTCACCGGCCGGTATGACCGCCCCGGCGAACCGCAGCAGGTGATGCTGGAGCGGCTGGGCCGCTGCCCCTCGCTGCCGGACGTGCCCGCCGCGCTCTTCACCACCATGGACGGCACCCCGGGAGACTCCGGCGCGCCGCTGGTGGATGCCAGGATGCGGGTGGTGGGACTGGTGCACGGCGGCGCGCGGTGCAGCATCGCCGCGCCCACAGCCGACATCGCGCCGGAGGTCCAACGCCTGTCCCAGGAGGATGCGCAGCCGCTGGCCCAAGGCCTGCCACCGGACCCGCGCTGAAAGCGGCATGACGACTTTGCCGCGCCGTGAGGACCGGGTGGGTACGGCGCGGCGCGACACGGGGCCACCGTCCCCCTCGTCCCTGGACGGCCGGGCAGGCAGGCCCGGCAGGACCGCCATTGCTTCGTCCCTCCGGGGAGGCACACCTTGCAGCCGGGAGCCGGACCGCGCCCCGACGCAGGGTCCGTCGTCCGTCCCCGTCGGAGGCAAGACCATGGCCGGCCACAAGGGCAGCAGGAACTTCCAACCTCGCAACCGGGGCCAACTGGAGGACGCCCAGGACCGCGCCGCCGCGGAGCTGAGCCGCGAGCGCTCCGAAGCCGCCCTCGCCCCGGACGTCAACCCGGGCCCGGTGGAGGAAACCCCCTGGGAGGCGAGCGTCGAGCGCGGCGAGGAGTGGGAGGAGAGAGCCGTCCCGGAACGGGAGGCCCGGGGCGACGAGGAGCCGGACTCCGAGGTTTCCCGGCGGGGGCTCGTGAATCCACCACCGGAGGACTAGGGAGCTGGGAGGCAAACCCGTGAGGTGGCGGCTTCCAGGAATTCTTCCGGGTGAAGGGGGACCTCTTGCCCGGTGCGCACGGTGGGGGGATGCTGGGCGCTGTCGTTGCCCGCTGTCCGCGGTCCCCTCCCCGGGAGTCGAAGCGCCGTGAAGCCCAAGGTCCTCATCGTCGAGAACTCCTGGACCATGCGCGAGACGCTGCGGCTGCTGCTGTCAGGGGAGTTCGACTGCACGGTGGCGGCGGACGGCGAAGCGGGGCTGGCGCACGCGCTGACGGAGCCGCCGGACGTGCTGCTGTCGGACGTGAACATGGAGGGCATCGACGGCTACGAGTTGTGCCGCCGTGTCCGCGCCGAGCCGGCCCTGGCGCACCTGCCGGTGGTGTTCGTCAGCGGCTACGCGCCGCGCGCGGACCTGGAGCCCGGGCAGCCCCAGCCGGACGCGTACCTGGTCAAGCCGGTGAAGCCGCCGTACCTCATCGCGCAACTGCATGCCGTGTTGCAGCGTGCGCGGGGCGCCACGGCCAAGGCCGCGGGCGAGGGCTGAAGCCGGCCGAGTGCCGGACGGCCTCCTGACGGGACGCGTGCGCAAAGTCCGCCTGTGTCGCGGCGCGGACGGCCCGGGCAACTCTCGCTGACCTGGGACCCGGGGAGGGCTATACCTTGCCCCCCTTTCCTTCCCGCCCCGAGGTCCTCGCGTGCTCAACGCCTTTCCCCGCGTCCCGGCTCCCAAGAACGAGCCCGTCCTCTCCCACGCTCCCGGCACGCCCGAGCGCGCCGAACTCCAGAGCGCGCTCAAGCGCATGAGCAGCGAGCAGGTGGAGATCCCCATCGTCATCGGCGGCAAGTACCTGCACTCCGGCAAGACGGACACCGTGCGCATGCCCCACCGGCACAAGCACGTGCTGGCCACCCTGCACGAGGCCGACGCGAGCCACGTGGAGAAGGCCATCCAGAACGCGATGAGCGTGAAGGAGGACTGGGCGCGGATGTCCTTCCACGCACGCGCGGCCATCTTCCTGCGCGCCGCGGAGCTGCTCGCCACGCGCTACCGCCCGCTGCTCAACGCGTCCTCCATGCTGGGCCAGTCCAAGACGGCGCACCAGGCGGAGATCGACGCGGCGTGTGAGCTCATCGACTTCCTTCGCTACAACGTCCACTTCGCGCAGCAGATCCTCTCCATCCAGCCGGAGAGCTCCGCGCAGACGTGGAACCTGACGGACTACCGGCCGCTGGACGGGTTCGTCTTCGCCATCACCCCGTTCAACTTCACCTCCATCGCGGTGAACCTGTGCGCGGCGCCCGCCATCATGGGCAACGTGGTGCTGTGGAAGCCGTCCTCCACGCAGGGCCTGAGCGCGTGGTACGGCCTGGAACTGCTGCGCGAGGCGGGCCTGCCCGACGGCGTCATCAACATGCTGCCCGGCGACGGCCCCACGGTGGGCAACCCGGTGCTGGCGAGCCCCCACCTGGGCGGCATCCACTTCACCGGCTCCACGCCCACGTTCAACAGCCTGTGGAAGAGCGTGGGAGAGAACATCGGCCGCTACAAGCAGTACCCCCGGCTGGTGGGTGAGACGGGCGGCAAGGACTTCATCTTCGCGCACCCGTCCGCGGCGGATGACCTGGAGGCGCTCGCGGTCGCCATCGTGCGCGGCGGCTTCGAGTACCAGGGCCAGAAGTGCTCCGCCGCGAGCCGCGTCTACGTGCCGGAGTCGCTGTGGCCCAAGCTGAAGCCGCGCCTGCAGGCGCTCATCGCGGACATCAAGATGGGCGACGTGACGGACTTCCGGAACTTCATGGGCGCCGTCATCGACGAGCGGTCGTTCAAGAAGGTGTCCTCGTACATCGAGCTGGCGAAGACGGGCGGCGACGCCACCATCATCGCGGGCGGCGGGACGGACAGGAGCGAGGGCTGGTTCGTGCAGCCCACGCTGGTGCAGTGCAACAGCCCGCGCCACCGCATCATGACGGAGGAGATCTTCGCGCCACTCGTGGGCCTGTACGTCTACCCGGACGCGAAGCTGGAGGAGACGCTGAAGGAGTGCGACCAGTCCGCCAGCTACGCGCTGACCGGCGCCATCTTCGCGCGCGACCGTCAGGCCATCGAGATGATGATGAGCAGCCTGCGCGGCGCGGCGGGCAACTTCTACATCAACGACAAGCCCACGGGCGCGGTGGTGGGCCAGCAGCCCTTCGGCGGCAGCCGGGCGTCGGGCACCAACGACAAGGCGGGCTCCATCGTCAACCTGTTCCGCTGGAGCAGCCCGCGCACCATCAAGGAGAACTTCGTGCCGCCCGCGAAGGTGCCCTACCCCTTCATGGACAGCGACCCGAAGGAAGGGGCCATCTAGGCCATGAGCGGACCGTTCCCGGGCATCGCGGGGCTGGACACCTACGCGCTGGAGGACGGCGCGTGCCGCGTGGAGATCATCCCCACGCGCGGCGCGCTCGTCACCCGCATGGTGGTGGAAGGCGAGGAGGTGCTCTTCCTGGATGAGGGCACCGTCGCCGACCTCACGAAGAACGTGCGCGGGGGCATCCCCGTGCTCTTTCCCATCGCCGGCCCCCTGCCCGGGGACACGTACCCGGCGGACCGCAAGGCGTACACCCTGCCGCAGCACGGCTTCGCGCGGCGGCTGCCGTGGACGGTGCGGCAGTCGGAAGGTTCGCTGCTGGTGCTGGGGCTCACCTCCTCCGAGGAGACGCTGCGCCAGTACCCCTGGGCCTTCGACGCGCAACTGACCTTCTCGCTGGTGGGCAGCCGGCTCACCCTCGACTTCGACCTGGAGAACCGGGACACGCGGCCCCTGCCGCTGCACCTGGGCTACCACCCGTACTTCCGCGTGCCGCAGGCCAACAAGGCCCAGGCCCGCGTGGAGACGGACGCCACGCACGCGTGGGACAACCGCGAGAAGCATGAGGTGCCCTTCACCGGCCTGGACCTCACGGCGGCGGAGGTGGACATGCACCTGCGCGACCACAAGGGGCCGGGCACGACGCTGGAGCGCGGGCCGGGCCTGCCGCCGGTGAAGCTGTCGTGGAGCCCGGAGTTCCGGCTGCTCGTCGTGTGGACGTTGCAGGGCAAGGACTTCGTCTGCGTGGAGCCGTGGACCGCCGCCGCCGGGGCCCTGGCCACCGGCGAGGGCCTGCTGCACGTGGAGCCCGGCGAGCGCGTGTCGCTCGCGTTCGACATCGAGGCTTGAAGCCTCCGGCCACCTCGTCCCGCTCAGCTCAGGCGTGCGGGATGAGGGGCATCGTCAGCGGGCCGCGCACGGTGAGGGAGGTGTTCCACTTCACCGGGCCCGTGGGCGTGAACTTCGTGAAGCGCGACAGCAGCACCTCCAGCCCCACGCGCGCCTCCAGCCGGGCCAGCGGGGCTCCCAGGCAGAAGTGGATGCCGTGGCCGAAGGGGAAGTTGTTCACGCCCTCGCGGTCCATGTCGAAGGTGTCCGGGTCCTTGAAGCGCTCGCCGTCGCGGCACGCGGAGCCCACCATCAGCGCCACGCGCGCGCCCGCCGGAATCACCACGCCTGAAACCTCCGTCTCCTTCGTGGTGACGCGCACCAGCCCGTGCACGGAGGGCTCGAAGCGCAGCACCTCCTCCACGAAGCGCGGCAGTTGCGCGGGGTTCTCGCGCAGGCGGGTGAGCAGGTGCGGGTGCTCCATCAGCATGCGCACGCAGTGGCTGACGAGCTGCACGGTGGTCTCCAGCCCCGCGACCACCAGCAGGAACAGGAAGCTCATCAGCTCCGCGTCGGAGAGCGCCTCGCCGTCCACGCGCGTCTGCACCAGGTCCGACACCATGTCCTCTTGCGGCTGGCGGCGGCGGTCGGCGACCACCTGGGACAGGTAGTCCTCCATCTCGCGCACCGTGGCGCGGATGGATTCGTGACGGTGGGTGTCCTTCTCCGTCGTCCCGGACACGCTGGACAGGTCCACCGACCAGCGCTTGTAACGGGCGGTCATCTGCGGATCCAACGCGAACAGTTCGCCAATCACGCTCGCGGGCAGCGGCATGGCGAAGGCGTCCACGAAGTCCACTTCACGCTCGGGTTGCAGTCGCTCGGCGAGGTGTTGCGCGAAGCCGCGGATGCGAGGCTCCATCCGGTTCACCGCCGTGGGCGTCCACGCGCGGCTCACCAGCGTGCGCAGCCGCATGTGGTGCGGCGGATCCATCACGATCATGGATTCGGAGAACGGGTTGTGGCCCAACCACGGGGGCGCCGTGACGGTGCGCACGCCCGCGGACGAGAACACCTGCGGGTTCTTGAACGCCGCGGACACGTCCTCGAAGCGCGTGAGCGCCCACAGGCCGCCCGGCTCCACCTGACACACCGGAGCGCTGCGCCGCAGCTCCGCGTAGACAGGGTAGGGATTGGCCCGGACCTCCGGCGCCATCAGGTTCACGCGTCCGCTCATGGAAGAATTTCCTTTCCGGGCTGGAAATGTATAGCCGGTATACTGGCGGCTGAACAGAGGCGGGACGGTGCCACAGCGCACGGACGGCTCCTCAGCGGCCCCGGTGAACGACAAGGTCATCGCGGGCGCCGCGCACTGCGCGTTCGACCAGGTGGGCCGCGTCTCCGAGGTCTGGAACGAAGCCACGCCGTAGCTCACGCGTCCGAAGGCGCCGGGGCGTGCGCGATGCGCACGTGCACGATGGCCGGCGTCTTGTGCTTGAGCCAGGGCAGCCGGTTGACGTTGTTGTAGACGATGCGCTGCAAGCCTCGGGGGAACATGAACGGCACCCGCGTGACGTGCTTCACGCGCGGGTGCCAGCGCTTGAGCGTCGGTGCCAGCTCGTCCAGGTTGATGCCCCACGGCATGGGAGGCACCCGGTAGGCGGGCGTCCGCTTCAGCCCGGTGAGCGTCTTGCGGGAGAACCACCGGGGAATCGTGTCGAAGAGCAGCTCCGCGCCCGGGAAGCGCTCCGCGATGTCCACGATGAGGCGGCGGACCTCCTCCTCCTCGAAGTACATGAACAGCCCCTGCGCGATGATGAACACGCCCTGGGACGCATCCACCGCGTCCATCCAGGAGCGGTCCAACGCGCTCCCCGCGAAGTGGCGCAGCCGCTCCGTGGGCGGCAGGAAGCGCTCCCGGATGGCCACCGCCTCCGGCAGATCCACGCTCAGCCAGCGCAGCCGGCCGTTGTCCAGGCGCTGCGCCTGCGTCTCCAACCCCTCCCCCAGCGACACGACGAAGCCATCCGGATGCGCGGAGAGCCACTGGCGCAGCACCCGGTCCGTCTCCACCGCGCGCACCGCGTGCGAGCTGTCCGCCTGTCCGAACGAGCGCACGAAGTCGTACTGGATGGCGTCGTAGATGCGCACCACGTCCGAGTCCCGGAGGATGCCGTCCGCCCGCTTCGCCTCACCCGCGCGGTTGTGCAACGTCCACAGCATCGTCTCCGGGATGCCCGTGAGGTTCGGGACGTAGTAGCGCTCGGTCATGGCAGGGTCCTTTGAGGAACCCCAATAAGATATTGATAATCAGAATCAACTTCAACTCCGCCCCCGAATTCAAGCGCAAGGACCGGAGCGCGGGACACCTCCGTGGGCGCTAGCGTGTCGCGCATCCCTTCCTCTTCCGGAGCCTCTTCGATGCGCCTCCACGACTGCCTCCCCTCCGCGAATGGCTACAAGGTCCGCACGCTCTTCGCGCAGTTGGGCCTCGCGTATGAGCTGGTGCCGGTGGACATCTTCGCGGGCGAAAGCCACACGGCCGACTTCCACGCGAACAAGAACCCGGACGGGCGCATCCCGGTGCTGGAGCCAGAGCCGGGACGGTTCCTCGCGGAGTCCAACGCCATCCTGTTGTTCCTCGCGGAGGGCACGCGGCTGCTGCCCGAGGACCGCTTCGCGCGGGCGCAGGTGCACCAGTGGATGTTCTTTGAACAGAACGGGGTGGAGCCCAACCTGGGCACCGCGCGCTACTGGCGCCTCAGTGGCCGCGAACCCCAGCAACCGGAAGCGTTCCGACAGCGCATCGCCGGGGGCGTGCGCGCGCTGGAGACGCTGGAGCGCCACCTGCGCACCCGCACGTTCCTGGTGGAGGAGCGCTACACCGTCGCGGACCTCTGCCTCTACGCGTACGTGCACCTGGCGCCGGAAGCGGGCGTGGAGCTGACGCCGTACCCTGGTGTGCTCGCGTGGCTCGAACGGGTGCGCCAGCAGCCGGGCTTCCAGGGCACGCTGCCGCCCTACCCCGCGAACGCCCACGTGCGTTGAGCACACCTCACCGGTCGCGTTCGGCGCAAAGGGCCTCGTCCGCGAACGCGCGGGTGCGTTGAGCGAGCCTCACCGGTCGCGTTCAGCGAGCACGGCCTCGCGGGTCTCCGCGTCCGTGAGCATCACCGTCGGCACCTCCGCGGGTGTCTCCGCGAGCCTGCGCGCCAGCAGCTCCGTCACGGGCGCGAGGACGCTGAAGTGCGTGGCGCCGGGCACCGGCAGAAACGACAGCGGCGCGTCCTTCGCCGCCTTGCGCAGGGGTTCGAACGCTTCGGTGTTCCCATGGTCCGCGCCCTCGATGACCTGCGTGGGCACGCGCAGCGCGTCCACGAAGCTCACCGGGTTGCGCATCCACAGCTCCGGTCCCGTGGCGCGGTCCAGCGCCGTGCCCGTCCTGCCGTATCCAGAGACATCGTGGGTGGGACCGAAGACATACGCGCCCTTCAAGCGCGGAGCATGCACGGCGGCGATGAGCGCCAGCGTGCCCCCCGTGCTGTGGCCTCCCAGGTAGATGCGAGCGGGATCCACGTCCGGGCGCTGTGCCAGGAAGTCGATCGCGGCCACCACGTCATCCGCCTCGCCCAGGAAGTATTCGTGCTCACCGGGGTTGTCGTTCGCGCCCCGCAGCGACGGCAGCATCAGCACCATGCCCGCTTCGCGGAACGCTCGTGCGCTCTGATCATTGTCGCGGGCCGCGGGCAGCCACGCGAGCGGGCCGATGCCCCAGTTGAACCCGCCGTGAAGCCACACCATCGCCGGGCGCCTGTTCCCTTCGCGCACGGGCGTGACGTAGGCCGCGTTGCTTCCCAGCGGCGCCGGGTAGCGCACCAACTCGAAGACACCGGGAGGCGGAACGGGCGCGCTCGAAGGCAGCGCGGCGGGGTCCTTCAACTGCGTGCGGAACGTCTTTCGCAAGGTCATGGGCGTGGGCGGCGCGGGCCTGGAACAGGCGACCGTGAAGAGACAGGTGACGAAGCAACTCAGCAGGATGGGAAGCGCTGAAGCACGCGAGAGCGTCATCATGGGAATACGCGACGGCACGTCGTCACCGGCACGTGACGTGCGCGGCTTCGTTCCGGAGGGTGGCTTGACAGCGCGCGGCATGCTCGCTACTTCTACTCGCAGAATGTTCGTCACCTCCGCCATGTGCATGTGTTCGATGCCTGTTCCGGGTGGGCCCAAGCCCGCCGCGGCCGGCTGACGCACAGCCTGCCCCTGGCGAGCCACCGGAGCCCACCCACCCGCGAGGGTCGGTGGGCTTCGTCGTTCCGGGCCTCCGCTCTCGTACCCCAGCCGAAGAGCGTCGTTAGCGCCCACCGTGACCTGAAGCCTCCCCCGCCGCCCGTCGTGCCCTGACGTCCCCGTCACCCTTCCGCCCTTCACTTGACGCGCGCCTTCGCTGGCGACGCGAACAGGAGTCCCTTGCCATGAGCACGCCCAACGACCGCCCGCTGCACTTCGACACGCTCGCGCTGCACGCCGGCTACTCGCCCGACCCCACCACCGGGTCGCGCGCGGTGCCCATCTACCAGACGACCAGCTACCGCTTCCGCGACGCGGACCACGCCGCCGCCCTCTTCGGCCTCAAGGAGTTCGGCAACATCTACACGCGCATCATGAACCCCACGACGGACGTCTTCGAGAAGCGCATCGCCGCGCTCGAAGGCGGCGTGGGCGCGCTCGCGGTGGCGTCCGGACAGGCCGCGCAGACGCTGGGCATCCTCAACATCCTCAAGAACGGAGATGAAATCGTCTCCGGCGCCAGCCTCTACGGCGGCACCTACAACCTCTTCAAGGTGACGCTGCCCCGCCTGGGCATCACCACCCGCTTCGTGGACTCCAACCGTCCGGAGTCGTTCCGCGAGGCGATTGGCCCCAAGACGAAGGCGCTCTACCTGGAGTCCCTGGGCAACCCGCGCCTGGACGTGCCGGACTTCGACGCCATTGGCGCCATCGCGCGCGAGGCGGGCCTGCCCCTCTTCGTGGACAACACCGCGCTGTCCCCCGCCCTCTTCAACCCGCTGCGCCACGGCGCGAACATCGTGCTGCACAGCGCGACCAAGTACATCGGCGGCCACGGCACCTCCATTGGCGGCGTCATCGTGGACGGCGGCAACTTCCCCTGGGAGAACGGCAGGTTCCCCGAACTGACCGAGCCCAACCCCGGCTACCACGGCCTGCGCCTGCGCGAGGCCTTCGGGCCCGCGGCCTTCATCCTCAAGGCCCGCCTGGAGGGCCTGCGCGACCTGGGCCCCGCGCTCAGCCCCTTCAACGCGCACGCGTTCATCCTGGGCCTGGAGACGCTGCGCCTGCGCCTGGAGCGCCACTCGCAGAACGCGCTCTCCGTGGCGAAGTGGCTCCAGACCCACAAGAAGGTGGAGTGGGTGCGCTACCCGGGCCTGGAGAACGACCCCGCGTTCACCAACGCGAAGAAGTACCTGAAGGGCGGCTTCGGCGGGCTCGTCACCTTCGGCGTGAAGGGCGGCTTGCAGGCGGGGCGCCGCGTGATTGACGGCGTGAAGCTGTGGAGCCTGCTCGCGAACATCGGCGACACGCGCTCGCTCATCATCCACCCGGCGTCCACGACGCACGAGCAACTGTCGCCGGAGGAGCGCGCCAGCACGGGCGTCACCGACGACCTGGTGCGGCTGTCCGTGGGCCTGGAACACCTGGACGACATCCTGGCCGACCTGGACCAGGCGTTGAACGCGGCCTGACGCCATGCGACCCGTGAGGAATCCCGTGGACATCCCCGCGCGCGCGGAAACGCCGCGCGTCTTCGACCTGTCGCTGCCAGACCTGCCACTGGAGGCGGGGGCTCGCGTGGCCCCCCATCTGGTGCGCGGCTGGTGGTGGGGGCCCCCGGAGGACCTCGCGTGGTTGCAGTCGCGCTCGCGCGTGCACTCGGAAGAGGCGACGCGCGCGGGCAGGCTTCAAGTGGTGCGGCGTTCCGCGTCCGACCTGCGGGACGCCGCCGCGGATGCACGTCGCAACGGTCCGCGACGCGCGCCCGACCCGGTGCCCACCGTGCTGCTGGTGCACGCGCTCACCGGGGACATGAACGCGGGAGGTGAAGGCGGCTGGTGGGGGCCTGTCATCGGTCCGGGCCGGCCGTTGGATCCATCGCGCGTGCGCCTCTTGTGCTTCAACAACCTGGGCTCCTGCTACGGCACCTTCGGGCCCGCGGACGAAGGCTTCCCCCAGCGAACCGACGACACCCGCTTCGGTCCGTCGCCCGTGCTGGCCAAGGGAGACCTGCGCCTGGATGAGCGCAGCCTCCCCGCCACCATCACGCCATGGGACCAGGCGCGTTCCATCCTCGCCGCGCTGGACGCGCTGGGCATCGAGGAGGTGGCGCTCGTCACCGGGGGCTCGCTGGGAGGCATGGTCGTGCTGTGCCTCGCGGCGCTCGCGCCGGAGCGCTTCCAGCGCATGGTGCCCATGGCCACGGCGGAGTCCGCGTCCGCGTGGGTGGTGGGCTGGAACCACGTGGCCCGGCAGGCCATCTTGTTGGATCCGGAGTACCCCGAGTCCCCCCGGCGCGGCCTGGAGCTGGCGCGTCAGTTGGCGACGCTCACCTACCGCGCGGAGGCGGGCCTGGACGCGCTCCAGAAGCGTCCGCAGGCGTGGTCGTCGCGGGCGCTGTATCCGGTGGAGAGCTACCTGGAGTACCAGGGCGCGAAGCTGGAGGCGCGCTTCGACGCCCGCTCCTACCTGGCCCTGCTGGGCGCCATGGACCACCACGACCTGGCGCGCGTGCCCACGCCGCGCGGAGGTCCGGGCCTGGACCGCATTCGCGCGAGCACGTTGGCCATCGGCATCGACCGCGACCAACTCTTCCCGCCCGAACACATGGTGACGCTGTCCCGGCGCCTGCGCGCGCAGGGCCTCCACGCCGAATACGCGGCCCTGTGCAGCGTGCACGGCCACGACGGCTTCCTCATCGAATGGGACGCGCTCGCGCCCCTGTTGCTGCGCGCCCTCGCCCTGCCACCGGGCGTGGGCCGCGACGCCCGCGCTCCCTCTCCTGCCGGCGTCCGCGCCCGGAAGACTTCATGACCGCTCCCGTGAGCATCACCCGCTACGCGCCGTTCCTCCTCGACAACGCCCTGGGCCTCGCGTCCGTGGCCACGCACCTGTCGCGCCGCGACGCGGGCACCACGCGCGCCGCCATCGTGTCCTCTCCTCCGTGGCTCGCCACTGGCCTGGAGGCCGCGCTGTCCATCGCGCTGAAGGGCAACTCCACGCTGGCCCGGCAGGAGCTGGACGGACTGCTGGCGCGGGGCCTGTTGATGCTGGAGGAGGCCGAGCGCCGGCTGGGCGCGCCTCCGGGCTCCACGTCGGTGGAGGCCAACGGCACGCGCTCGCTGGCGTCGCTGCTGGAGCCCGCGCGTCGCGCGTTGGATGGAGCCAGCCTCGTGCGCGAGCGGCGGCCGGCGCTGGAGGACGTGGTGCGCGGCACGGGCGAGCGGCTGACGGCGGCGCTGCTGGCGCGGCTCTTGGGGGCGCGGGGCGTTCCCTCGCTGGAGGTGGACGCGGCGGACTGGACGGTGACGGAAGGCGAGCCCGGACAGGCGCGCGTGAACCGGGAGCACACCCGCGCTCGCGTGGCGACGCTGCGGTCGGCGTGGGAGGGACGTTTGACGTTGCACGCGGGCGGGCGGGGCCTGTCGCTCGACGGGCGCTCCACGACGCTGGGCACGGGTGGCGCGGACGAGACGGCGGCGGTGCTGGCCGTGCTGCTGGGCACGCCGCTGACGTTGTGGACGGACGTGCCCGGCGTGATGACGGCGGATCCGCTCCACGTCGCGGACGCGCGGCCGGTGCCGCACCTGAGCTACACGGAGGCGCTGGAGCTGGTGTACCTGGGCCTGCCCACGTTGCACCCTCGCGCGCTGTCCACGCTGCGCGACGCGGACATCCCGCTGCGCGTGCGCCACCTGCAACATCCCGACGAGCCCGGCACGCTCATCGACGTGCCCGGCGCGGGGGATGGCAGCGTGCCCACGTGCGTGGTGTCGCTGGAGGACCTGGCGCTGCTGGGCCTGGAGGGTGGCACGGAGGAGGCGGCGCGGCCGGTGGGGCCTCGTGCGTTGCAGGCCCTGGAGGCGGCGGGCATCGACGCGTGGATGGCGGCGCAGTCGTCGCCGGGGCGTTCGGTGGCGGTGGTGCTGCACCGGGTGCATGCGGCTCGCGCGGAGGAAGTGCTGCGGAGGGAACTGGCGCCGGAGCTGGAGCGGGGCGCGCTGCTGCCTCCTCAGGTGCGTGCGCCGGTGACGCAGGTGGCGTTGGTGGCGGAGGCGATGGGACAGGGCGCCAACGTGGCCGGACGCCTGTTCCAGCCGCTGGGGGCGCTGGGCATCAACGTGCGCGCCATCGCGCAGACGGCCAGCGCGCGCTCCATCTCGTTCATCGTGGATGGAGGGGAGACGGCGCTGACGGTGCGCACGGTGCACGCCGCCTTCCACTTCGCCCATGAGGAGGTGAGCCTGCTGGTGCTGGGCCACGGCGTGGTTGGCAGCCAGTTGTTGGACCAGTTGCGCACGCTGCAACAGTCGCTGGAGCAGGAGCACGGCATCAAGCTCAACCTGGTGGGGCTCGCGGACAGTCGGCGGGTGCTCTTCTCGCCCGAGGGCATCCCGCTGAGCCAGTGGCGCGAGCGCATCGAAGCGGTGCCCGAGGGTGCGTCGCCGCCCGTGGTGCAGGCCCTGCTGGAGGCGCTGCGGCGGCTGCCGGTGCCGGTGCTGGTGGACTGCACCGCGGCGGATGGCATGGAGGCGCTGTACCTGGAGGCGTTCCGCAGCGGCATCCACGTGGTGGCGGCGAACAAGAAGCCGCTGACGCAGCCGCGAGAGGTGTGGGAGCGGCTGCGGAGCACCGCGCACCTGAACCACCGCGCGTACCACTACGAGACGACGGTGGGCGCGGGCCTGCCCGTCATCCAGACACTGAAGGACCTGGTGCGAACCGGAGACAGGGTGCACGGGGTGGAGGGTTCATTCTCCGGAACGCTCGGCTACCTGAGTCAGCAGTTGATGGATGGGGTGCCGCTGTCGAAGGCGGTGCGCACCGCGCGCGAGAAGGGCTTCACGGAACCGCACCCGCGCGAGGACCTGGCGGGCACGGACGCGGCACGCAAGGCGCTCATCCTGGCGCGCGAGCAGGGCCTGGAGCTGTCCATGGAGGACGTGGAGGTGGAGCCGTTCGTGCCGCGCGAGTACCTGGAGGAAACGGACGTGGAGCGCTTCCTCACCGGCCTGGAGAAGCTGGACCGGACGTTCACGTCGCGCATCGAGGGCCTGCGCGCGGAGGGCAAGGTGCTGCGCTACCTGGCGCGCATCGACCCGTCAGCGAAGGACGGGCCGGTGCTGCGCGTGGGACCGGTGGCCGTGTCGAAGGAGCATCCGGCGACGCGGCTGCGTGGCTCGGAGGCGTTCGTGGCCTTCTCCACGGAGCGTTACGCGGACTACCCGCTGCTGGTGCAGGGCGCGGGCGCGGGCGGTCCCGTCACGGCGGCTGGAGTGCTCGCGGACATCCTGAAGATTGCGCAGGGCCTGCGCGGGCGGTGAGCGGAGGAGGGCCGGTGCACGGCGGCCCTTGAGGCAGGGGCTGCGCCCGGGCG
Source organism: Corallococcus terminator (assembly GCF_003611635.1). Classification (GTDB taxonomy): domain Bacteria; phylum Myxococcota; class Myxococcia; order Myxococcales; family Myxococcaceae; genus Corallococcus; species Corallococcus terminator. Next base: position 5,227 of record NZ_RAVZ01000164.1, on the reverse strand, counting down.
GGCGCAGCCTACTTCCGGGTCTTCGTCTTGTTCGCTGAAGGGGGCGCCTTCCTCGCCGCGTCCCTCTTCCCGCCGAGAGCCTTCCCCGAAGCGGGAGAACGCTTCGTGGACGCGGCCCTCTTCGCACTGCCCCGCTGCTTCGTGGGCACTGCCTTCTTCGCGCCCCTTGCCGCACCCTTCTTCGCACTGCCCCGCTGCTTCGCGGTCACGGTCTTCTTCGCGCCGCGCCGCTGTTTCGCGGGCCCGCCATTCTTCGCACCACCCCGAACCTTCGAGGGCGCAGCGTCTTTCGCACCGGGTGCCGCGCCCTGCGTCACACCGCGCACGGCACCGGCCTTCTTGAGGTCGGCCGCGCCCTTCTCGGCGAGTCCCTCCTCCAGGGCAGGAGCCTCCTGTGCGTCCTTATCGCCAGCGGGATCGCGCTCCATGGGACCGGACCGGCTCACCGCCACCTTCCTGCCGGAGAAGGCATTCCAGCCCTCCAGGGCATGCGTCCACCGCGCCAGCGTCTCCTCGCGGGCGCCCGCATCCGGCAGTCCTTCCGCATGCAGCGCCACGGTGATGCCGTGCACGGAGGGAATCAGGCGCAGTTGGACGGTACGTGCCCGGCTCCACCCGTCGCGCTCCAATCGCAGGCGCAGCTGCTTCGCGGGGACACACCGAACCACCGTCACGCGTGTCCCATCCGGGAGCGAGGTCACCGTCCCTTCCTTCAGCGGAGGCTGGAGCGCACCCACCCAGCGCATCAGGCCCTGAGCTTCACCCCAACCCTTCCACGCGACGTCCGCCCCCACCGAGAAGGAGCGACGGACCCCTGCCTGGAATCCAACCTTCGCCGTCTGCCCTGTCGGCATTTGTCACCTTCTCCCGGTAGTCTTGTTTCCTTCCCTTCACGGAAAGGATTGCCAGATGAACCGACTACTTAAAGGCGTGTCACTCACCGGAGCAATGCTGCTGGCCGCATGCGGAGGCACGGAATCGTCTCCCGGACAGGACACCGCCGTGGACCAGGTGGAGCAGGCCATCGCGCCCATCAGTTGCGGCGTCGACCCCAACCGCTCCGTCACCTACTACAGCAACTCGTCGAAGACCGTCGAAGTGGGCCGTCGGGACTGCCGATGCGATGGCAAGGAGATCAACCTGGGCCAGAAGACGCCCTATTGGACGTACGTCAGCGACCCGCACTGTCCCTGAATGCCGGCACGCGGCCGCGTCCTCAAGGCGCGGTCGCCGCGGCCCGCGCCTGCCGGTCCCACTCCGCCGGCAGGCCGATGTTCAGGAACACCGGAAGGCGCAGTCCCGGGAAGGCCGCTTCGATGCGCGCCCGGATGCGCTCCCCCGCAGCGTCCGTAAATGGCCCCTGGGGCTTCTCCGCCGCGACCTCCGCGATGACGCGCTCCAGGTACTGACGCTCCCGCGTGAGCAGCCCCGCGTCACCGGAAGGCCCACGTCCCGGGTGCACCACCTTCGGGCGCAGCGCCTTCAGTTCCTCCAGCCGCTCCAGCCACGCGTCCGTGCGGCCCATCTCCAACCAACTGTGCGCGTCGTTCGCCACCAGGTCGCCGGGGAACACGTGCCCGTCGAACTCCACCACCACGTGCGCCTCGCTGCACCCCGCGCCCAGCACGTGCGCCTTCACCGTCACGCCGCCCGCGCTCAGCTCCGCCGGCTGGCTTCCGAAGCTGTCCGGTAGGGGCAGCGTCGTCGGATAGTCCGGCGCGTACCTCGCGGCGAACGCGCGCGTGCGCTTCTCGTGGATGGCCGGGATGGCGGCGCGCACCTGCTCGCTCGTCACCACGCGGATGCCGCGCTTGCGCAGCACGTCCGTGCCGTTGAACTTGTCCGGGTTGGCGTGCAGCACGATGGCCAGCTCCGCCTTCTTGCCCGTCACCGCTTCGGCCCAGGTGACGAACTCCTCCGCCGCGGACGGCAGGAACTGCGTGTCCACCAGGATGAGCCCCGTGGGGCCCTCAATCCAGTACGACGCCGTGCTGAAGCCCCACGGCGAGGACACATAGGTGCCCACGCGCGCGTCCGCGTGGGAGGCCAGCGTCACCTGCGCCCCTTCCAGACGCGCCGGAGACGACGCACAGCCAGCGGACAGGACGGCCAGGAGACTCAAGGCGAAAGCAGGACGATGCAGCACGGGGCGGGCCTTTCCTTCAGCAACCAGCGCCCCCTGCCTAACCGGCCTCCCCGCCCGCTCGCAAGCCGGCGCGTCACCCCGTGGGGCGGTACCCCGGCATGAGGAAGTTGTCGTGGTCCGCGTACGCGGGCGCCTCCGCCTCGCCGGTGAAGGCGCGCAGGATGCAGTACTCCGGATAGGACGCCTGGATGGTGACCTGGTCCCCCGGCTGGAACACCACGTCCCCCTGCGGATGCAGCGTCTCCTCCGCGCCCCGGATGAGCGACAGGGCCAGCCCGCCGAAGCGGTCGCGCACCTGGGACACGTTCAGGCCCGGCAGGCCGTCACGCACCACGAACAGCGACACCACCATCAGGTGCTTGCCGATGCGGAACGAGTGCACCAGCCTCGGGTCCAACGCCGCCAGCGCCATCGCGGGCGCGGCCAGCGAGGAGCTGGACAGGGCCTCCGCCTTGAACGTGTCGCGCACCTTCGCGCCCAGGTCGTCGTCGAACAGGCGGATGACCACGCGGATGCCCGGGTTGAGCCGCCGCGCGTCCAGCGCGATGTTCAGGTTCGCCAGGTCGTCGTCCGTGGCGCAGACGATGGCGGACGCGCGCTTCACGTGCGTGCGCGGCAGGCACAGCGGGCTGCGCGTGTCGTCGATGAGCAGCGGCACGTTCTCATCGCGCAGCGCGGACACGAACGTCGCGTCCTCGCGCTTCTCCACCACCACCACGTCCTTACCCATCTCCCGAAGCTGCGTCACCACGCGGTAGCCCACGCGCCCCGCCCCGCACACCACGACGTGGCCCTTCATCGTTTCGGACACCACGGTGACCCACTCCTTGTCGTTCTTGTGCCGGGCGAAGAAGAGGTACGCGAAGCGCACCACGCCATCCACCACCAGCGCGATGCTGATGGGCGGAATGAGGATGTTCAGGCTCTCCACCAGCCAGTCGCTGACGTACGGCAGCGACGGCTGCCCGAAGAGCAGGAAGTAGACATGGTGCAGCGCCTCTCCGTAGGAGATGCGGTCGCCCCCCGGCCCCACGAAGCGCCACTGGAACAGCAGCGGCCCCATCCCGAAGATGACCGCCGCCAGCAGCAGCGTGCTGCGGAACCTGCGCGACAGCGCGCGCAGATACCGCAGGTCCACCATCAGTCGCGCGGAGAAGCTCTTCATGCCGGGGCAGTCTACGCCGCCGGGGTGATGTCCGTGGAGGCTTCCGCCTTCGCGCGGCGCTTCTCGATGAGCCACACCGCCAGCACGCCCAGCTCGTAGCAGAGCAGCATGGGGCCGGCCATCAGCGACAGGTTCACCACGTCACCCGTGGGCGTCAGGATGGCCGCCGCGATGAGGCACACCACGAACGCGTGGCGCTGGTAGCGGATGAGCCACTTCGACTGCACCACCCCGACGATGCCCAGCAGGGCCATCACCAGCGGCAGCTCGAAGATGACGCCGAAGGCGAGGATGAGCAGCAGCACCAGCGACAGTTGCTCATTCATCGTCAGCATGGGACGCGTCCAGCGCGCCGCTTCCGCCTCCGCGTGGCCCTTGGCCAGCTCCTTCTGCAACCGCCACAGGCCCGACATCTCCTCGGCGCGCGTGGGGGCCACGCCCGCGAGCAGGCTCGCGGCCTGGTCCATCGCCGCTTCCGACGTGGCGTAGTCCTGACGGCCGTAGGCGTTCACCGCCTCCACCCGCTTCTCCACCGCCGCACGCAGCACGCCGCGCGCGGAGACGCCCAGCCCGTCCGACGCCGCGTCCAGCAGATCGCCCAGGTTCTTCAGGCGCGCCGTCAATTCCACGCTGCGGGCGGAGGCGACTTCGGGGTCCTTCACCTGGCCTTCACCGACGGCCGTCAGCGCGGCGCTGGTCTCCTTCGCCAGGTGGCCGGCGCGCTCCACCTCGCCAATGCGCAGGAAGCGCAGCGCGTCCTCCGCGCCCAGGCGCGCCGTGTCCACGCGCTGCTCCAGGGCGAGCGTCTCCTCCTCGCTCAGGAGGAACTTGAACATGGAGGGCAGCACCAGGAAGTAGCAGAACATCGAGCCCACGATGAAGGCCACCGAGCCCAGCACCACGAAGGGCGACGCGTACTTGCGCTCCTCCGGGTAGAGCCCCGGCGCCACGAAGCCCCAGATCTGCCAGAGGATGACGGGCGTGGTGAGGAAGATGCCGCAGTACACGCCCACCTTCATCAGCACGTTGATTTCTTCGATGCCGGATGTGTAGACGAGCGAGCGCCCGTCCGCGGGCAGCGCGTCGAGCACCGGCCGCATCAGCAGACCGAAGATGGGCTTGGCGAAGATGAGCGACACGGCGCCCAGCACGAGCACCGCGAGCGAACACTTGACGAGCCGCGTGCGCAGCTCCGTCAGGTGCTCCGACAGGCTCATGCGCAGATCGTTGAAATCAACCCCTTGGCGGTTCAGGGCTCAGCTCCGTTTCGGCGCGTTGCGCGCCACCGTGCCCGGAATGGGGGCGAGTTGCGGAAGACCATCCGGGCCAAGACGCGGCTCCGTCCCACCGGCTTCACCGTCAGCCTCGGCGCCGGTCGCGGACGACGCGTCGGGACCCGCCGCCATCGTCAGCGTCACGGCCCCGGCCTCCGCAGTCGGCGCGGGAGACTCCGACGCCGTTTCGGAGGCGGGCTCCGGCGACGCGGTGAGCGACGGGGAGGGCTCCGCGAGCAGGTTGGGCATGGACCCATCCGGCAGGTGGTGCGCGCCGCTGGCCAGCTCCGGGGGCGGGGACGGCACGCGCGTGCCCGGGCGCGGCGGCGGCGGCAGCTCGCGGTTGAAGTCCTCGTCCATCTGGTAGAACTCGCGCTCCACCACGTTGCGCACATCGTCCGTCTGGCGACGGAACTCGCGCATGAACTTGCCGATGGCCCGCGCCAGCTCAGGCAACCGCTGGGGGCCGAGCACGATCAGCGCGGCCACCAGGATGAACACCATTTCGCCTGCGCCGATGTTGAACATGGGTCTTCAGAGTCCCCTTGGAGGGAGATCCCGGGTTATCGCCCCGGGAGCGGGCCCGCGCAACCGCCAGCGGACATCCAGCGACCGACCGGCCACGTGAACAGGGGGCGGGCG
>NZ_RAVZ01000163.1 GCF_003611635.1 Corallococcus terminator | reverse complement strand
GAACCACATGCGCTGCTGCGCGAACGACAGCGGCAGGTCGCCCTCGCGAGGCACCGTGGGAATCGGAGGAGTGACGGTGCGCGACGGCAGTGCCTGGATGCGCTCCGAGAGCTGCACCAGCGTGGGCATGTTCGGCGTGGGCGTGGGCATGCTCTACACGCCGCTGCTCGTGGACCGGCTCCAGTTGGACTACCCGTCGGGCTACGCGGTGGCGAACATCCTGCGCGCGCTCACCGACAAGCGCCTGCTCAAGGCCTCCATCGCGAAGCTGGGCGGCGGCACCGGCCTGGGCATCCTGGCCGCGTGGCTGACGGAGAAGGTCGCGGCCGTCGCGGCGCTGAGCGTGAGCAGCTCCACGGTGGGCGCCGGCATGGTGGTGGGCAGCCGCATCACCGTGCCCGCGATGTGCATGGGCCTGTTGGGCTACGCCATCACCGCCCCCCTGCAACGCATCGGGTGGCTGGGGCCCAATGATCCGTACCGGAAGATCGGCTTCCTCATCTCGCTGGCGATGATCTGCGGCGCGGCGATGGTGGACCTAGCGATGCTCGCGGTGCAGGCGGTGGGACGCATCCGCAACCGCGCGCAGGCGCCGGTGGACGACGAGCCGGCCTGGAAGAAGGTCAACGTGCCCCGGCTCATCGCCTGGGTGGTGGGCTGGGGCGCGGCGGTCGTCGTCGTCGCCACGCAGGTGCTGCACCAGCCCGCGGGCTTCATCATCTTCGGGCTCGCGCTGTCGCTGCTGTTCGTGCTCATCAACGGCATCGCCTACGGCATCAGCGACAACAACCCCATCTCCAGCGCCTTCGTGATGTCGGTGCTGCTGATGTCGCTGTTGGGCCTGAAGGATCCGCTGGTGGGCCTGATGGCGTCCTCCATCCTGCTCATCTCCACGTCGGTGGGCTGCGACATGCAGCAGGACCGCTCCACCGGCTGGCGCCTGGGCACCAACCGCGTGGTGCAGTTCCGCTACCAGGTGCTGGGCATCTTCATGGGCGCGGTGCTGTGCGTGGGCCTGGCGCGCGTCTTCATGGGCGCCTACCCCGTGCTGTCCGTCAACCAGTTGGACCACCCCGACACGCAGGTCGGTCAGTGGGGAAGCGCCATGACGTACAAGTTCGTGGGCGCCATCCGCGACCTGGGCGCGCTGTCGGCCCACAAGGTGAAGGCGCTGCTCATCGGCCTGGGCATCGGCTTCACGATGGAGGTCCTGCGCAAGATCATCCGCCGTCACCCCGCATACCTGCGCTTCGTGCAGGGCTCGCGAAAGGGCTTCGCGGTGGGCTACGCGATGGACTCGGTGGTGCTGCCGAGCCCCTACGCGGCCGCGTTCGGTGGCTTCATCGCGCTGCCCGCCACGATCTGGTTCGGCGTGGGCGGCGTGCTCACGTCGCTGTTCAACACCTTCTCCAAGCGCTTCACCCGCGAGCCCGCGCCGGGCGAGGCGGTGCTTCCGGAGGACATGAGCACCATGTCGCTGGTGGGCGGCGGCCTCATCGCGGGCGAGTCGCTCTTCTACCTGTTCGTCGGCCTGTTCGGCCTGCTGGCGCTGCTGAACTGACGGCCCTGTCGCCCCGGCGCACGGCTTGACTTTCCGTGCGCCCGGGAGCACTTCTTGTCCCGTGAGCCTCTTCATCACCACCACCGCGACCACGACCACTACCGCCTCGGCGGGACGGGTATCGGTGCGCGTGTCGGTGGTCTGACGAGCGCACGGTTTCCCGCCCCGCCGAGTACCGGCCGGGGCGACCGTGCAAGCACTCACGCCCCGTGTCCGGCCCCGGCTCTTCATCCGACCGACACACGGAGACACGACGATGCTCGACGAACATGACCACCGCGCGCTGGGCCAGCGCCTGGACCTCTTCCACCTGCAGGAAGAGGCCCCGGGCATGGTGTTCTGGCACCCGCGCGGACTGATGCTGTACCGCCTGCTGGAGGACCACGTCCGCGCCCGCATGCGCGACGAGGGCTACCAGGAAGTCCGTACGCCACAACTGTGCTCCCAACCCCTCTGGGAGCAGAGCGGCCACTGGGAGAACTTCCGCGAGAACATGTTCTGCCTGCCCGAGGGGGACCGGCACCTGGCCCTCAAGCCGGTGAGCTGCCCGGGCCACATCCAGCTCGTGCAGCGCATGGCGCCCAGCCACCGAGACCTGCCCCTGCGCCTGGGGGAGTTCGGGCTGGTCCACCGCAGCGAGCCCAGCGGCGCGTTGCATGGGCTGTTCCGCCTGCGCCAGTTCACGCAGGACGACGGCCACATCTTCTGCGCTCCGGAGCAGGTGGAGGCGGAGGTGGTGCGCTACGTGAAGTCGCTCAAGGCGTTCTACGCGGGCTTCGGCTTCGGCGACGTGCAGGTGGCCTTCTCCGGGCGCCCGGCGATGCGCGCGGGCAGCGACGCGGTGTGGGACCAAGCGGAGGCGTGGCTCCAGTCGGCCGCCAGGCAGGCGGGGCTCCAGTTCGCGGAGCAGCCGGGCCAGGGCGCCTTCTACGGGCCCAAGCTGGAGTTCGTGCTCCAGGACCGGCTGGGCCGCGCGTGGCAGTGCGGCACGATCCAACTGGACCTGGTGCTGCCGGAGCGCTTCGACCTGCACTACGTCGACGCGGCCGGAGCACGCCTGCGCCCGGTGATGCTTCACCGCGCGCTGTTCGGCAGCCTGGAGCGGTTCATCGGCATCCTGCTGGAGCACCACGGGGGCGCGCTGCCCGCGTGGCTCGCGCCCGAACAGGTGGTGGTGGCCTCCGTGGGCGCGGGGGCCGCCGCGTACGCGGAACGGTTGGCGGCGCGATTGAGACAGGCGGGCTGCCGCGCCCGGGCGGATGTCCGCGACGAGTCGCTGTCGCGCAAGGTGCTGGGTTCGCACGAGGACGGAGTGCCGTTCCTCGCGGTGGTGGGTGGCCGCGAGGTGGAGGCGAACAACGTCCGCCTGCGCCAGCGCGACGGCGCCCAGCGCGACCTGTCCTGGGATGAGGCCGTGTCGTGGTTGTCCGCCGCGTGCCAGCCGGCCGTGGCGGGCTGAAGTCAGTCGCTTCGAGGGCCCGGTGTTCCCCACCGCGTGGGGGATGCCGGGCCCTGCTTTCCGTCAGCGGCTCACGAGTAGATGCTCAGATGCTCCAGCAGCTCGCCGGGGCGGATCAGCTTGCCGGGCACGGTGGCGACATCGTCCATGCTGAGGATGCCCACCGCGTGGTGGTCCGCGTCCACGACGACGAGCCGCCGCACGCTCTTCTCCTCCATCAGGAGCTCGCCGGCATCCAGCGAGTCGTCCGCGGAGCAGGTGATGACGGTGGCGGTCATGGCCTCCCGCACGGACGTGACGTTGGGGTCCTTGCCCAGGGCCGTGGAGCGCACGGCGATGTCCCGGTCGGTCAGCATGCCCACGAGCTGGCCGTTCTCCGTGACGGGCAGCGCGCCGATGTAGTGGATGCGCATGCGCTCGGCGGCGGTGCGCAGACACTCGCCCGCGTCGATGGTCTCCACGTCCTTCTTCATCAGTTCCGAAATCCGCATCGGCGACCTCCTCGGGGCGTGCGCATCCCCCTGCGGAGCTACAACCCGCGCCACCCTTTCTTCGTGGTCCTGTCCGCTGGCTCGCAGGGCCGTGCCATGGAGTGTCGGGGAGACGGCCCCCCGCCTGCCTCCCTGGTATACGGTGCGACGGGAATCACCCTGGAGCATCGAAGGTCGTGCTCGGGCAGGTGCCCGGAACCGTGGAGGAGGACCCATGACGGACAAGCTCAATCTTTCCAACGACGAGTGGCGCAAGCGCCTCACCCCCGAGGAGTTCGACGTGCTGCGCCGGCACGGCACGGAGTACCCGGGGTCGGGCTGTTTCCTGGGCACGAAGACGCCCGGCACCTACGTGTGCGCCGGCTGCAACAACCCGCTGTTCCAGTCCGGGACGAAGTTCGAGTCCGGCACGGGCTGGCCGTCCTTCACCCAGGCCCTGTCCCCGGACTCGCTCACGGAGATCCGCGACGTGTCCCACGGCATGGTGCGCACCGAGGTTCGCTGCGCGCGCTGCGACGGCCACCTGGGCCATGTCTTCCCGGACGGCCCGCCGCCCACGGGGCTGCGCTACTGCATGAACTCGGTGGCGATGAAGCACGTGCCCGAAGGCAGCCCCATCGAGTTGGTCCGGGCGTAAGGCGGTCTTGTCGAGGGCTGCCCCGGGACGCGTCTCGCATCCCGGGAGCAGCCGTTTCATTGCGGGCGGGCCTGGGAGCAGCCGTTTCTTCCCGCGTTGCGCCAGTCCGCGCCGCCCGCCCTCGTGAGTGCCGCATGTGCGAGGCTTCAGTCCCCAGAGGACGCCGTGCCGGCAGACCGGGTCCCCGCTGTGCGCGGGTGGAGCACCATGCGACGACATCCAACGGGCTTGCTGGCGGCGCTGATCATCCCGCTGCTCATGGCCAGCGTGAGCCATGGCGCACCACCGCGCCCCAAGACGCCTGCGGACGCGGGCACCCCGTCCCGTGCGACGACGTGGATCTACCAGGACCAACTGGTCGCGCCCTGGCAGGACCTGACCTGGGCGGGAACGCATTCGCTCGGCGCCACCTCACCGGTCGCCGCTGGCAGCCGCGCCATCTCCGTGACGCTCGGCGCCTGGGAGGCGCTGTACTTCGGCCATGAAGGCCTGCGCGTGGAGCCCGGCGATACGCTGGTGCTGCGAGTCCACGGTGGCAAGACGGGCGGGAACGCGGCGGTGCGCGTGCGCGTCGTCATCGGCACGGAGCAGCCCGTGGGCGTGCCGCTGGGCCCCACCTGTGACGGCGGCGCCATTCCCGCCGGACGCTGGACCCCCTGCCGCGTCCCCCTGTCGAAGCTGGTGCCCGAGGAGCGCAAGAGCATCACCGGACTCTGGCTCCAGGAGGACAGCGGCGGCACCCTGCCCCCGCTCTTCTTCGACGACATCGGCGTGGAGCACTCCGGCACGCCGACCCTCAAGGCGGGCGTGAGCGTCACGCTGAACACGCCGGACGTCTTCCTCTCTCCGGGTGCCACGCACGCCTTCGTCGCCACGGTGGCGAACAGCCCGAACACGGAGGTGGCCTGGAGCGTGGATCCCGGAAGGGACGGGGGCGCCCTCAGTGCCAACGGCCTCTACACGGCGCCGAAGAAGCCGGGCGTCTACCGTGTGACGGCCCGAAGCAAGGCGGACCCCAACCAGCAGGCCGTGGCCACCGTGGTGGTCAGCCCTCCGACGCCTCCGGGCCAGGGCAAGTGGGTGTCTGGCTACTACACGGGCTGGAACGCGGACGACTACCCGCCGGAGAAGGTGGACTTCAGCGCCCTCACGCACATCCTCGTGGGCCGCGTCACCCCGAAGGCGGACGGCACGCTCAGCACGAAGTTCGACAACGACCGGGGACCGGAGATCGCGCGCATCCTGTCCAAGCGCGCCCATGCGGCCGGTCGCAAGGCCATCATCATGGTGGGCGGCTCCGGCGAGCACGACGGCTGGGTGGGCGCGGCCTCCGACGCGAACCGGCCGAAGTTCGTCCGCGCGCTGCTCAAGGCGATGGACGACTTTGGCTACGACGGGCTGGACCTGGACTGGGAGCCGGTGAAGCCCGAGGACCGTCCCCAACTGCTGGCCCTGGCGAAGGACCTGCGCGAGGCGCGTCCGAAGATGCTCCTCACCTTCCCCCTGCACTGGATCAACACCAACTTCCCCAACGACGCCGACCCGTGGTTCGTGCAGCTGGCGTCCTACTTCGACCAGTTGAACCTCATGTCCTACGAGATGATCGGCCCGTGGGACGGCTGGAAGTCCTGGCACACGTCCGCGCTGCGCGGGGAGCAGGGCCTGCATCCCACGTCCGTGTCCTCCAGCCTGGACCTCTGGGTGAAGGCGGGCATCCCCAAGGCGAAGCTGGGCCTGGGCATCCCCTTCTACGGGCTCGCGTGGCGACACATCACCGGCCCCTACCAGCCGTTCACGAACTGGTCCGACTACGTCGGCGGGGACAACTCGTTCACGTACAAGAAGATCCTCCGCTATTCCAAGCAGGGGAAGTACCAGTGGGATGAGAAGGCGCAGGCCAGCTACGTGACGTTCGCGCCGGACCAGTTGGTGGAGGACGGGACCGTGACGTGGATTTCGTACGACAGTCCGCAGGCCATCGCCGCCAAGGGCGCCTTCGTGAAACAGGAAGGCTATGGCGGCGCCATCATCTGGACCCTCAACCAGGGCTGCATCGACGCCGCCACCGGCGCCAATCCGTTGCTGGACGCGGTGAAGGGGGCCTTCCTCCAGGAGTGAAGAAGGCCCCGCCGCCCGCGCCCAGCATGTCGCCGTAGCTGAAGCCGCCGCACGCCAGCACACCGTGAAGTCCTTCAGCGACACGCGGCCCGCGAGCAGGTCGCTCATGTGCACGTCCACCGCGGTGAAGCCCGCGCGGGTGAACGCCGCCGCCATCTCCTGCTGGCCAGGGCCGCCACCGGGTCACTCCCCTTCTTCGTGGCCCTGGCTCCCGGGTCGCATGGCCCTGCCGGGGAGCGCCGGGGAGACAGCCACCCGCTCGCCTCCCTGCACCTGGGCCATGGCTTCCCGGACGGCCCGCCGCCCACGGGGCTGCGCTATTGCATGAACTCGGTGGCCATGAAGCACGTGCCCGAGGGAAATCCTCTTCCACCTGTCCCCACCTAGGTAACAGCCACTCGCACTCGCGCCCCTCCCGGTACCTCCTCCAGGGCCGGGTGCGGAATGCAACCCCCCCCCTGAGATTGCTCCACCACGCGAATCCTCGCGCGGCGTGCGAGCAGCTCCGGTGACTGGAGCAAGCAACCCACCGTGGGCGGCGAGTTCCAGCAAGCGAGGCACGAAGTTCGTTACCTCCGAAGGTGGAACGCGATGAGATGGAAATGGACGTGGTTGCTGGCGGCGATGAGCATCGGGTTGGCCTTGAGTGGGGGAGCCTTCGCCGCATCGCCAGCCGAAGCTTCACCGCCCGCGATCACGACGTGGCTCTACCGGAACAAACTGGTGCTGCCCTGGCAGGACTACACCTGGGCCAAGGTCCACTCCCTGCGCAACACCAGTCCCGTGGCCTCGGGCACCTACTCCATCTCCGTGAAGATGGGCCCGTGGGAAGCCCTCTACTTCGCGCACCCGGGATTGACCATCGCGGCCGGCGACACGCTGGTGCTGAAGGTGAACGGGGGCAGGACCGGCGGCAACGCCGCGCTGCGCGTGCGTGCCGTCATCGGAACACAGCAACCGGTGGGCGTTCCCCTGGGTCCCACTTGCACGGGCGGGGCCATCCCGGCCAACACGTGGACGACCTGCCGCGTGCCCCTGTCGAGTCTGGTGCCTCCCGGTTCGACCAGCATCACGGGACTCTGGATCCAGGAGGACCGCGGCAAGACCCTGCCGCCGCTCTACTTCGACGACATCGGCGTGGAGGCCGGCTCCACGCCGCCTCCGCCCGTCGTGAGCGTCGCCGTCAGCCCGACGGACGTCATCCTGGTCCCGGGGGGAACCCAGGCCTTCAGCGCCACCGTGACGGGAACCCCCAACACGGAGGTGACCTGGTCCGTTCAGCAGGGCCCGGTGGGAGGGACCGTCAGCGCCACCGGCGTCTACACGGCGCCAGCGACGTCGGGCACCTACAACGTGGTCGCCACCAGCAAGGCGGACCCCCGGCAGAAGGCCACAGCCTTCGTGGTGGTGCAGACGCCAACCAGCCAGGGCAAGTGGGTGTCGGGCTATTACACGGGCTGGAACGCGGATGAGTACCCGCCGGAGAAGGTGGACTTCACCGCGCTGACGCACATCTTCGTGGGCCGGGCCGTCCCCCAGGCGAATGGGGCGCTCAGCACGCAGTTCGACAACGACGACGGCCCCGCCATCGCGCGGCTCCTGGCGCAACGCGCTCACGCGGCGGGGCGCAAGGCCGTCATCATGGTGGGCGGCTCCGGCGAACGCGACGGCTGGGTGGGCGCGGCTTCCGACGCGAACCGGAAGACCTTCATCACCAACCTGCTCAAGGCCGTGGACGACTTCGGCTACGACGGGCTCGACATCGACTGGGAGCCGGTGGAAGTCGCGGACCGGCCGAATCTACTGGCGCTGGTGCGGGCGCTGCGCGCAGCGCGGCCAAACATGCTCCTCACCTTCCCCATCCACTGGATCAACACCAACTTTCCCGAGGATGCGGACCCCTGGTACGCGCAGCTCGCGCCCTCCCTGGATCAGATCAATGTCATGTCCTACGAGATGATCGGCCCGTGGGACGGGTGGCAGTCCTGGCACACGTCCGCGCTCACGGGAGAGTCGGGCCTGCGCCCCACGTCCGTGTCCTCCAGCATGGCGCTGTGGGTGCAAGCGGGCCTCCCGAAGGAGAAGCTGGGCATCGGCATCCCGTTCTACGGGCTTGCCTGGCGCAACATCACCGGCCCCTACCAACCTTTCACGGACTGGTCCGACTACGTGGGCGGGGACAACTCCTTCAACTACAAGAAGATCCTCGGCTATGCACCGCAGGGCACCTACCACTGGGACGAACAGGCCCAGTCCAGCTACCTCACCTTCGCGCTCGGGCACGAAGTGGAGGACGGGACGGTGAGGTGGATCTCCTATGACGGCCCCCAGGCCATCGCGGCCAAGGGCGCCTTCGTGAAGGCACAGGGCTACGGCGGCGCCATCGTCTGGACCGTGAACCAGGGCTGCACCGACCCCGTGACGGGCGCCAACCCGTTGCTGGACGCGGTGAAGGGCGCCTTCCTGCGGTAACGCCGGAAGGCCCCACCGCCGCCCGTGTCACCCCAGGGCGGCGCGGGCGTTGCGGAACATGCGCATCCAGGGGCCGTCCTCGCCCCACGTGGGCGGGGCCCAGGAGTGCTGCACCGTGCGGTGCACGCGCTCCGGGTGGGGCATGGTGATGGTGAAGCGCCCGTCCTTCGTGGTGAGCCCCGCGATGCCGTGCGGCGAGCCATTGGGGTTGGCCGGGTACTTCACGGCCACCTGTCCCCGGTTGTCCACCCAGCGCGTCGTCACCAGCCCGGAGCCATCCACGCGCGCGGCCTCTTCGGCGTTGGGGAACTCCGCGCGCCCCTCGCCGTGCGAAACGACGATGAGCATCCGGCTGCCCTCCATGCCCTTGTAGAAGAGCGATGGGGACGGGGCCACCTGCACCGTGCCCAGGCGGGCCTCGAACTGTTCGGACGCGTTGCGCACGAAGCGCGGCCACGCATCCGCTCCAGGGATGAGGTCGCGCAACTGCGCGAACATCTGGCAGCCATTGCACACGCCCAGGCCGAAGCTGTCCGGCCGAGCGAAGAACGCGGAGAAGGCGTCGCGCGTGCGGGGGTTGAAGAGGATGGACTTCGCCCAGCCGCCGCCCGCGCCCAGCACATCGCCGTAGCTGAAGCCGCCGCACGCCAGCACGCCGTGGAAGTCCTTCAGCGACACGCGGCCCGCGAGCAGGTCGCTCATGTGCACGTCCACCGCGGTGAAGCCCGCGCGGGTGAACGCCGCCGCCATCTCCTGCTGGCTGTTGACGCCCTGCTCGCGCAGCACGGCCACGCGGGGCCGCGCGCCCTTCGCGATGTACGGCGCCGCCACGTCCACCGTCGGGTCGAACGTGAGCACCGGCGACAAGCCCGGGTCGCTCGCGTCGCACTTCGCCGCGTACTCATCCACCGCGCAGACGGGGTTGTCGCGCAGCCTCTGCATCTCGTAGCTGACGCGCGACCACGTGCGCTTGAGCGCCAGGGTGTCTTCCGCGAGCAGCTCGGCACCACCGCCGCGCACCCGCACCACCTGCGCTTGCGTCGGAGTACCCAGCGCGTGCACGTGGCCGCCCAGGCCGTGCTTCGCGAAGACGTCCACCACCCGCGTCACGTCGGCCGCACGCACCTGGACCACCGCGCCCAGCTCCTCGTTGAAGAGCGCCGCCACCGGGTCGCTGCCCAGCGGGGCCACGTCCACATCCAGGCCGCAGTGGCCCGCGAAGGCCATCTCCGCCAGCGTGGCGAAGAGGCCGCCGTCGGAGCGGTCGTGGTAGGCGAGCAGCGCGCCCGCAGCCTGGAGTTCCTGCACCCCGGCGAAGAAGCCCTTGAGCCGGGCCGCGTCGTCCACGTCGGGGCACTCCGGGCCCACCTGCTGGTGCACCTGCGCCAGCACGGAGGCGCCCAGGCGCTGCCGGCCCGCCGCCACGTCCACCAGGAGCAGCCGCGTGTCCTCCGCCAGATGGACCAACTGCGGCGTCAGTGCACGGCGCGCGTCCAGCACCGGCGCGAACGCGGTGATGACGAGCGACAGGGGCGACGTCACCGCCTTCTTCGCGCCGTCCTCCTGCCACTGCGTGCGCATGGACATGGAGTCCTTGCCCACGGGGATGGCGATGCCCAGCGCGGGGCACAGCTCCATGCCCACCGCGTGCACCGCCGCGTAGAGGTTCGCGTCCTCGCCGGGGCTGCCCGCCGCCGCCATCCAGTTCGCGGACAGCTTCACGTCCGACAGCTTGTCGATGCGCGCCGCCGCCAGGTTCGTCAGCGCCTCGCCCACCGCCATGCGCGCGGAGGCCGCCGCGTCGATGAGCGCCAGCGGCGTGCGCTCGCCCAGCGCCATCGCCTCGCCCGTGGTGGACAGGATGGAGGACAGCGTCACCGCGCAGTCGGCCACCGGCACCTGCCAGGGGCCCACCATCTGGTCGCGCGCCGTGAGGCCGGACACGGTGCGGTCGCCGATGGTGATGAGGAACGACTTGTCCGCCACCGTCGGGTGCGCCAGCACCGCGTGCGCCAGCGCCTTGTAGTCCTTGGGGATGTCGAGTGGCGCGTGCTTCAGCGGCCGGGACACACCCTCGCGGTGCATGCGCGGCGCCTTGCCGAAGAGCACGTCCATGGGCAGCGCGATGGGCGTGTCGCCCAACTGGCTGTCGGAGAGCGTGAGCACCTCTTCCGCGGTGGCTTCGCCCAGCACGGCGAAGGGGGCGCGCTCGCGCTCGCACAGGGCCTGGAAGCGCGCCAGGTCCTCCGGCGCCACGCCCAGCACGTAGCGCTCCTGCGCCTCGTTGCACCAGATCTCCACCGGGGACATGCCCGGCTCGTCGTTGGGCACCTCGCGCAGCTCCAGCCGACCGCCCAGGCCGTTGTCGTGCGCCAGCTCCGGCAGCGCGTTGGACAGACCGCCCGCGCCCACGTCGTGGATGGAGCGCACGGGGTTCGCATCGCCCAGCATCCAGCACTGGTCGATGACCTCCTGACACCTGCGCTCCATCTCCGCGTTGTCACGCTGCACGGAGGCGAAGTCGAGGTCCGCCGCGCTCGCGCCCTGCGCCATGGAGGACGCCGCGCCGCCGCCCAGGCCAATCAGCATCGCCGGACCGCCCAGCACGATGAGCTTGTCGCCCGCGCGCAGTAGCTCCTTCTTCACGTGGCCCGCGCGGATGTTGCCCATGCCTCCCGCCAGCATGATGGGCTTGTGGTAGCCGCGAACCTCCACGCCGGTGGCGGTGGGAATCTGCTGTTCGAAGCTGCGGAAGTAGCCGCACAGGTTGGGCCGGCCGAACTCGTTGTTGAACGCCGCGCCGCCCAGCGGACCGTCCAGCATGATGTCCAGCGCGGACACGATGCGGTCCGGCTTGCCGTACGGCACCTCCCACGACTGCGTGTAGCCCGGGATGCGCAGGTGGCTGACGGAGAAGCCCGTGAGGCCCGCCTTGGGCTTCGCGCCGCGCCCGGTGGCGCCCTCGTCGCGGATCTCCCCGCCCGCGCCCGTGGCCGCGCCCGGGTACGGGGAGATGGCGGTGGGATGGTTGTGCGTCTCCACCTTCATCATGATGTGGGCCGGCTCGCGCACGGCGCCCCACTCGCGCGCCTCGCCCTGCGGGAAGAAGCGCTCCACCTCGAAGCCCTCGATGACGGCGGAGTTGTCCTTGTACGCGGACAGCACGCCGCCGGGGCTTACGGCGAAGGTGTTCTTGATGGCCTGGAAGAGCGAGCGCTCACGCGGCTTGCCATCCAGCGTCCACGACGCGTTGAAGATTTTATGGCGGCAGTGCTCGCTGTTGGCCTGCGCGAACATCATCAACTCGACGTCGGTGGGGTTGCGCTTGAGCTCCGTGAAGCGTTCCACCAGGTAGTCGATTTCATCCTCCGCCAGCGCCAGGCCCAGCTCGCCGTTGGCCAGCACCAGCGCGGCCCGTCCTCCGCCCAGCACGTCCACGCGCGTGAGGGGCCGGGGCGCGTGCGTCTGGAAGAGCACCGCCGCGTCCTCCATGCGGGGCAGCACCGCCTGCGTCATCCGGTCGTGGAGCACCGCCTCCACGCCTTCGGCCTCCTGCGCGTCCAGTTCGCGGCCTCCCGGGCCGGTGAGGAAGAACGCGATGCCGCGCTCCATGCGGCGCACCTGCGCAAGGCCACAGTGGTGCGCGATGTCCGTCGCTTTCGTGGACCAGGGCGACACCGTGCCCGGACGCGGCACCACCAGCAGCAGCGTGCCGGTGCGCTCGCGCTTCGCCGCGCGGGGGCCGTACTCTAAGAGGCGCCCCAGCCGCTCCGCTTCCGCGTCCGTCAGCGGCGCCGACGTGTCCGCGAAGTGCACGTACTCCGAATAGACGGTGGCCACCGTGGGCACCTGCTCGCGACAACGGACGAGCAGCTTGGCGAGCCGGAATTCGGAGAGGGCCGGAGCCCCGCGCAGCGTGAGCATGAAGGACCTTGCGAACGGGTGACGGGAGGTAACAGCGGGGCCGTCCTTATCATCGCGCCCCGCGTCACAACGCCCGGAGTTCGCGTCCGGATGGCTGCCCCCCGTCCAGGTGGGTGCACCGCCTCCGACGTGGGCTCGGGTGATCCGTCCACGGACTCCAGGTCTTCCAAGAACCCTACTGACAGTCAGCACTCCATGGTTTCCTTGGAAGGCCTCAAAGCAATGCTTCGCTACCAAGTGGGGGTAGATCCATGACGCGCAACACCCGCTGGCTCCTGGCCGGCCTGTCGTTCACGTTGTCCGCCTGTGGTGCGGGAGGGCCAGACCTGGAAGCGCCCGCTCTTGCGCCTTCCGGAATCATCAAGAACTCCAGCCAACGGGAGGTGGAGGCGGCGCTGGCCGCCCTGCCCGGCGCGCAGGTGCTGGATGCGCACGCGGACGGTGTTCCGTCGTCCCTCAAGGGCGAGCTGGGGGCCACGGGCCGTCCCATCACCGGAGCCTCGGCCTGGCAGGCGCATGCGCTGCTGGAGCCCACGCTGGCCCGGGTACTGCCCGCCTTCCGGCTGAAGATGAAGGACGTGACGCCCGTGGGCATCCGCCGCGACGAGCTGGGCCACACCCACGTGCGCTACGCCCAGGTGAAGGCGGGCCTGCCGGTGGTGGGCGAGGAGCTGCTCGTGCACCTGGACGAGGCCGGCCGGGTGTACCTGGTGAACAGCACCGCGCGCGATGGTGAAGGGACGCTGGAAGCGGCGCGCGTCTCTCCGGAGCGGGCGCGGGAGGCGGCCCTCGCGGCGACGTCCGGAGGACAGAGTGCCGAAGTGCCTCGGGAGGTGTTCGTGCGCCCGACGCCGGACGCGGCCCTGGTGCGCGCCTTCGAGGTGGTGGTGTCCGGCGAGGCCCCGGACGGCCTGCCGGTGAAAGACCACGTCTTCATCAGCGCGGCGGACGGCGTGGAGGTGCTGCGGACATCGGAGATCCACACCGCGCTCAACCGCCGGGTGTGTTCGGTGGGGGGCCCGACGAACGGCTGGTGCCGGCTGGAGGGGCAGCTTCCGACCGGGGACGCGATCCTCGACAAGACGTACGACAACCTGGGCTTCTTCTACGACTGCTTCCAGCAGAACTACGCCTATGACTCCTACAACGGCGCGGGCGCCCAACTGAAGGCGAACGTGCACGCCACCTCGCCGTACCCGAACGCCTACTGGAACGGCAGCACGATGGTGTGCAGTGACGGCGACGGCATCTCGTCAGGGTCGCCCTGCACGGATCCGGACGTCGTCGTGCACGAGTTCACCCACGCGGTGACGAGTGCCAACTCCAACCTCATCTATTCGGGTGAGTCCGGCGCCCTCAGCGAGTCGCTGTCGGACATCTTCGCCGCGACATGCGGAAGCTGGGCGTCTGGCACCTGGAGCACCACGACGGACATCTGGCACATCGGGGAGCTGGTCGTGACGCCGAACACGCCCGGGGACGCCCTGCGCTACATGAACGACCCGGCGCTGGATGGCGCGTCGTTGGACTACTACCCGCAGTTCGCGCCCGGCACCGACGTGCACTACGGCTCGGGCGTGCCGAACCTCGCATTCAAGCTCCTGGCCACGGGCGGCGTGCACCCGCGAGGCAAGTCGACGGTGAACGTGACGGGCATCGGCGTGCAGGCCGCGGGGCGCATCTTCCATTACGCCAACGCCAACCTCTTCCTCGCCAGCACCAACCTGGCGCAGGCCAAGACGGCGACGCGGCAGGCGGCGCAGAGCCTGGGCTACAGCTCCGCCATCCAGAACGCGGTGGACGCGGCATGGCTCGCGGTGGGCGTGGGCGTCGAGCCGCCTCCGCCGCCGTGCACGGTGCTGCCGAACAACACCACGGTCTCCAACCTCTCCGGCGCGGCGGGCTCGAAGCAGTACTACTGCTTCGACGTGCCCGCGAACACCGCTTCCACCGTGAGCGTCTCCGGGGGAACCGGAGACGTGGACCTCTACACGCGCTTCGGAAACGCGCCCACGGCGACGACCTACAGTTGCCGGCCCTACCTGGGCGGCAATACCGAGACGTGCAACCTGGGCACGCAAGCGGCCGCCGGCCGGCAGTGGATCCTGCTGAGCGCCTTCTCGGCCTACAGCGGCGTGTCCCTGTCCGTGAGCTACTGAAGCATCCGTAGGACTCGCCTCCACCGCGCCCCTGCGCGGTGGAGGTGGGGATGAAGTGAAGGCTCGTGTAGTGGGGCGTCATCTGCGTCCCCGCCGTCAACGCGGCCATCCGCATCCATGGCAAAATGAACTTCCGAACTCGCAGCGCACTCCACCAAGCCGTTGCCGTTGCTGTGGTCGGAGCTGGGTGCGCCACTTCTCAAAAGGCGCCTGAGACTCAAGAGGCGCCTGAGACCTACGCTTGGGCGCCTGTGCGCCCGCTCGCTGTGCCCGGTACGGGCCTCCCTACCCCCGGGCAGCCAGGACAGGTTCGCCACCAGCCACTGCCAAGGAGCCCGCACAAGCGCGTGTTGCCCCCCACCCGGGAGCCGGGCCTTTGGGCAGGAGACGCTCCCCGCGCCGCGCAGGAACCGGAGGCGAACCCCACACCGGACAGGTCCAGAGCGAACAGGAGGGCCCCCCTGCCCCGGTGACGACGGAGCACCGCCGCCCAGAGTGCGAGCCCATTCCGGTGCCGCATGCGGGCGAAGATCCTCCGCATAACGAGTGCGCCGATAAGTTCCCGCCGAACCGCTACCCCGGCAATGACGTACTCGTTGACGGCAAGCGCTTTGATGCGCTGCAAGTCGGCGTGCGTGTGCTGTGGGAGATCAAGACTCATCGATTTGACACGTACAACGCCTTCATCCGGCGGCAGACGATCCTGGAGCAAGTGCCGTTGTTGCAGGAAGAGCAAGACAAGGCGGAGGCATGTGGCTATGGCTTCGTCGTTGGGGTGAGCACCCAAGCGCACAAGGATGCGTTACTGCAACAGGATCCCAGGCTCAATATTGTCGTCACGGGGTGCACGCGATGATCCACCAGAGCACCCTGATCCTCATCGTCTACGCGCCTGCGCTTGTGGGCGACGACGGTCGCACGCTCGCAGTGGTCCACGGAATCGAACGGGCGCTTCCCAGTGTGCGCTTGGAGTGGGAGCTGTCAAAGGCGGGGCGGCCCATCGCGTTGCCACAACGCGATGGGTGGCTCGCAGAGGCGAGCGCGCGCGGGAAGTTTCCGCTGCTGTGCAACGGCGATGAGAGCTACCCCGTGACGGTTACAGGATGGGGAACACCTGCGCGCCAAAACGCGGGCGGCCAGCCACAATTTGAAGTCCATGTAGAGTTGCCGCTGGATGCGGCCAGCATCGCGGCCGCGGCGGATCTGCTGGATGGCGTGGCAGAAGGCGCACGCGCGTTCTGGGGGCGTGCGACGCCGGACGGCGCTGCGCTGGACATTGCTTATCAGACAGCCCCCACCCGGGAAGGGCCGCCGTCCCCACGCCGTGGGCTGCCCCCGCTCAAGCGCTTCAAGGATATCCGCACGCCAGAGATTCCCTATTACCTCGGGTGGCTGAACTACTGGTCGGATGCTGCTGCTCGGGCTATCGGTTTTCCGGATCCCTCGCGTGACGCGGACTTGCTCTCTCGGGCGCGACGCACCGAGAGGAGCGGCTGGATCGTTCGGCTTGCGGATACGCCGCTCGATCTCGACAACCCCTCGCACCTGGATGCGCTCCTGCGCGCGTATGAGCGCTTCCCAGAGATTGGCGGGCGCGTATCTCCGCGCTGAGTCACCGGGCCCGAGCTGGAGCGCTTCGAGGTGGCGCCCCTCGGGCCGAGCTGGAGCTGGGGCTGTCAGACGCGCGAGCCACGTCACCCGCGCCTCGGCAACCAGCGCGCGTGTCAGGCCTTTGTGCCCCGGCTGACCACCGTGCTTCTTCTCACTGCCGCCCTGCCTGTGCCGCTCGGTCCTCTGCCCCGGCGCATCGCTCGACGGTGAACGCCGACGAAGTAGCAAGGGGAACTGGCCTGCACCGGGCCGCTGGGCGAAGAATGCTGTCCAGGACCTCCTGGGTCCGTGGAAGGCACGAGGCCATGCGGGACGAGCGCGTCATCTTCGGCAACACCGTGGACAGCCTGTACCGCAAGACCCTGCTGCCGCACCTGCCACCGGCGTTGATGACCCGGCTGCGCGCGCGGGGGTTGGATCCGCAGGCCCCACTGCTCGCCGCGTATCCACTGGCGACGTGGGTGGAGTGCCTGGATGACGTGGGCCGCACCCTGCATCCGGCCGAGCCCCTGGATGTCGCCCGGCGCCTGCTGGGCAGGCGGATGATCGAAGGCTACGCCCAGACGCTGATGGGCGGCGCGGTGCTCACGCTCGCGAAGGTGGTGGGCCCCATGCGTTCGCTGGAACGCATGCAGCACAACTTCCGCAGCGGCAACAACTTCACGGAGACCCGGCTCACCGTGCTGGGCGCCACCCAGGTGGACCTCTGGCTCAACGAGCCGGACATGATGGAGGGCTTCGCGGAAGGGGTGCTGGAAGAAGGACTGTTGCGCATTGGCGTGCAGGGCCTCACCCTGCACCGCACCCGCCACTCCCCCGACGCCGTCACCTACCATCTGGAATGGGCCGCCCGGGCCTCCTGACACCGCACGCCATGTCCTCCCTCCTTTCGACCCTGCCCGCGCTGTACCGGGAGCTGTTCCCGTCCTTCTTCCAGAAGGAGGCACCCACGGAGACGAAGGCCACGTGCGAGAAGTGCGCGATGAGCCGCACGTCCGCGCAGTCCACCGTGGACTCCGTGGACGGCGTCGAGCACCTGTTCCGCCCGGACACCAAGTGCTGCACGTACTACCCGCGCCTGCCCAACTACCTGATTGGCGCGCTCCTGTCGGACGACTCGAAGGAGATGGCGGAGGGGCGCCGGCGCATCGAGCAGAAGATCGACAGCCGCATCGGCGTGAGCCCCCAGTGGGTGAAGGCGCCCGCGAAGTTCAACCACCTGTACAAGAACGCGCACCAGTTCTTCGGCCGGTCCTCGAACATGCGCTGTCCGTACTACGCGCTGGAGTCCGGCGGCTGCACCATCTGGGCGTACCGCGAATCGGTCTGCTCCACGTTCTTCTGCAAGTACGTGGCGGGCGCGGACGGACGGCGCTTCTGGATGTCGCTGAAGACGTACCTGACGCTCGCGGAGTACCAGCTCTCCCGCCACGCCCTGCTCCAGCTCATGCCGGAGTTCCTGATGGACGGGCGCGACAAGGCGGAGATCGCCACCGTCCCGCTCACCGTGGAGGACCTGGACGACGCGCCTCCCCTGCCCAAGGTGTACGCGGCCCTCTGGAAGGGGTACGTGGGCATGGAGCATGACTTCTACCGCGCCTGCTACGACGCGGTGCGCGCCGTGCCCGCGGACGGCCTGGAGCGGATGCTCGGCCTGGATGGAACCATCGAACTGAAGGTGCTGGAGCGGCTGCACACGCAGGCCACCGCCCCCACCCTGCCGCGCGTGCTGCGCTTCAACCCGGATGCGACCGTGAAGTGGCTGTCGGACGGCAGCGTCGCGCTGGGCTCCTACAGCGAATTCGACGCGGTGGCGCTGCCCGGCGAGGCCTACTCGCTGCTGGTGGAGTTCACCGGCCAGAAGCCCGTGGAGGCCGTGCGCCAGCACCTGCGCGACCACCGGCAGGCGGACCTGGATCCGGACATCCTCCTGGAGCTGCACCGGCACCGCATCCTCGTGGAGCCGTAGTCAGGCGGCGGCGCTCAGGGCTGTCCGGCGAGGGCGCCCACGTCGCGCAGCCAGCGCGCGGTCGCCTGGGTCCGCATCCAGGCGGGCTCGGAGGCGACCAGGTGATCCGCCAGCCACGAGCTGAAGGCCGGGTCCCCCGCACGCAGCCACGCGGCGGACTCCGCCAATTCCCCGGCGGCGGCCTCCCAGGCGCGACGCACCGCGCTGGCGACGGCCATCAGCTCCCCGATGCAGCGGGTGAAGGACTCCACGCCGGTGCTCAGGTCGGTGGCGTCGCTGCCCACGGAGAGGCCCAGCGCCCGCAGGCGGCCCAGGTCCTTGAGCAGCCCCTGCTCCAGCGCGGCGGCGGTGCCCAGGCGGGCCTGGGCCGCGCGCTGGAGCAACTCCACGTCCTCGCTGAGCTGACGCCAGGCCTCGTCGTCACTCTGGGGAAAGGTGCCCCGGCGGCGCAGGCGGACGCCCACGGCCTGCCAGAGGTTGCCGAAGACGAGCACCTCCTCGACGCCGCGGCGCACGTGCGGCGGGATGTGGTCCAGGAAGTCCACCACGCACGCGCGGGCCTCGCGCAGGTAGGCGTCGCCGCGCGGGGTGGCGTCCACCACGCCCCGGGCCAACTGGAGCACGAGCCACGCCCACTGGAGGGCGCGCTCGGAGGTGGTGAAGAGCACTTCGATGCCGGTGCCCAGCGCTCCCGCGGCGTGGCTGGTGTCCGCGAGCGTCGGGGACGGAATGGACGGGAGGTCGGATTGGGCGCGCACGTCGGACGTTCGGGGGGAGGCCGTCCCCTCGTCATCCCTGTCGGTGCCGGACCCGTGCGGTCCTGGCCCCGTGTGCTCACGCCCCATGCGCGCTTCTCCAGACCCCTGCCTTCTTCGATGCCGACGGAAGAGGTCCTCCGAATATCGCACGCCGCCCCCGGCCTCCAGGACTGGATGGGGGGACGTGCGCTGCACCACAAGGCGCCCACCCTCGAAGCAGGGATGGGCGCCTCGCGATGTCCGGCACCGCGCAACCGCCACGTTCAGTGGAAGTTCGGGTTCTTCTTCAGATGACTGAGCTTGTCATGCGTCTGTTTCTGGGCCGGCAGCAGGGTGCTGCGCGCGAAGGTGCGCTCCGCGCCATGCAGCTTGTCGATGTCGCGGTTGTAGTCCGCCAGGCCGTGGTCCTCGCCCTGTTCCAGGGCGTCGATGGCGATCTTCTCGCCCAACAGGTCCGCGCCGCCCTGGACGGCCTTCGCGAACGTGCCCCACAGCCCTGAACTTTCGGCGGGCTGCCCACCCAGCTTCGAAATGCGCTCCTTGATGGCTTCCACCCGGCTCTCATGGTCCTTCAGGCAGGCCTCCACCTCCGTGAGGGCCACGGGGCTCTTGATGTGCTTGCTCGCCTGCCGGTAGGTCTCCACGGCGGACAGCTCACCGCGAAGGAAGGAGTTCAGCGTATCGACGTCGGTATTGGCCATGACGTGGCTCCCTGGAATCGGTGAAGTGGAATCGTCTGGCGCAAAGGTGGTGTGCCTCCCCCACCCGGCAAGAAGCGCCTCCCTCCTCCTCTCCCCAGCAGACAACCGGGCGTCCTGGGAGGCTCCATGGCAAGCTGGAGGCCTGCATGTGGAACTGGGTTCACCAGCTCACGGAGTGGGCACGCACCAACACCCCGTTCGCCGTCGTCACGGTGACGGAGTGCAAGGGCAGCACGCCCGCCTCCCCCGGCGCGAAGCTGCTGGTGCGCGCGGACGGCAGCTTCCACGGCACCATCGGCGGAGGCCACCTGGAGCAACTGGTCCTCCAGGATGCGCGCGGGTGCCTGGAGCGGGGCGAGGCGCGCACGTTCCGTTATCCGCTGGGCGCGAAGCTGGGCCAGTGTTGTGGAGGGGTCGTGGACGTCTTCGTCGAGCCCGTCAACCACGGGCCGCAGCTCTATCTCTTCGGCGCCGGCCACGTGGGCCAGGCCCTGTGCCGCATCCTCGAAGGCACCCCTTTTCGCGTCCACCTGGTGGACGAGCGCCCCGAATGGGTCCAGTCCCCCCAGGTGCCGGCCTCCGTGGTCCGCCACGAGGAGCCCTGGGACGAGTTCGCGGCCTCCGCCCCCTGGGATGACCGGCGCACCTACGTGGCGGTGATGACGCACCGCCACGACGTGGATCAGGACATCATCGCCTTCGCCATCCAGAAGCCCGCCCGCTACATCGGGCTGATTGGCAGCGACACGAAGTGGGCCCGCTTCCGGCAGCGCCTGGACGCGAAGGGCCTGCCCGCCCGGCAGGTGGGCCGCGTCCAGTGCCCCATGGGGCTGCCCATTGGAGGAAAGTCGCCCCAGGAGGTGGCGGTCAGCATCGCGGCGGGGCTGCTCCAGCTCCACCACGGACTGGCGCCGCAAGCAGGGGCTCAGCCATCGCCCGCGCCCCTGCTATCTTCCGGAGAATGAGCACCCCCTTCGAGTTCCGGCTCAATGGCCAGACCGTCCGGGTCGACGCCGAGTCGCCCAACACCACGCTGCTGGACTTCCTGCGCTCGCGCGGGCTGACGGGCACCAAGCAGGGCTGCGCCGAGGGAGACTGCGGCGCCTGCACCGTGGCGATGGTGGACCAGGACACCCACGGCCAGAAGAACCTGCGCGCCTTCAACAGTTGCATCGCGCTGTTGCCCATGGTGGCCGGCCGCGAGCTCGTCACCGTCGAAGGCGTGGGCCAGCGCGACGCGCCCCACCCCGTGCAGCAGGCCATGGTGAAGCACTACGGGTCGCAGTGCGGCTTCTGCACCCCGGGCTTCGTCGTCTCCATGGTGGAGGCGTACTGTCGCAAGGACGCGGGCTCACCGGAGGCCGTGGCGGATCAGCTCTGCGGCAACATCTGCCGCTGTACGGGCTACCGCCCCATCCGCGACGCGATGATGGACGCGCTCGCCACCCGCGACGCGAAGGGTGCCCCTCCCACGCTCCCCGGCATCTGCCTGGAAG
>NZ_RAVZ01000162.1 GCF_003611635.1 Corallococcus terminator | reverse complement strand
CCCCCGGAAGGGACGCCGCCGTGGCGCGAAGAGCCCCGCCCCTTCAGCGCGAGGGACGGAAGACGTACTGGTGCTCCTGGGATGCGCTGCCGGGCGGGTACAGGGCGTCCATGAAGGCGACGCTCGCGCTCTGGGTGATGAGCGGGTCCTGGAGGCTGTCGTAGAGCACCACGACCTTCGTGGGCTTCCCGGTCGGATCCACGTCCACGCGCACCTTGAGGTTGCCCTTCAGGTCCGGCTTCGCCTGGAGGTGTTCCAGGTACAGCGCGACGAGCCCCAGCGACACCCGGTCGTAGATCTGCTCCACCGTGCCCTTCGCGGGCGTCGCGGGCAGGTGCAGCTTGCGGCTCAACTCCGCGGTCTCCGCCACGGCCTCGGGCACCGGGCGCTCCGTGGCGGCGAGCGTCGCGCGGTACGCGGCCATGGCGTCCACGTAGCGCTCCTGCTTGAGGAACAACCGCGCCCTGCGCACCTGGAGGTCCGCGCGGTTCGGCGCGAGCGCCACGGCCTGGTCCAGCCGCGCCTCGGTGGCGGCGACGTCCGACCGGGCCTCGGCCAGCGTGGCCAGGCGCGACAGCGGCTCCGCGTCCTTCGGGGTCGCGGCGCTCAAGCGCACCAGGGCCTTCTCCTCGTCGTCAGGGCGCCCCAGCTCCGCGCTCAGCCGCACCCAGGAGGAGAGCACCGCCGGCTCCGCGCCGCCGAGCGTCGCGTAGCGCTCCAGCATCTTCACCGCCTGCGCCTTGTCCCCCACGGCGAGCCACGCCTCCGCCTGTCGCCGGTGCGCCTCGCGGTCATGCGGCTGGAGCGCGACGAGCAACGCGCCCGCCTCCGCGCCCGCCTTCGCATCACCCGCCTCCGCGGCCAGCCGCGAGAGCACCTGGAGTGCCTCCGGCTGTTCCGGCCAGTCCTTCACCGAACGCGCCAGGAGCGTCCGCGCCTCCACCGCCCCGCCCGACCGGCCCGCGAGCAGCAGGCCCAGGTCGGTGCGGATGCGCGGGATGTCCAGCTTCGCCAGCGCCTCGCGCAGCCGCCCTTCAGCCTCCGCGGGCTTGCCTTCCGCCTGGAGGCGCAGGCCATCCGCCCAGAGCGCGGGAGCGAAGCCGGGCACGGCCTTGCGCGCGGCCTCCAGCGGCGCGCCCGCTTCCGGGAGCATCTTCCAGCGCACGTACACGAGCCCCATGCCCACGTGCGGCCAGGGGTTCTCCGGGTACAACACCGCGAGCGCCTTGAACTCGCTGAAGCTCTCGTCGGAGGGCAGCGCGAGGAAGGCCCGGTACAGCCGGGGCATCGGATCCTTGGGCGCCTTCGCCTCCTGCGCCTCCAGCTCCCTGCGCAACGCGCTGGGCGAGCCCTGCACGCGAGCGGTGTCCAGACGCTGGAGCATCGCCATCCCGTCCGCCGCGGAGGCAGGCACGGGCCTGGCGCCCAGGGCCGGGAGCGCGCACAGCACGGACAGCAACAGCAGCAGGTACGCCAGGGGACGGGACATCATCGGGGAGTCAGGACGACCGGACGCTACCAGATGACCCCCTGGGGTGACCTCCCCCCTTTCCGGACTACAGTCCCGCCGTCCCTTCCCTCCAGGGTGCGTGATGCCGACCCGACCGAGAGCGCAGGTCCTTGAAACACTGTCCCGGAGGGCCTTCCACGAAGCCCTGCCGCCCGACTGGAGAATCCAGGACCCGCACCGGGAGCACGGCCTGGATGCCCGGGTGCAGCCCGTCGAGCGCCGCAAGGCCCAGGGCCCCGCGTTCTTCGCCTCCATCGAGCCCACCGACGACGGCCAGGGGGATGACACGGGCGTGAGCGTCACCTTCCGGACCGAGCGGCTGCGCGAGTACCTGGACGCGGCGCATCCCGTGATGCTCGTCGGCTTCCATGCGCCCACGAACGGGTTGTTCTTCGCGTGGGTCCACCGCCTCGCGGCCTCGCACTCCGCCGAGGAGCGCATGCGGTGGGACTTCCAGAAGAACGTCCGCCTGCGCCTGGAGGACGCGCTCCGGGCACGGGAGCCGGATGAACTCCTGGAGGAGGTGCGTGAATTCTTCGGGGCGCGAGAAGCCATGCCGCCTCCAGCCCCCATCCGGGTGAGGCTGGAGTTGCCACCGGGCGACATCTCCCAGGAGGTGCACGACGCGGTGGCCTCCTGGATGGACACCGCCCGTCCCCGGGTGCGCCTGGAGTCCGCGCAGGCGGAGGTCGTGCTGGACGTGGCGGCCGACTGGCGCTCCATCCGACTGGAGTGTGCGGACCTGCGCCACGCCCTGCCCACGTCCCTGCCCCCGGAGCCGACGGCGGAGCAGGCCGCGGGCGTGGTGCGGCTCATCGCGTCGATGGCGCTCTCCCTCGCGGGCCTCCGTCACGACGCGGCGGCGCTCCTGGTGGAAGCCCTCCACGCCAGCGCCTGGCCCGAGAGCATCGTCGCCCGCCTCCTGCTTCAGCCCGTGGTGTGGAACGTGCTGTTCGCGACGGAGGACTTCCAGGACGTGCTCGGCGCGGCGGAAGTCCTCGCGGCCCGCGAGCTGACACCCCAGGCGCTGCTCGCGGCCCGCGTGGGCCTGGAGGTCTTGCGAAGCCGCCCGGACGTCCGACGGTCCGAGGCCCCCCAGCGCTACCGCGCGATGCTCGCGCTCCTCCTGGAGCGGACGAACGAAGCCGCTGCCCGGGGCGCCCTGCACGCGCACCTCGCCCACCACCTGCGCGTGTCCGGGCTCGGCCGGGAGGCGGTGCACCACCTGCGCCTCGCGGCGATGAACGACCTGGGCCACCTGCAACGCGATGACTGGTGGAGCGGGATGGCGGGAGCCCTGCTCCTGCGGGGATGCGCCCGGCAGGCTGTGGCCTGCTACGCGTATGCCGCGACGCTGACCGAGGATCGCAGCGTCACGGCGTTGCTCGCGGGAGCGTACTTCCGCCTGCGGAGGTTCGGCGACGCAGGCCGTCTGTTCGCCCAGTGGTTTGATCGGAACCCGGAGCTGGAGCCGCGGCGGGTGCTCGAACATTTCACCACGCCCCTGCTCGAGCAGACGTTCGGCAGCGGTCGCCGGCAGGTGGGCCGCGCCTGGAGACGCGCCGCCGAGGCTGCCGCCATCGAGGATCCCAGGCGTCAGGTGGATGCGTTGCAGGAGGCGCTCCAGTTGGATCCCCTGTGCGAGCTTGCCTGGGCGCACTTCGCGCAGCTCCAGGCGGAGATGAACACGGAGACGGGAGCGAACTGGTGGCTGGCCCGGGCTGTCCTCACGGGACACCGCGATGTCACGGCCTGCTTCAAGGCCATGGAGTCGCTCAACCACGCCTCGGGACAGGCCCCGGGACTGCTGCGGATCTCCATCCTCTGGCTCGCGCTGCGACACCACGGCGAGCGCTTCTACGAGGAGGCCGAACGCCATTTCACCTCGGACTCGGAAGGAGACCCGAGCGGGGGCTATCTGGAGTACCTGCGCGGACTGGAGGAACCGGCCCGCACGTTCTTCCGCCACCTGGACGGGACCGACGACAGAGTCCTCCAGGACGGGTGAAGACACGAAGCCCGTCTACAGGTTTCAAAGCCCTATCTTGTTTTACATGAATTGTATCAACACGACCCGGGGTCGGTGATACCCGGGACATGACAGGGGGAATGGCCCTGGAGGGTGACACGAGCTTCCGGCGAAGGACGTCATCCGGCCTGGAGGGCTTGACCCGGACCGGGAGGGCTGGGAGGAATGCCCATCATGGCCTCCGCCGAGAAACTGGTGTTCCCGACCATCGTCGAAGGACTCTTCGTCCGGGGACTGTCCGGCAAGGTGTCCTTCACCCTCAAGGAGCAGTTGCGCAAGGAGGGGCTGGACCTGGACCGACCGCTGCAGCCGGCGTACTCGCTGGACACGTGGTCGCGCTGCGTGGCGCTGACCGCGAAGTCCCTGCACCCGGAGCAGCCGGAGCCGGTGGCGTGGCGGATGCTGGGCGAGCGGATGATCGACGGCTACCGCGACACCATGGTGGGCCGGGCGCTGTTGGGCGTGCTGCGACTCATCGGGCCCAAGCGGATGCTGCTGCGCACGCAGCACAGCTTCCGCACCGGCAACAACTACACCGAGGTCCGCATCACCGAACGCGGCGAGCGCGAAGCGGACCTGTGGCTCAACGAGCCCGGCCTGCTGCGCTACTTCAAGCAGGGCGTGATGCTGGCCACGGTGCGCGCGGCCAGCGGCCCCGCCACGCAGGTGGACGTCGTGCAGTACGACGACGACAGCGTCACCTACCGCGTGTCCTGGGGCGTGCCGGGTTCCTGAAGCACCCGGGGCCCCGGCGGATCCGCGCGCGATTCGCGGATCCGCGACCGGAGGCCCCTTGCTCGTACCGGGCTCCATCTGCCAGCGTGGAACGTCTGGGGGCGGTGCCGGGATCGCGCCCTTGAAGAGGGGGCTGCATCCAATGCCGTCGAACGAGCGCGCCAACCTGCCGCGCTGGAACGGTCAGCGGGGGTTCTTCGAAATCTGGTTCCTGGTGGTGCTCGACCCTGGCGGAGATCGCGCCTGGTGGTTGCGCTACACCTTGTTCACACCGGCACCGGGTTCGCCCGGAGAGCCGCGCGCGACGATGTGGGCCGCGGCGTTCGACTGCGCGTCATCCACGCGGCCCGCGGTGGCGCTCAAGTCCATCCACCCCGCCACGGCCTTCAGCGCGCTGTCGCCGTCGGGGGTGCGCATCGGAGACTCGGAGTTCTCTCCCGGCAAGTGCCACGGCCAGGTGGCCTCCGGGGAGCACTCCATCGCGTGGGACCTGCGCTTCACGTCGGAGGGCCGCACGCCGGTGCGCCGCGAGCCGCGCGGCACGGCGCTCCTTCCCCTGCCCACGCGCGTGGCCCACGTGCACGACGACGTCACCTTCGAGGGCACGGTGACGGTGGACGGCGAGCGCTATGAGGTGAAGGGGGCGCCCGGCCTCCAGAAGCACCTGTGGGGCACCCGGCGGCTGGAGGAGCTGACGTGGCTGTACTGCCCGCGCTTCCGCGAGGACCCCGACGCACGCCTGGAGGCGATGATCGTGCGCGCCCAGCGCAAGCCCGGCCACCCGAGGCTCGCGCCCATCTACCTGCGCACGGGCGACGCGGCACACACGTTCCATGAGATGCCCAACATGCTCTTCACGCGCGTGACATCGCCCGCGCAGGGAGAGCTGGCCTTCAGCGCCACCTCCGCCACGGTGGCCATGAAGGGCCGCGCGTGGTGTGACCCGCGCACGCTGGTGGGCTACGCATACCGCGACCCGACGGGCTGGGACGTGATGGTGGCCCAGAGCGACGTGGCCCGGTGCGAACTGGAGCTCTTCTCCCGGCCCCATCCGTTCGCGGCGTGGCGTCCCACGAAGAAGCTCACCTCCACCGTGGGCGCCCTGGAGTTCCACGCGCCGGAAGCCATGCCGGGCGTGCGCTACATCCCGTGGGACGGCACCGCGCTCGCGCGCGAGGACGCGCCGGATCCAGTCCGCGAAACGGGCTGATGCAGCAGGCAGGACCGCCTCGGCCTGGTGCGCGAGGCGGCCCGACACACGCGACGGCCACCCGCGCGACATGGAAGAGGGGGCGGACGCACGCAGCGCCCACATCCGTCCCCGCTCCGGTCCCTGGCGATGCACGAAGGGCCGCATCCACCCAGAAGAGCGAAGTCGGAGGCAGGGCTCGCCCCCTTCCCTGGTCCAGCGCATGGGGAGGGAGGAACTTGCGGCCACGGGCCCGCGATGCCGTCCGGACAGGAGGGGTGGAGCCTGCGTCCGCGTGTGGCGAGGGGCCTCCGTGGCCACCCTCTGGGGTAACGGCCCGCCGGTCCCCTGACACCCCATGCACCGACTGCTGCGACACCTCCGGACGCTCTTCCGAGTGGAGCCGGGAAGACCGGCGCTGTGGGCAGGTCTGCGCGCCGCCATCGCCACGTCGGTGCCCCTGTGCCTCGCCTTCCTGCTCGGCGTTCCCCAGGCTGGGTGGGCGGGCCTCACGGGCCTGCTCGTCACGCTCGCGGACAAGGGCGGCTCCTACAACTCGCGCGCGCGCATCATGGGCATGGTGACGGCGCTGGGGACGCTGGTCGGCATGCTCGCCGCACCCGCGGGCCAGACGTACTGGGTGGACGCCACCCTGCTGTTGCTGGGCGTCACGGCGGCCAGCTTCGCGCGCTGCTATGGCGACACGGCCGGGGCGGTGGGAGGCCAGCTCGCCGTCATCTTCGTGGTGTCATTGGGCGCGCCCGCCACCACCCTCCAGGAGGCGGTCGCACGAGGAGGAGGCCTGCTGCTCGGCGGCCTGTGGGCGATGACACTGTCGCTCATCCTGTGGCCCCTGCGTCCCTACCGGCCCGCGCGCCGCGCGGTGGCCCGCGTGTACGCGGCGCTTGAGACCGCGGCGGAGGAGCTGGGCACGGCGACGACGGAGGGGGCCACGGCGGAAGCGTGGGCCGCGGGCCTGAGTCGCCATGCGGGGATCCGCCCGACGATTGAACGGGCCCGGGGCGTGCTCGCGGCGACGCGGCGCGGGCGTCCGGACGAGTCCCGTCGCGGCGAGCACCTGCTGGTGTTGGTGGAGCTGGCGGAGCCGATGGTGGCGCTGCTCAGCGCGCTCGCGGAGGCGATGCAGGTGGTGGGGCGCGACCCGCACCTGTACGCCACGAGGGAGCGCGTGGCGCGGTTGTGCGAAGCGTACGCCGCCATGGCCGGGTGGGTGGCGCGGGCCCTGAGCCAGGAGCGCAACGAGGGCATGCAAGCCCCGCCCCGGCTGGCGCTGCGTCCGAAGCGGAGGCAGCCCGCGAGGATGTCCGCGCCGCCCGTGCGACGGGGCGCGGAGGGACCGCTGTCCGCGCACGTCTCCACGCTGTTGGACCGGCTGCGCGAGTACGCGGGGGTGGCGCATGAAACCGCCTCCGGGTTGCTCTTCGGGGACCCGGTGTCCGCCAGGGGCAAGGGCTCCGTGGGGGGGCAGCAGGAAACCCCTGGCGTTTCACCGTGGCAGCCGTTGCGCGACAACCTCCACCTGGACTCGCTGGTGCTGCGGCATGCGCTGCGCACGGGGATGGTGGCGACGGCGGCGCTGGGGCTGACCCGAGCGTTGCAGGTGGGCGACGCGCACTGGGTGAGCCTCACGGTCATCTCCATCCTCCAGCCCTACGCGGGCAGCACGGAGGAGCGCGTGCTCCAGCGCACGATGGGGACGCTGGTGGGCGCGAGCCTGGCGGCCCTCATCGCGACCACCGTGCACACGCCCGCGACGATGATCGTGGTCATCAGCCTGCTGACGGCCATCTCCGTGGCGTTGCTGCCGCTGAACTTCGGGGCGTTTCAAATCCTGCTCACGCCGGACTACCTGTTGATGGCGACGCTCAGCTCCGGGGACTGGACGGTCGCGTCGCAGCGCTCGCTGGGGGTGCTCATCGCGGGGACGCTCGCGCTCCTGGGGTCATGGACGCTGTGGCCCAGTCCGGAGCGGCGCAGGTTCCCGGACGCGGCGGCCTCCGCGTTGCGCGCGGACGGGAAGTATCTGCAACAGCTTGCCCAGCACCGCAGCGGCACGGAGCCGGAGGTGAACGAGGAGCGGCGCCGGTTGGATCAGGCCCTGCTGGAAGCGGAGTCCTCCTTCCAGCGGTTGATGACGGAATATCGGGGCCCTCCGCAGCACCTGGAGCCCGGCATGGCGCTGCTCACCTACGCGAGGCGCTTCGCGCTGGCGGTGACGGCGCTGGGCACGGGGAGGTTCGAGGGACGCACGTCGGTGTTGCCACAGCAGCTCGCGCAGAGGGCCAGTGACAGTCTGGAATTGCTCGCCCGCGCGCTCCAGGAGCGACGGGAGCCCCCGCCCCTGCCGCCGCTGTCCCTGCCGCGCACCAGTGACGACCCGGTGCTGGGTGCCCTGCTGGAGCGCGTGCCCCGGCAGCTCGGCATCCTGCACGGCGCGGTGTCGCGGATCAGCGAGGACCCGACCCTGCGCTGACGTGCGGAGCGGGCGCGGCGGGGGGCGCGACACACGCGGTCTGGTATTCCTTCAGCTTGCCCCGGAAGCGCTCTTGTTCCAGTTGGGGCCAATCCTTTGGCAGCGATCCCATCGCACGCTCCTGCTCCTTCAGGGCTTCCTCGCAGCAGCCCAGGCCGAAGAGCGCGGCGGCGGCGGTCTCCAGCACGTAGGGATGGGGGCGTTCCCGGTGCCACGCGGGACGCACCGCCATCAGGGCCGCCGCGTACTGCCCGGCCAGGACGCGCTGCCATGCCACTTCGGTCGCGGCCCACCAGGATAAGGGGGCCAGCGCATGCGCGCGTTCCAGGGCCTTGGGAAACCTGGGGTCGTCCGGCGCATGCACGGCGAGCTGCATCGCGAGGTTCGTCCAGGCGGGTCCACTCTCGGGGAAGGAATTGGCCCGCCGCCAGGCCCACTCCAGCTTCCCCGGGGTCATCAGCGTCACCCACATGGGCCCCAGGAGCATGAAGATCTGGGTGGGCGCATCCAGCCGGTGTCCCGCGAGCGTCGCGGGGCGGAAGCGCACCGCCTTGTACTTCGCGGCGATTTGCCGGGTTCCTTCCCGTGGCCCCCACTCGATGAACTCGCCGTCCTGCAACCGCCCCTCCGCATCGATGCGGTAGCGGAAGACGACCGTGAGAAAGATCCCCCTCTCGAGCAGCTTCCGGTCGAAGGGATATTCGAAGTCGGGGTCATCAAGGTTCTTGGATGGGATGAACTCGGCATCCAGGAAGCGACAGGCCTCCTGGAGCGCCAGATCGCACGCGGCATGGAGATCACCCCAGGCGCGGAGGACCTCCGCGTCGGAAGGCGTTCCCTTCAACGTCTGGACGGCCTCGGCGAAGACCCCTGGCGCCTGCGTGGGCTCCAGTTCGGGCAGGGCGAAGTCCGGTCGCAGCCGCGCTTCACCCAGAGCAGAGAGCGACAGTTGTTCCGTGACTTCTTCATTGTGCGAGGTGACGCCCCAGAGGTGATACCCCATGGCCAATGACAGGTGCCCATGACTCGCGGGCAGCATCGGAATGCCGGGGTGCCTGCAGCCAGTCGAAACGGAGAGCAGTGAAAGAAGGAGAAGTCCCCAGCGCATGGCGCGGCACTCTATCCGCGTCCCCTTCCCGTCTGACACTCCCACACGAAGCGTGTGATTGGGCAGCGGCTCCGGAGACGACTCACTCCGCGGGCGGAGTGCTCGTCGTAAGGGCTTCCGGGGGACAGGCCGTGCGGTACTCCTGCGCCTTCCGCTGGAAGCGCTCCTGTTCCGGCTGGGGCCACGCCTTCAGCATCAACTCCACCGCGCGCTCCTGTACCTTCAACGCTTCCAGGCATTGCCCTAGCCCGAAGTACGCGGCGGCGGCCGTCTCCAGCACGTAGGAATTGGCCCATTCGCGACGCATGGAGGGACGCACCGTGATCAGGGCCGCCGCGTACTCGCCTGATTGCACCTGCTGCCAGGCCACCTCCGTGGCGGCCCACCAGGAGCCGGGCGAGAGGGAATGAGCGCGTGCCACCGCCTGGGGATACAGCCGATCCTGGGGTGACTGCACCGCCAGCCACTGGGCGAGGGTCATCCAGGCGGAGGCGCTCTTCGGATGCTGGGACACCCGCTGCCGCGCCCACGCCAGCTCCTCTTCCCGCGTCAACTCCCCCTTCGGAGGAGTGAAGCGGAGGTGGAACGTGTACGGGATGCTCAACGGATGGCCCGCCAGGGTCGGCGGACGATAGAGGGAGGCATACAGCTCATCGAGGGCACGCTGGGTGCCGTCCACTGGCCCCCCCTCGATGACCTTGCAGTCGCGGACCCGTCCGTCTGTATCAAACCGACAGCGGAAGATGAGGAGCGCGAACATTCCCCGTTCGACCAGCGCTCGCGGGTGCGGCGAAACGAACCGCCCCCCCGAAATGAGCTTCGGGCGACTGAGTGATTCGTGCAGGAACGAGCAGGACGCCTGAAGGCCTGCTTCGCAGGCGGCGGAGAGGTCGCCCAGGGCGCGCTGGACCTCTTCCTGGGAGGGAGTGCCCTTCAGGAGCTGGACGGCTTCCGCGAAGACCCCCGGGGCCTGCGCTGGCTCCAGTTCGACCGGGGGCTTGTCCGCCGACGCATCCGCGAGGAGCGCGGCGACATCCCATGAACCCTTCCGTGGAGAGGCATCCCTCAACACCTCATCCATGGCCAACGACAGATGGCCATGACTCGCGGGCAGTGACGGGATGGCGCCATGACGACAGCCCGTCGAAACAAGAAGCAGGGAGAAGAGGCACAAACCCAGGCGCATGGGCCCGCATCCTAGAGCACGGCGTGCTGGAACGAGCTTGCCTCCTTGCCCGTGCGGGCCCCTACGGAGAGGCTGGCGCCACCACCGCCACGGGTGCGACCGAGGTCGTAGCGGCCACCAGATTCCCGGCCCCATCCTTCGCCAACCCATACAGCTTGAACGCCCCCGTCACCGCCGGCAGGCGCACGCGCCACGTACCCGGCGCGGCCCCCTTCCGGGACTCCAGCGCCGTCACCCCATCCCGCTCCGCGCGAGTGGCCGCGTTCCGGAAGTTGTACGCGAACGACACGTCCAGCGGCGTCCCTGGCGGAGCGGTGACCTCGAAGTCCACGAGCGCCCAGGTGCCCGCGCCGTCCTTCTCCACGCCCCGGACGGACAGCCGCACCGGCACGGGCAGCGCGGGCTCTGGCTTCTTGCCCGTGTACGCCTCCCGCACCGCATGCCACGTCGGCCGGGTGGAATTCCCCGACAACAAACCCAGCCACATACCGGTGTGGTCGAACGATGCGCTGTAGTTGAAGACGAACAACCCCAGACACCGGCCCGCCTGCACCTGGGGCCCCAGCGCGTTGCGCCAGCCGTCCACGATGACGTCGTACTTCTCCCCATCCCCGGGTTCCACCTTCAGTCCCTGCGCGTCCTTCGGCGCCTCCCACTCCCCCTGGGCGCCGAACTCGGTGATGAACCACGGCTTGCGGCCCCCCGCCTGTTTCACGGCATCAGGCAGCGCATGGATGCCCCGGCCATAGACATTCAACCCATAGGCATCCAGCGAGGGCACGTACTTCTCCCAGAACGGCACCCCGAGCGTCCACGCATCCACCGACAGCACCGGGTGCCCGGCATCCGCCTTCTTCACCGCCCGGACGACCTTCTCCAGGAAGCGCACATAGGCAATCTTCGACGCATCGTCCGGTGAATTGAGGATGACCTCGTTGCCCAGGCCCCAGGCGAGCACCGCCGGGTGGTCCTTGAAGCGACGCACCTGCTTCAGCGTGGCCTGGAGCTGCGCCTCGCGCCCCTTCGCGTCGCGGACGTAGTCGAAGGCATCATCGTTCTCCATGCCGGGACGGCCCGGCCGCAGCCACAGCCCCACCATCACCCGAAGGCCGTGCTTGTGCGCGGCGTCGAGCAGCGCGGGTGTCTCTTCGCCGGTGCCCCAGGTGCGCAGCGTGTTCACGCCCAGGGCGCTCAGCCGTTCGCAGTCCTGGTCGAAGTTCGCGGGGCCACCAGAGCCACTGAAGGTGACGCCCTTCGCCACGTAGGGCTGGCCGTCCACCTCCAGCCTCCAGCCCTCCCCCGCCTTCACGATGGCGGTGCGGGCCTCCACCTCCCAGGCCGGGAAGAGGAGCGCGGTCAGGAGCAGGACGCCGACAGCGACAGGACGGGCAGTGGCCATGGGGCCGGCAGTCTAGCCGGGGGCTGGGCGCGCACCGTCCGGCCCCCCGCCGCTTCGTATGGTTTCGTGCTAGCCCACAGCGTCGTGGATCCACTCGTGACCCTCCTCGAACCGCCCCCCCGGCCCGAAGAAGTGCCCGGTGCCTTCCCGAGTCCCCTCGACGCAGTGGGGCCGCACGCCCTCGCGCGCCAGGCCGCCGAGTCATTGAAGGCCACGCTGCGCGACGGCGTCATCGCCCCGGGACTGTCCAGCCACATCCTGGAAGGACCGGACGGCGGGAAGATGTTCGGCGTGCTCGTGGTGCGCCAGCGGGATGGGCGCCTGGGCGTGCTGCGCGCCTTCTCCGCGATGCTCGCGGGACGCTGGGACGTCCCCGGCTTCGTGCCGCCCCTCTTCGACCGCGAGGCCCGTGCCCGGGTGGAGCCCGTGGCCGAAACCA
Source organism: Corallococcus terminator (assembly GCF_003611635.1). Lineage (GTDB taxonomy): Bacteria > Myxococcota > Myxococcia > Myxococcales > Myxococcaceae > Corallococcus > Corallococcus terminator. The sequence goes on along the minus strand of NZ_RAVZ01000162.1, from coordinate 9,308 downwards.
CCGTGAAGGCGCTGCTCGCACGCGCCCAGGCGTTGGGCACTTCCGAGGAGCTGCTCCGCCTGCGGGCGGACGACGAGGCCCGTCAGGCCAATGAGGCCACGGAGCGCGAGGCCCTGCGCCAGCGACACGAGGACCGACGACGCCAGCGACACGCCCGCCGCGCGGAGGTCCGCGCCGCGACGACCCCCACCGACCCCGTCCGAGCGGAGGCACTGCATGCGCTCGACCAGGAGAGCCGGGGCGACAAGGCGGAGAAGCGGCGGTGGGAAGAGGCCCAGCAGGAGGCGCGGCGCGACCTCATCTCCCGCCGCGCGAAGGCAGAGCGCCGGCTTGAGGCCCTGGACCGGCTGCGGAGCATCGTCTCGCGTGGCTTCATGAAACAGATTCACGACACCTACGCCATCACCAACGCCCGGGGTGAGACACGCCCCCTGCGCGCACTCTACGGCGGCGCGGAGCCGCCCTCTGGAGCGGGGGACTGCGCGGGAGCGAAGCTGCTCGCCCATGCATTCGCGCACGGACTCCAGCCGGTGGCGCTCGCGGAGTTCTGGTGGGGCACGCCGCCTGACTCGGGAGGCCGCATCCGGGGCGCCTTCTATCCCGCGTGCCGGGACAAGTGCAGGCCCCTGCTGCCCTTCATGCTGGAGGGCCTGGAGGTCTCCGCGCCCCGGCTCTTCGTCCCGCCACCCTCGCCCATGCTGGCCCTGTCCATCGTCTTCGAGGACGAATGGCTGGTGGTCATCGACAAGCCCTGCGGCCTGTTGTCGGTGCCGGGCCGGGACGCGGCGCTGGCGGATTCAGTGCTCACGCGCCTGCGCGCCCGCCATCCCCGCTCCACGGGGCCGCTGCTCGTGCACCGGTTGGATCTGGACACGTCCGGGTTGATCCTCGCGGCGCTGGATGCACGCACGCACGCCTCGCTTCAGCGCCAGTTCCTCCACCGCTTCGTGGAGAAACGGTACGTGGCGATCATCGACGGGCTGGTACGCGGAGAGTCGGGCCCCATCACCCTGCCCCTGCGCGTCGACCTGAACGACCGCCCCCGGCAGATTGTCGACCCCCTGCACGGCAAGCCCGCGGTCACTGACTGGAAGGTGCTCCACCGCGAGGCTGGACGCACGCGCGTGGCCCTCTACCCGCGCACCGGGCGCACGCACCAGCTCCGCGCCCACGCCGCGCACCCCCAGGGACTGGGGGCGCCCATCCTGGGGGATCGGCTGTACGGGCACGCCGACAGCCGCCTGTTCCTGCACGCGGAAATCCTCTCCTTCGAGCACCCGGTGACAGGGCGGCGCATGTCGTTCACCAGCGCCGCCCCGTTCTGAACCGCCCGGCCGTCAGTTGATGAGCAGCACCTTGCCCACGCCGCCTTCCTCCGCGAGCTTCTGGGCCTCCTTCGCATCGCTCATCGGGAACGAGCGGCTGATGGGGATGACCAGCTCCCCCTTCGCCACGCTCACCCCCAACTGCTCCAGCCGGCGCCCGTCCACGTGGGACAGGAAGGTGCGCACCGTGAGGCCCTTCTCCTTGGCCCCCTTCGGCTCACCCACCACGCTGCCCACGATGCCGCCGTGCTTCACCTTGCCCAGCACCGCGGCCACGGCCTCACCGCCCACCGTGTCCGCCACCGCGTCCAGCGTGGGCAGCTTCGCGACGTCCTTCGGATCATCGAGCGCGACGACACCGTCCACGCCCAGCGTCTTGGCCTCCACCAGTTGCTTGCGCCGCACGCCGGCCCAGATCTTCACGCCCCGCGCCCGCGCCGCGAAGATGGCCGCGCGGCCCACCGCGCCCAACGCGCCGGTGATGAGCAGCGTTTCGCCCTTGCTCGGTTGCACCTGCTCTTCAATCAGTTGCACGCCCGTCAGCGTCACCAAAGGCAGGGCAGCGGCATCCCGCAGGTCCATGGACTCGGGCACCTTCGCCCAGGCCTCCGTGGGCGCGACGACCGTCTCCGCGTAGCCGGCGTTCACCAGCCCCATCACCCGGTCACCGGGCTCGAAGGCCTCCACGCCGGTGCCCACCTCGATGACCTCGCCGGACACGTCGCGGCCCAGGATGGCGGGGAGCTTCAGCGGCATCATCGCCTTCATGTCACCGCGTCGGATCTTCCAGTCCACCGGGTTGATGCTCGCGGCGATGACGCGGACCTTCACCTCGCCCGGGCCCACCTTCGGCTCGGGCATGTCCTGCACGGCGAGCTTGTCCACATCCCCATAGTCCTTCAGCACGACGGCTTTCATGCGGGCCTCCACAAGGCGGGCGCGAGAAGGAACTCCCGCGACGGGCCAACGGTAAGCACCGGGAGAGGGGGCGCCATCGTCGTCGAGCGGTCGTCCTGCTCCCCTGCTTCCAGAACGCGGGTTGGAAGGACCATGAGCAGGCGACGCTACCGAGCGCGGAGGGTTCCCGATGCCGACCTTCCTCAAGACCCGCCGCTCGAAGGCCCGGTCCCTCCTCCCGCCGCGCGCGGAGCCCATGCCCTCGCGCCGCGCGGTGGAAATGCCCTGGCGCCCGGCCTGGGGCGCGAAGCCCTGCTTCCCCACCAGGCCGAACCGACCGGCGTCCCTCCACCGGGTGGCGCGGTCCGGACGTCAGGAGGCGCGGGGCTGGAACTCCAGCGCCTCGCGCAGCACCGGGTAGGTGTCCTCGGAGGCGGTGCTGCCCATGAAGGTGTCGATGTGGCCGCAACCCGGCAGCACGAGGCGCTGGTAGTAGCGCGCCCCGTTCGCCTCGCGCAGCCACGCGAAGGTGCGCTCCGTGGACGACGGCAGGTACGTCTGGTTCTTCTCGCCGGAGATGAACGTGATGGGCCGCTTGAAGGGCGCCGGGTCCAGGTAGTCCGGGGGCCGGGCCTGCCCGTAGCGCAGCAGGTTGCCCACGCGACCGTGGTCGTAGCGCACCGCGTGCCCGACCCGTGCCATCTGCCCCAGGTGGCGGAACGTCATCAGGTTGCAGCGGCCGAACTGCTCCTCCAGCCGCGAGTGCGTCTCCCGGTTGAGCCGGGAGTGCCGGTACAGCCGCCCGTACATGAACGACAGCCGGTGACACACGGGGCTGTCGCACTCCATGCGCAGCAGACCTGACACCTTGCTGAAGGCCGCCTGGAACAGCGGCGTGCTCGTGGCGTCATCCGACGTGAGCGAGTCCAGCCCCAGGTCCAGCAGCTCCGGCACCCGCAGCAGCGCCTTGAAGCGCGTGGACTTCGGCACGTCGTGGTGCAGCGCCACCTGCGACGCCACCACGCTGCGCACGTCCGGCAGGTGTCCCGCCGCGAGCGACATGAAGAACGCCGCCGACCCCGCGCAGTGCACCACCGCCTGCACCGACTCCGCGCCGGTGATTTCGCGCATGCGCCGCACCGCCGCCGGCATGTCGTAGTCCGCCGCGTCGTCCAACGAGAACTGGCGCAGGGGCAACTGCACGCTGGCGCGCCAGTCCAGCAGCCACGTGTCGTAGCCGTGGCGCACCAGGTACTGGACGAAGTTCTCCTTCAGCGTGGGCAGCATGAACATGCCGCTCCACACGCCCGCGCCGTGCACCAGCAGCACCGGCCCCTTCGTGCCCCCCGCGTAGCGCGTGAGCCGCAGCGGGACGCCGTCCCCGGCGAGGAAGTCATACTTCTCCGCCACCGGAAGTCCGTCCCGCGTCCCGTACTCGGACACCACGCGCAACACCGCCGCGCCACCTCGACGTTCAAAAGCCATGGGCCACCGCCTCCGCGATGCGCTCGGACACCGCGCTGATGGTCATCACCGGATGGAAACCAATCGACGTGGGGATGACGGAGCCATCCGCCACGAACAGGCCTGGGTAGTTGAACACTTCCCCCTCCTTCGAAACGACGCCGCGGTCCGGCGACTCCGCCAGATGCGCTCCGCCCAGCGAGTGCACCGTGAAGGGCCGGCGGAACAGCTCCCACGTCACGAGCGGCGCGAACGTCGCGCCGTACTGCGACGCCAGCTCCCGCATCGCGTCCATCATCCGGGACACCAGCTCCGCGTTCTCGCCCGCGTAGTCCCACTCGATGTCCAGGCGGTCGCCCTTGAGGCCCATGCGCCCGTTGGCGTTGTCCTGGCCAATGGCGAACAGGTTGCTCGTGCGCGCCGGATCCACCGTGTTCATCAGGGGCTTGTTGAAGAGGCCCTTCGCGAACGCCCCATGCAAGAGCGGCCCCAGCTTCGGCCACAAAGGCGCCGCGACCCCGCCCAGCGGCCCCAGCACCGGCTGGCCCATGCCCGCGAGCACCGCCGTCGCCGGCTTGTTGAAGGTGGCCGTCACCATCGTGAAGCGCGGGGCCGCGTCGAAGAACTTCATCACCGTGGCCACGTCCGGGCCCACCCACGGGAGGATCTCCTCGCGGCTGCCCTGCATCGAGCCCAGGAAGTCACCGTTGCCGGAGTACCCGTACCCCAGCCGGTCGCTCAGGAGCGGCAGCGTGCGGGCCCGGTCGCGGCTGCGCAGCAGTATCTCCACCGTGCCCAGCGCCCCCGCGGACAGCACCACGCGGGTTCCCTCCACGGACGCCTTCTCCCCGGTGGCGAGGTCCCGGTAGTGCACCCGGTAGCCGCCCGCCACGCGCTGCACGTGGGACACGGACAGGCCCGGCCACACCGTGGCGCCCAGCTTCTCCGCGCGCGCCAGGTAGGTGAGATCCAACGTGTTCTTCGCGCCGTGCTGGCAGCCGAACTCGCACTCCGCGCACAACTGGCACGCCTTGCGTCCCGGCGCGGAGGGCTCCGTCCAGGACACGGCCTCCGTTGGATCAAACGTCTGCCGGCCCATGCGCCGGGCCGCCTGCTGGAACAGGTCGCGTTTGCGCAGGGGGATGGACGCGGGGAACGGCTTCACGTCCAGCTCGCGCGCCACCTTGTCGTAGTAGGGGTCCAGGGCCTCGCGGCTGAAGCCCCGGGGCCAGCGCGGGTGGTCGAAGACGATGGGGTCCGGCCGCACGTGCACGTTCGCGTAGATGAGCGAACCGCCGCCCACGCCCGCCGCCGTCACCGTGCCGATGCCGGACAGGAAGCGCACGTCGAAGAGGCCCTTCGCCTGGGGCCGGGACGGCTGGCGCCAGAGGAGCTCGTCCGCGCGCGTGACGTCGCGGGGGAACTGTCCGGGGGCATAGCGCCGCCCGCGCTCCAGCACCGCCACGGACCTGCCCGCCTGCGCGAGCCTGAGCGCGGTGATGGAACCCCCGAAGCCGGAGCCCACCACCACCACGTCGTATCGCATCGCCATCCCCACGCTGTGCCGTCCTCCCTAGTCGAACTTCGCGCGAGCGAAGACGTCCCAGAGCGTCCCCATGAACATGCCGCCAAAACGCCGGATCGCATCCGCCTGCTTCAGCGGAGACGACGTGCCCAGCACCGAGAACGTCGTGAGCTGCTGGAGGAAGTCCGGCAGGTGCAGGCGGATGATGCCGGTGGACACCACGGGCCCGGAGCGCTCGTGCCCCTTGCGCACCACCGAATAGAGCGTGGACGTGTCGCTCCACACGTCGAAGCCCGCGTTGTCACTGACCTCCTTGTAGCCATCCAGGAGGTACGGCTGGCCGTCCACGCCGGTGAAGGGCAGGAGGTACAGCATGCGCCGCTCGTAGAAGCGCTCCGTGTCCACGAAGAGGTTGAACACGCCGTGCTCCACCGCCGCGCCCCCCGGAGGCGTGAGGCCCTTCACGTGGAGCGTGCCCTGCGCGATGCCGCCGTGCGACTCCTGCGCGAGGAAGCGGTCCAGGTTGGGCAGCGTGATGGTGACGACGAACTCCGCCACATCCCCCTCGCGCTGCCCCGCCCGCGCCGCCCCGGCGAAGTCGTCCGCGGGCACGTGGTTCGGGTGCAGGTAGCCCTTCATCCGCTCCGTGAAGCGCAGCCCCACCACCGGCGTGGGTGAGGCCACCGTGCCGCCAGGAGGAATCACCACCGAGCCCAGCGGATCCGTCCCGGGCATCACGGGCGTGTGCGGCGCCTCCACCACCGGCATCATCCGCATGCCCACGCGCATGGACGCCGACGGGTCGGCGAACACGGGCTTGGCGGGCCCCCGCTCCGGCGCCACCCAGCCCGGCGCGTTCTTCACCTTGCGGATGGCGCGCTCCACGTTGCGCTCGGCCACGGCCGCGATGCTGGAGGACGGATTCACGCCGATGCCCACCGGCAGCGCCGCGCCGTCGAAGACATACAGGCCGGGATAGCCGTGCACCTGGCCTTCAGGATCCAGGACCCCGTACGCGGGCTCCTCCGCCATCGCGCAGCCGCCCAGGTTGTGCACGGACACCGGCAGGTGCAGCCGCTCCCACAGCGGGTTGTACGCGGCGCGCGAGCCCAGGGCCCGGGCCACGTCCTCGCACAACTGCTCCTGCGTGCGGTACAGCGGCAGGTTCGCGGGCACGTCCCACTGCACCTGCAATTCGCGCGTGACGGGCGACAGCGACAGCCGGCCGTTGGCCTTGTCCCGGCCCATGGCCAGGAACACCGCCTGGAAGCGGCCGCGCTCGTTCTCGATGGAGGCCATCTCCTTCGAGCGCGTGCGCAGCACCTTCACCAACTCGCGCTGCAACAGGTCCGCCGGCAGGCTGAGCGCGCGGTCCGGATCCATGGCGAGCATCAACCCCGCCGCCTGCACCGGGTGGCCGCCCTCCTGGAACAGGAACCAGGTCTTGTCCTTGCCCGTGCCCTCCTCCACCACCATGCCGGTGGTGATGGTGGGGCCCACGGCGGGGTCCCACGCCTCCTTCGTGTCGAAGGCGAAGGCGAGGAAGTCCCCGTTGGCCGAATAGCGCGAGCCCAGCCGCGCGCTCAAATCCGGCAGCGTGCCCAGGACGTCGCGGTTGCGCAGCAGCAACTCCGTGGTGTTCACCGCGCCCGCGCACAGGAACACGCGGCGGGCATCCACGGTGCGTTGCATGCCAGCGGCCGCGTGGTCGGTGTACGTGACGCGGTAGCCCGGCGACAGGGGCTCGATGCGCGTCACCTCCGCCTGCGTGGACACCTCCGCGCCCTGCTGTTCCGCAACGGCCAGGTAGTTCAGGTCGAGCGTGTTCTTCGCGCGGACGTTGCAGCCGATGTCGCACTCGCCGCAGTAGTTGCAGCCTTCCTGCATCACGCCGAACTTGTTGGGCATCGGCTCGCCCGCGGGGGCGAAGCGCACGGCCAGGTTCGGGTGGAAGAACTGGGCTTCACGGCCCAGCTTCTTCGCCACCTCGTGCATCCGCTTCGTCTTCGGCGGCAGTCCACGCGCGGAGGCGGTGATGGGCTGCACGTCCATCATGTGCGCGACCAGGTCGTAGTACGGATCCAGCGTCTCGCGGCTGTAGCCCTCCGGCCACCCCGACGCGAACACCTCCGCCGGAGGCCGCAGGTGCACGTTGGCGTAGATGAGCGAGCCGCCGCCGTACCCCGCGGACTGCACGATGCTCATCCCCTTGAGCAGCTTGATGTCGAAGAGGCCCTGACGGTGCTGCCACAGCCAGCCGTTGGTGGGGTCCTCGAAGTCGCGCGGGAAGCTGCCCTTCGGGTAGCGCAGGCCGCGTTCGAGCACACACACGGACAGGCCCGCCTGCGCGAGCCGGCAGGCCGCGACCGCTCCGCCAAACCCGGTGCCAATGACCAGGGCGTCGTATGCAGGTGCCATGTTCCCCCTCCGGGTGCGATCCCCAGGAGCAGGGATCAGGAGCACGACCCGGGAGCGTCCTGTTGAATGGACGACCCCGACTCTACAACGGGTCCCCCCCGTTTCCTTGAGGCCCACCTTCCCGGCAGGTCGCTCATTCTCGCGGTGGATCCGGGGATTTCCTGAACAGCGCGCGGATCAGGGCGGGCAGGGCCTCCAGCACCCGGGAAACCCCGCAGTGCATGCCACCGTTCAGTTTCGGAGGGGAACCGCAGGAAAAGGACCGCGTCATTGAACGCTCGCGCACCACGGAGTCGGCAAGCAGACGAGCGACCTCGCGGCGTGCCCCCGGGACTCGCAAGGAGCCTCCTCCGCCGCGTTATCCTCACCGGATAACCGGACATTCAATGAAAACTCGAAGAGTTCCAGACACCGGCCCGCATCGCACGAGGACCGAGCCGGAGCTGCCGACACCGCTGGCGGAGGATCCGCTGGTGTCGACGCAGATGGGCGAGTTCGTCATCGAGGAGCGCATCGGCGCGGGCGGGATGGGCGTGGTGTACCGGGCGGTGCATCCGCTCATCGGCAAGCAGGCCGCGGTCAAGGTGCTGCGCGCGGAGCTGATGTCACCGGAGCAGGAGCAGCGGCTGCTGGTGGAGGCGCGAACGGTGAACGCCATCCGGCACCCGGGCATCCTGGACATCTTCAACTTCGGGAGGCTCGCCGACGGGCGTCCGTACATCGTGATGGAGCTGCTGCGAGGCCAGCCGCTGTCGGACGTGATGCGCGCGCAGGGGCGGCTGGACGTCGGGACGACGGTCTGGATGTTGGATCAGATGGCGTCCGCGCTGGGGGCGGCGCACCGGGCGGGCGTGGTGCACCGAGATTTGAAGCCAGCGAATGTGTTCGTGGTGGAGGTGCCAGACGCCGCGCCCACGCTCAAGCTCGTGGACTTCGGCATCGCCAAGGTGTTGCAGTCGCGCGAAGGGCTGACGCTGGCGGATGGCGCCGTGCTGGGCACGCCGGACTTCATGGCCCCGGAGCAGATCCGAGGCGGTGTGATTGGCCCGGCGACGGATCTGTACGCGCTGGGCGTCCTCGCGTTCCAGATGCTGACCGGAGAGAAGCCCTTCCAGGGCGAGAACGTGCAGGTGATGTTCGCGCACGTGGAGCAGCCCGCGCCCCGTCCCTCATCGAAGGTGAAGGGCCTTCCACCCCAGCTCGATGCGCTGGTGCTCCAGTTGATGGAGAAGGACCCCGCGCGGCGGCCGGCCTCCGCTGAAGCGGTGCGCGAGCAGTTGCGGGGGCTGTCGCGGACGACGCCCACGTCCACGAGGCCGGAGGTGGAAGCCTCGACGTCGCCGTCCTCGCCGCGCCCCGGACGGCTCGCGGCCCTTATGGCCACTCGGCCGGAGGTGGAAGCGCCGACGTCGCCGTCCTCGCCGCTTCCCTGGCGGCTCGCGGCCCTGCTGATGGAACGCCGACGCAGGGCCCCGTTGGTGGCGGCGGGAGTCGCGGCGCTGGTGCTGCTGGTAACGGGCCTCTGGGCATTGACCCGGGTGCCGGAAGCGCCGCCGGAACTTTCGCAGCGGCTGCCGATGCCGCCCGCCCCCTTCGTGGTGGCAGCGCCTGCGAGCGCTCCGAACCCCGTGAAGTCTCCGGAGGTGGAAGTCCCGACCGCGCCCGTCGCGGCCCCACCC
>NZ_RAVZ01000161.1 GCF_003611635.1 Corallococcus terminator | reverse complement strand
GTGGGGGGGCCGGGCGGCCACCACACCGTGCGTGCTACAACCTGGGGCGCAACGCGGCGGTCCGCCGCATCCCACGGAGCCCGCCTCGGTGCTTCCCCAGTCCGTGCCCGCCTCCCCCAACCTGTCTCGCCGGCTCGCCAAGCTGACCTCCATCCTGGATGTCGCCAAGGCGATGAGCGCCGAACGGGACCTCGACCTGCTCCTGCCCCTCATCCTCTATGAGGCCAGCAAGGTCGTGGAGTCGGACCGCTGCTCGCTCTTCATCCTGGACCGCGAGCGCGAGGAGCTGTGGAGCAAGGTCGCCCAGGGCTCCAAGAATGAAATCCGCCTGCCCATGGGCAGCGGCATCGCCGGCCAGGTCGCGCAGACGGGCGCCGTCATCAACATCCCGGACGCCTACGCCGACGCGCGCTTCAACAGCAGCTTCGACATCTCCAGCGGCTACCGCACGCACACCATCCTCTGCGTCCCCATGCGCGACGCGAACGGGGACGTCACCGGCGTCATCCAGGCCCTCAACAAGCGCGGCGGGATTGTCTTCGACGCCGAGGACGAGGAATTGCTCCTCGCCCTGGGCGCCCAGGCCGCCGGCGCCATTGAAAACGCCCTCCTCCACGAGGAGATCAACCGCCTCTTCGAGGGCTTCGTCTCCGCGTCCGTCGTCGCCATCGAAGCGCGCGACCCCACCACCGCGGGTCACTCCGGCCGCGTCGCCGACCTCACCGTGTCCCTGGCCCAGGCGCTGGAGCACCACACCACCGGCCCCTATGCCCAGGTGCGCTTCTCCCCCGTGGAGCTGCAGGAGCTGAGATACGCCTCGCTCCTGCACGACTTCGGCAAGGTGGGCGTGCGCGAGAACGTGCTCGTCAAGGCGGAGAAGCTCTACCCGCATGAGCTGGACAGCCTGCGCGCCCGCTTCCAGCTCGCTCGCAAGGACTTGCAGCTCCAGAGCTCCCGCCGCCGGCTCGCCTCCGTGGAAGCGCGCGGCCTGAACGCCCTGCCCGCCATCCATCAGGAAGAGGACGCGCGGCTCGCCACCGAGCTGGCCCAATTGGATGAGGTGATGGGGTTCCTGCTCACCTGCAACAAGCCCACGGTGCTCGCTCAGGGCAACTTCGAGCGCCTGCTGGAGTTGGGCAAGCTCACGTTCACCGACGCGCATGACCATGGGCAACCGCTGCTGTTGCCCACGGAGATCCAATCCCTCTCCATCACCCGCGGCACCCTCTCACCGGAGGAGCGCCGCGAAATCGAGAGCCACGTCGACCACACGTACCGCTTCCTGTCGCAGATTCCGTGGACGCGCGCCCTGCGCCGCGTGCCAGAGATCGCCTATGCGCACCATGAGAAGCTGGACGGCACGGGCTATCCACGCGCCATCCCGGACACGACCATCCCCGTGCAGTCCCGGATGATGTCCATCTGCGACATCTACGACGCGCTCACCGCGAGCGACCGGCCCTACAAGAAGGCCGTGCCGCACACGCTCGCGCTCGACATCCTCAAGAAGGAGGCGGGCTCCGGTCAGTTGGACGCGGAGCTCTTCACCATCTTCGTCGGTGCGGAGATTCCCCGCCGGGCGCTCAAGAAGCGCCCGGCGTAGAAGCCAGACTCAGGCGCTGATGGTGTGCAGCCGGAGGCTGTTGATCTTCCCCGGCTGTCCCACCGGCGCTCCGAATACCACCACGATGCGGTCACCCCGGCGCGCGAGGCCTCGGGACACCAGCTCCTCCTCCACGCGGCGGAGCATGGTCTCCGTCTCCTGGATGGGCTCCAGCACGCGCGGCACCACGCCCCAGAGCAGCGACAGGCGGCGGCGCACTTCCTGGTTCGGGCTGAAGGCGACAATCGGCACCGTGGGCCGGTAGTGCGCCAGGAGCCGCGCCGTCACGCCCGACAGGGTGAAGGCCGCGATGAGCGTGGCACCGCTCGACTTCGCCGCCTCGCACGCCACGCGCGCGATGACGTCCGGGAAGTGCAGGGGCAGGCCCAGCGGCGCTTCGATGCTGCGCGGCAGGTACTGCGCGCGCACGGAGGACTCGGCCGCCAGGATGATGCGCTCCATCATCTGGACGGAGTCCACGGGGAACTTGCCGCTCGCCGTCTCGCCCGAGAGCATCAGCGCGTCCGCGCCGTCATACACGGCGTTGGCCACGTCGCTGGCCTCCGCGCGCGTGGGACGCGGGTTGTCGATCATCGAGTTGAGCATCTGCGTGGCCACGATGACGGGCAGGCCGCGCAGGTTGGAGCGCCGGATGATGTCCTTCTGGACGGCCGGCACTTCTTCCGGGGGAATCTCCACGCCCAGGTCGCCTCGGGCCACCATCACGCCGTCCGTCTTGTCGAGGATGGCGTCCAGGCGCGCGATGGCCTCCGGCTTCTCCAGCTTGGAGATGATGGGCACCGTGCGGCCCACCTCCGCCATCGCCTGCCGGGCCGCGTCCAGGTCCGACGGCTGGCGCACGAAGGACAGCGCGATGTAGTCCACGCCCGCCTTGAGGCCGAAGATGAGGTCCTCGCGGTCCTTCGGGGTGAGCGCGTCCGCGCGCACCGCCACGCCGGGCAGGTTGATGCCCTTGTTGTTCTTCAGCGTGCCGCCGTGGATGACTTCCGTCTTGATGAGCTGCTTCTTGTCCGTCTCCACGACGCGCAGCTCCAGGAGGCCGTCGTCCAGGAGGATGCGGTCGCCCGGGTTCACGTCCGCCGCCAGGTGCGGGTACGTGGTGGACACGATTTCATCCGTGCCCTTCACCGTTTCGTCGGTGGTGATGTGGAAGGTGGCGCCGTGCTTCAGCTCCGTGCTGCCCGTGACGAAGCGGCCGGTGCGAATCTTCGGACCCTGCAGGTCGCCGAGGATGCCCACCGCCTTGCGGACCTTCAGCGAGGCCGCGCGCAGCATGTCGATGTTCGCCTGATGCTGCTCGTGGCTGCCGTGGGAGAAGTTGAGCCGGGCCACGTCCATGCCGGACTCCAGCAGCGCCTCCAACATCTCCGGGGTCTGACTGGCGGGACCGAGGGTGCAGACAATCTTTGCTCGTCGCATAGGTGCGCGAACATCCGGCCCCACCGCGTTTCGGTCAAGCACGCACAAGACGTGCTCGGTCAGGTAAACCAGTAAATGTCCAGGCCGCTCGGCGGGAGTTCAACCGCGCAGCAGCGTGCCCAGATTTTCGCGCTCCCAACGCAGCGCGGCGCCGTAGTGCGGGTACGTCCGCTCACGCTCGCGGAAGGCACGCGGATGATGCACGCGCCTGCCCATCCGGCCGCTGCTGGGGAAGAGCTGGTGGAGCATCTCGTGGAAGACGATGAACTCCACGAAGAAGGCGGGCACCTCCGGCCTGTCGAGCGCGGGGTGGATGCGAATCTCCCGCGTCTGGTGGTCATAGACGCCCAGGCGGATGGACTTGCGCCGGCGACGCGGAGGCATGCGGCCCCAGCCGATGCGCGCCTGGATGCCGTTCTGGAAGTAGATCTCGTTGACGCCGTTGTAGAGCGCCCGCAGGTCGAAGCAGCGACCGAGCGGATTGAGCTCCGCGTCCGATTCCCGGCGCAGCTGGCGGATGAGCGGCTGCTGGCCCCGGATGTACTCGTCCAGGAGCTGGCCCGCGTTGCGGTGTCCCCGGCCCGCGTAGTCCGCCACCGCGCGCACCACCGACTCCGGCGCCTCCAGGAACATGTGGTGCAGCCGCAACTGGAGCACCTGCGAGCCCCGGCGGAAGGACACCATGGTGGAGCGGTTGTCCGTCACCGCGAGCCGCACCGGCATCCCCAGGTTCGCGCTCAGGCGCCACGCGAGCGACTCCGCGCGCGACCACAGCTCCTCGCGCGTCGTCGTCGAGGTCAGGACGCGCGGCGCTTCTTCCGCAATGCGGTTGCGCGGCGGCAGGGGCGCGGGACCTTCGGACGCACGTGAGGCGGGAACGGCGGCGCGTTCCGCGGTCGAGCCACGCGGGAACAGGGACATCTGGCGGAAGGCTTCGGGCGTCACGCGGGAGGCATCGTACCCGGCACTTCCCCGGACTCAAGGCCGGGGGTTGGACGCCCGTCTGCCCGTCGACCACGCCCACACGCAGCGCATGACACCTCGGGTCGAAGCCACCCCTGGCGCGCCCCGCGTGCTTCCGCGGGCTTCGTATGCTCGGAAACGCGGGGCTCGTCCTTCAGGGCACCGGGGGCTGCTCACCGTGGCGGGACTTGAGCAGCCGCTCCAGCCGCTCCGGCTCCATGCGCACCACGAAGGTCTTCTCCCTCGCGTACGTCACCTGCCCGGGTGAAGCGCCCTTCTGCTTGCGCACGAACTTCACCGGCATGTAGCTGACCTCGCCGCGCGGTTCGCCCTTCGCCCCCGAGTGGTGCAGCGCCAGGTGCGCCGCGTCCAGCAGCACCTCCTGCGCCACCTCCCCATTCTTCTCCAGCGGCACCACCACGTGGCTGCCCGGCAGGCCCCGGGCGTGGAGCCAGATGTGCCAGGGCCTCGCCACCTTGAAGGTGAGCGCGTCGTTGTCCTCCGCGCCCCGCCCCACCCAGATGCGCGCGCCGTCGTGGCCCACGTACTCCTTGAAGGGCAGCCCCTCCTTCGGGCCCTCCTCCCCCTGGGTCACCTGGAGGACCTCCACCTGCGCGAGCAGCGCGGCGCCGTCCATCGCCTCAATCTGCTGGAGCGCCACCTGCGCGTGCGCCACCTCCCGCGACAGCTCCGCCTCGCGGTGGCGCGCCGTCTCCACGCCGCGCAGCAGGCGCCGGTACTGGTGGAAGTGCCAGTCCGTCTCCTCCTTGGGGGTGCGCTTCGGGTCCAGCTTCACCTGGACCTCCTCCACGCCGGACTCCGTATAGGAGGTGAGCGTCACCTCGGAAGCGCCCCGCTTGAGCCGGTGCAGGTTCTGCGCGAGCAGCTCGCCCACCTCGCGGTGCTTCTCCGCCTCCGGGCCTCGGCCCGCCTCCGCGCGCACCTTCTCCAGCGTCCGGGAGGAGCGCTTCAGCCGGGCGCGGTACGGCTGCGCGAGCCGGCGGCGGATGGTGTCCGCGCGGCTGGTGCGGTCCTTCTGCCCGAGCACCCGTTCAGCGGCCTGCAACTTCGGAAGGAGGTCCCCTTCCTGCGGCTCCAGGCGCGAGGGCTGCGCGCGGCCCTTCGTCAGCGCTTCGTCCGACACGGGCTCCGGCGGCGTCCAGGCGGCGCCCGCATAGAGGTTGCGCCGGGAGCCGAAGCCTTCTCCGGAGAGCATCAGCACCCGGTTGTTGTCGCTCAGCAGCAGCAGCCCCCCGGGGGAGCCCAGCTCCAGCACCAGCCGGCGGCGCACGCCCTCGCGATCAAACTCCAGCACCACCGTGCGGTTTGGCTCCAGGTAGCGCGCGCCCTGGAGCTTGAAGCCGGTGAGCTCCTGGCGCAGCCAGCGCTGGAAGGGGGCGGGTTCGCCCGGCGTGGGGAAGCGGTCCTCCGCGACGGACAGGCGCGACAGCTCCCCTTCCGAGCACAGGCACAGGACCACCGAGCGGCCCGGAACGCGCAGCTCCACGTAGGCCAGGCGGGGCAGTGGGCACCACGCCTTCTGGGCCACCGCGCCCACCAGCCGGGACGCCATCTCCGCCACGACCTCTTCGAACTCCACCGGACGCAGCGACATGGCCCCTCCCCAAGGGGCGGAGGGGGGAACCCCAGCCCGCAAAAAGAAAAACGGCCCGGCGGGTTTCGCCGAGCCGCTCATTGGACGTCAACAGACGTCCGTCATGACACGAAACTTCAGGACTGCGGAGCCTCGGGCGCGGGAGGCGCCGTCTTGGCGCTCTTGCGCTTCGCGGGAGCCCGCTTGGCCGCCTTCTTCGCGGTGGTCTTCTTCGCGGTGGCCTTCTTGGCCGCCTTGCGAGGAGCAGCGGCCGTCTTGCGGGCCGTCTTCTTCGTCGCGGTCTTCTTCGCCGTCGCCTTCTTCGCGGGCGCCTTCTTCGCGGTCTTCTTCTTCGCGGCCATCGGAATCCTCCGTTCAGGTTGAGGCCCGCGGTGACGCGAGCCCTGCACCCACTTTGGACTGAACGTGAGTGCTTGAAATGAATGGTACGGGCGACATGCCAGTGTGTCAACGCATGGTGATGTATTGCAGTGCGCGGCGAGGCCGATTTCTAGGCGTCGGGCGCTTCCAACCGTTCGTGGCGGTCACTTCGGGGTGTGGAGCGCGTCGCTTGCGGAGGCCAATTTCCGGCTCCGGACGCATTCCGAGGGTCCGGGCCGCGAGCCTGAGTGTCCGCTGCCGCGCATCCGCGCGCGGTCCTCGCGTCGCTTCCCGTCGTTGAAGCGTCGGCCTACGGTGCGCGCCCGCATGCGCACCGCCCCACTGACCTTCCCCGCGTCCTTCACCTTCGGCGTCGCCACGTCCGCGTACCAGGTGGAGGGCGGCATCGAGAACGACTGGTCCCAGTGGGAACGGGAGGGGAAGTTGAAGGAGCCCCACGTCCGCTGCGGCCGGGCGGTGGACCACTGGAACCGGTACGAGGAGGACTACGCCCTGGCGAAGGCCGTGGGGGCCACGGCCTTCCGCCTGTCGCTGGAGTGGGCGCGCATCGAGCCCGAGCGCGGCCGGTTCGACGGTCAGGCGCTGGAGGCGTACCGCGAGCGGCTCCTGCGCCTGCGTGCGCATGGGCTGCGGCCGGTGGTGACGCTCCATCACTTCACCCACCCCACGTGGTTCCACGCGGCCACGCCCTGGCACCTTCCGGAGAGCCTGGAGGCCTTCCGCCAGTACGTGCGCCGTTGCGCGCCCTTGTTGGAGGGGTTGGACGCGCTCGTCATCTCCTTCAACGAACCGATGGTGCTTTTGTTGGGCGGCTACCTCCAGGGCCTGATGCCGCCGGGCATCACCGACGGGGCGAAGACGATGGCGGCGCTGGAGAACCTGGTGCGCGCGCACGCCATCGCACGCGAGGAGCTGGGTCAGCGCCTGGGCCGGGTGGAGCTGGGCATCTCCCAGAACATGCTGTCGTTCGCGCCGGACCGCTGGTGGCATCCGCTGGACCGCTCGCTGGTGAGGCTGGCGGCCCCGGCCTACAACCACGCGTTCCACGAGGCGCTGTCCTCGGGCCACCTGCGCGTCTTCATGCCCGGCGTCGCGTCCACGGACGTGCGCATCCCGGAGGCGCGCGACTCGGTGGAGTTCGTAGGCGTCAACTACTACACGCGCGCCCACCTGCGCTTCATGCCGCGCCCGCCCTTCATGGACTTCAAGTACCGGGACCCGGACAAGCGCGGGCTCACCGACATCGGCTGGGAGCAGCGCCCGGAGGGCTTCGGTCAGCTCCTCCAGGAGGTGAAGCGCTACGGCAAGCCGGTGTGGGTGACGGAGAACGGCATCGACGACAGGAAGGGCACCGTCCGGCCGGAATATCTCCACGCGCACCTGAAGCAGGTGCTGGAGGCGCGCGCCTCCGGGGTGGACATCCAGGGCTACCTCTATTGGAGCCTGCTGGACAACTTCGAGTGGCTGGAGGGCTGGGGCCCGCGCTTCGGCCTGTACCACGTCGACTTCGACACGCTGGAGCGCCGCCCCACCCCGGCCTGCGACTACTTCCGCGCCGTGGCCACCGGGCGCGTGCTGGTGCCGCCTTCCGAAGCCGGCATCGGCGGGGGCTTTGGGGACGCTCAGCCCAGCGCGGCCCGGTAGTCCACCTCCGGCTCCTCCAGAGGAGCCGAGGGGTCGGTGTCCGCGCCCGCGAAGAAGCGCCGGACGCTGTCCTCCACCGCCTGGGGCGAGTCGAGCTGGTTCACCTCCGAGCGGAAGTGCGCCGCGCCCTTGAGGCCGTGCGCGTACCACGCCAGGTGCCGGCGGAAGGAGCGCACCGCGCCCACGGGGTCCCCGAAGAACTCCGCGTGGGCCTGGGCGTGCTCCAGCACCAGTTCGCAGCGCTCCTCGGGGGTCGCCGGAGGTCCGCCGGTCAGCTCCCGGAAGAGCCACGGGTTGCCCAGGGCCCCACGGCCAATCATCACGAAGTCGCAGCCGGTGGCGTCCAGCATCCGGTGGGCGTCCGCCACCGTCTTCACGTCCCCGTTGCCCATGATGGGCAGCTCCGGGAAGTGGCGCTTCAGGGACGCGATGTGGGACCAGTCCGCCTGGCCCGAGTAGCCCTGGGCCCGGGTGCGCGCGTGGATGGCGAGCCCGGCGCAGCCCGCTTCCTGGAGGGACTCCGCCATCTGGAGGTAGTTGAGGCTCTGGGCGTCCCAGCCCGAGCGTATTTTGCAGGTGACGGGCAGGCCCGTGGCGTCGCGGATGGCCCGGACGACGGCGGCGGCTCGGGGCACGTCGCACAAGAGACCGCTGCCGGCGCCGTTGCGCACCACCTTCTTCACCGGGCAGCCCATGTTGATGTCGATGATCTGCGCGCCCGCGTCCCTGCCCACCTGGGCCGCCAGCGCCATGGCCTCCGGTTCGCCTCCGAAAATCTGGAGCGAATAGGGCTTCTCCACCTGGGCGTCGTAGCGCAGGTACTTGAGCGTGCGCTGGTTCTGGCGCATCAGGCCCTGGGCGCTGACGAGCTCCGTGGGGCACAGGGCGGCGCCCAGCCGGAACGCGATGACGCGGAAGGGGCGCTCGCTCACGCCCGCCATGGGCGCGAGGATGTAGGGGTTGGGGAGCGTGTAGGGACCCAGCTTCAGCATGGCGGCGACACCCTATAGACCTTTGGACCCTGACGGGGCGGGAACAGAAGCACGCCCGAGGGGCAGAACGGCCCTGCGCGGGTGGGGGTCAACGATTAAGGTCCCTCCCCATGTTCCGTTTCAGGCTCGGGAGCGTCCCCGTCCACGTCCACATGAGTCACCTGCTGTTCTCCGCGGTGCTCGCCTACAACTCCCTGCCGGTGCCGGGCAGGAGTTCGAGCGCAGGGTGGCTGGGGGACCGGCTGACCGACCCGGACTCGGCGGGCTACGCGGGCGCGGTGGCGGCCTACGTGCTGTCGTGGATGTTCATCGTCTTCGTGTCCGTGCTCGTTCATGAGCTGGGGCACGCGGTGGCCTTCCGCTTCTTCGGCTACCAGCCGAGCGTGGACCTGGTCTTCATGGGCGGCGTCACCCGGCCCAACACGGATTCTCCCCTGCCCTGGCACAAGGACGTGGTCAGCAGCTTCGCGGGCCCGCTGGCCGGGCTGACGCTGGGCGTCCTGTGCTGGTTGGTGCTGATGCAGGTGCGGGGCCGCTCGGAGATGGCGGACTTCTTCCTGAACAACTTCTTCTTCGCCAACATGGTGTGGGCGGTGCTGAACCTGCTGCCCGTGCCCCCGTTGGATGGCGGCCACATCAGCACGGCGCTCGCCACGCGGATGTTCGGCCGGAGGGGCTTCATCGTGTCCCACGTGCTGGCCCTGGGCCTGTGCGTGGGCGTGGTGCTGCTCAGCATCAAGAGCGGGGCCCTGTTCATGGGCGTCCTCTTCGCCATGTTCGGCTTCCAGGCGTTCCGCGTGCTGGCGGACGTGATGCGGGCGCGCAGCGAGGACAAGGAGGCCGAAGGCCCCAGGGCCCAGGGGCTGCGCGAGGCCCAGCAGGCCCTGCGCGAGGACCGGCTGGACGACGCGTGGCGGCTGGGCCAGAAGCTGCTGGAGGGGGAGGGGCTGTCCGCGAGCCTCACCAGCCGGACGCACTACCTGTTGGGCTGGGTGGCACTGAAGCAGGGCCAGGGGCGGCCCGCGCTGGACCACTTCTCCCAGGTGCAGGGCCAGCCGGTGGAGATGCACGCGGTGGCGGCGGCCTTCTCGCTGGTGGGCGACGACGCCCGGGCGGTGGGCTACTGGAAGCAGGCGTGGGGCGAGTCGCAGGACCGCACCGTGATGCACGAGTACGCGGGCGCGCTCATCCGCCTGGGTCAGGTGCAGGAGGCGCTGCGGCTGCCCGGCGTGGACCCGGCGGCCGCGTTCCGGTGCGCGGAGCGGGCGCTCTTCATCCGGGGCGCCTATTCGGAGGCCGCGGCGGTGGGCGAGGCCGCGCTGCAGCACGCGAAGGACCCGGGCATCGCCTACGACGCGGCGTGCGCCTTCGCCCGGGCGGGCAATGCGACGGACGCGGTGCGCCTGCTCCAGCGCGCCCAGACCCTGGGATTCAAGGACGCGGACTATGCCGCCTCCGACGAGGACCTGGCGCCCCTGCACGGGCAGCCCGCGTTCGAGGCGTGGCTGTCCCAACTGCGACCCTCTGCCGCGACCTGAGCGGGGGCCCCTGCTCCGGGGCTAAAGTCCGCGCCCTCCCGTGAAGCCGCCCTCCCCATCCTTGAAACCTCCTGACGCGCCCGTGCGTACCGGTGCCATGCCGGCATTACCGGAGGCCGCCGGGGGCTCGGACGAGGTGCTGATGGAGCGGTTCTGCCAGGGGGATGCGCCCGCGTTCGACGCGCTCTTCCAGCGCTACGCACGCCCCATCCAGGGCTACCTGTCGCGCCTGACGGGCAGCCCCGCCACCGCCGAGGACCTGACCCAGCTCACGTTCCTGTCCCTGGTGCGCGCCCGTGGCCGCTTCCAGGAGGGGGCTCGCGTGCGTCCGTGGCTGTACGCCATCGCCACCAACGCCGCGCGGGACCATGCGCGCCGCCACCGCCGGCCGGAGGACCTCACGCCGGAAGGTGAGCTGCCCCTCACCGCCGTGGCCGACACCCCGGAGCCCCGGGACGCGGGCCTGGAGCGCGCCGTGCACCGCGCCCTGGAGCAGCTTCCGGAGGGCCAGCGCGTGCCCATCCTCATGCACCGCTTCGAGGGCCTGGGCTTCGCGGAGATCGCCGAGGCCCTGGGCCTCACCGAGAGCGCGGTGAAGGTCCGCGCCCACCGGGGGTACGCGCGGCTGCGCGAGCTGCTCGCCCCCCTTCATCAGGAGACGGCGGAATGACGCCCGAGTGCGAACGCGTCATGGACTGCCTGGACGGCCCGCTGCCTCCGGACCTGGCCGCCCACGCGGCCGGCTGCGAGGACTGCCGCGCGCTGCTGGAGGGCTTCCACGCGCTGGCGCCGCCGGTGGGGGGACGCGCGCCCTCGCCCATGGGTTCACACCTCCGTGAAGCGGCGCCACGCCAAGAGGCTCTGCTCCTCCATGAGGCAGCGCCTCGCCATGACGCCCCTCTTCTTCATGAAGCGGCGCCGAGCCACGAGGGTCCACCTCTCCAAGAAGGGGCGCCCCGCAGTGACGCCCCTCCTATCAATGAAGCGAAGTTGGAGGAGACGCGGCGCAAGTCGCTGACGGAGCTCGCCGCCGCGCCCCTGCCCACCCCGTGGTGGCGGGACGTGCTGGTGCTGCTGGTCACCTATCTGGTCGTGGGCGCGGTGGGCCTCGCCGTGGTGGGCCGGCACGGGATGCTGCTCAACTCCGCACCTTCTTATGTGGTGGCGGGCGTGGCGCTGCTCATCGTCGCGGGCGTGGGGGGCGGGGCCCTGCTGGGACTCGCGCCCGGCCGGAGGCGCTGGCCGCTGGGCGTGGTGGCGCTGGGCGCGGGGGGCGTGGCGCTGGCGCAGCTCGCGGGGCGCTCCGGCGTCGAAGCGCGGCCCTTCCTCACGGGCACCCTGGGGTGCCTGGGCACGGAGGTGGTGCTGTCGGTGGTGCCGCTGGCCCTGGCGCTGGTGCTGCTGTGTCGCTCCGCCTACCAGCCCGTCCGAGCCCTGGCGGCGGGCCTGTCCTCGGCGGGCGTGGGCATGCTGGTGCTGCACGTGCACTGCCCCGACGGCGCCGCGGACCACCTGATGCTGGGCCACCTGCTGCCTTGGATGGCGCTGGCGGGCGTGGCGGTGTTCATCCGCTCACGCCTGCCGTCCCGCACCTTCGCGCCCTGAGTCTCCCAAGGCGCGAGGGCGGGCCTGCCCCTACTGGAGCCGCGACAGCGCTTCCTGGGGGAAGGCTCTCGCGTCCACCTTCGCGTGCCACTCCTTCACCTTGCCGTCCGGCCCGATGACGACGCCCACCCGGCGCGCGTTGGCGGCCGAGGCGTCATCCGCGGCCCCGTAGGCCAGCCCCACCTTGCGGTCCACGTCGCACAGCAGGGGGAAGTTGAAGTCGAACTTCTTCGCGAAGGCCTGGTTTTCCTCCGGCGTGTCGAAGCTGATGCCCAGGATGACCGTGCCCTTCTGTTCGTACTGGGCCTTGTGGTCGCGAAAGGAGCAGCCCTCCGCGGTGCAGCCCGGCGTGTCCGCCTTCGGGTAGAACCAGAGCACCACGTTCTTGCCCCGGTAGTCCGACAGGCTGTGCGTCTTCCCCGTGTGGTCCTTCACGGTGAACTCCGGCGCCACGTCTCCCTGCTTGAGCATGTGCGATGCCTCCTTGAGGTGGGGGAACGGCGCCGTCCTAGCACGCCGTGGGACAGGCAGCCGGGCACCGCTCGGACGATGTGTGGAGTGGAGTGCAGCCGGACAGCCCCCTTCGGGCGCCGTCATCAAGAAGCTTGAAACCCACCCTGCTCCTCCCTTTAGTAGGGGCTCCAAATGAACGACAGTGACGAACCTCCGCCTGCCCAAGGGCAGCGCGTGTCCGCGCTTCGCGCGTGGGCGAAGCTGAACCTTTCCCGCCTCATCTACTTCCTGCTGGGTGCGTCCAACCGCATCCGCCTTCCGACGCCGTCCGTGCTGCCCATCGCGGGCGCGGTGGTCGGGCTCTACAGCGGCCTGGCCGCCGGCATCTTCTCCAACCTCATTGGCGTGATGAGCGGCATCACGTTCAGCGCCGCGGAGCTGGCGGCGGCGCTCAAGCCGCAGCGGCTGCGCACGTTGATGGAGTCGCTGTCCTCCGCGCGCTGGCACCTGGAATACGCGCTGGTGGGCGTGCCCCTGGCGCTGGGCGCGCTGCTGCTCGCGCGCATCATCGAACCGGGCGGGCCGCGCGACGAGGTGAAGCGGCGCCTGCGGCTGCTCGCGCTGCTGACGCTGGGTGGACTGTCGCTCTACTACCCGCTGGTGGGGCTGGCGGCCATCAACGCGGTGTTCGGCCACGCGCACAACCTGCCCGCGGCGCTGCCGCACCTGCCCTGGTGGCTCGTGCTGCTGGCGCCCACGCTGGGCGGGCTCGCGGTGGGACGGCTGCTGCGCGACCGGCCGGAGACGCACGGCCACGGCCTGCCGGAGGTGGTGCGCGCGGTGAAGAGCGGCGCCAACGTGGTGCCGGCGGACCGGGGACTGCTCAAGCTCATCGCGTCCGCCATCACCATTGGCAGCGGCGGGTCCGCGGGACGTGAAGGCCCCATCGTCTATGGCGGCGCGGCGTTCGCGTCCAGCGTGGGGCGCGTGCTGGGCTTCAGCCGCCGGGAGCTGTCCATCCTGCTGGCGTGTGGCGCGGGCGCGGGCATCTCCGCGTCCTTCAACGCCCCCATCGCGGGCGCGGTGTTCGCGATGGAGATCATCCTGCGCGAGTTCGAGCTGCGCGTCTTCTCCCCCATCATCCTGGCGAGCGTGGCGGGCACGCTGGTGAGCCGGGGCGTGCTGGACGAAGCGCCCATGCTCAACCGGGTCAACTACGAGCTGGTCAGCGGCGCGGAGGTGTTCGCCTACGCGGCGCTGGGCATCGGGTGTGGCCTGCTGGCGTTCGCGTTCGTGAAGATGCTGCACGGCGTGGAGCACTTCTTCCAGGGACGCGGGGGCGGCCGGCTCTCCCCGTGGCTGGGCAAGAAGCCCCTGCCGGTGCGCGCGGCGCTGGGCGGCCTGTGCACGGGCGTGCTCGTGTTCCTGAGCCCCACGGTGTGGGGTAGCGGTCACGACTTCATCAACCTGGCGGCGGCGGGCCAGCTCCCCTTCATCTTCCTGGTGACGGCGTGCGTGCTGAAGCTGCTGGCCACGTCCATCACGATTGGTTCGGGCGGCTCCGGCGGCACGTTCTTCCCGGCGGCCGTCATCGGCGCCATGGCGGGCGGCGCGTTCGGCACGCTGGTGCACTACTTCTTCCCCCTGGCCACCGGGCCCAGCGGCGCGTACGCCATCGTGGGCATGGGCGGCGCGGTGGCGGCGCTCACGCGGGGGCCGCTCACCGGCATGATGATGCTGTACGAGTTGAGCGGCAGCCACGACATCATCCTGCCGCTGATGGTGACGTGCACCATCGCGTCCGCGCTGTGCCACTACCTCATCGAGCGCACCTCCACCAAGGTGGTGAGCGACGAGGACCTGCTGACGGGCACCCAGGTGCGGACCCTGATGACGCAGGTGGCGGCGGTGCCGGCGGGCACGCCGCTGCGCGCGCTGACGGACCAACTGCTCACGTCGGAGGTGGGCACGCTGCCGGTGCTGGACACGCTGGGCAACCTCTACGGCACCGTGCAGGTGGAGCAACTGCGCGACGTGTGGCGGGACGAATCCATGTACCCGCTGCTCGTCGCCAGCGACCTGGCGCGCAAGCTGCCCGCGCTGGCCCCGGACACGGACCTGGCGCATGCGCTCCAGATGATGGACCAGGAGGACGTGGACGCGCTGCCGGTGGCGCCCGTGCTGGGGCTGGCCCCCTGCGGGCTCCTCACCCGCTCGTCGGTGCGCCGCTTCCTCTTCGCGCAGCACACGCGCTCCAACGGCGAGCATGCCGTCGCCCCGACCGAGGTGACGCACTGAGGCGGACGGCCTCCATGGACGAGGCGCGGGGTCTGTCAGGAAACCGGGGGAGCGGGCATCCTTGGGCGCCATGTCCGACCCCGCCCTGTCCACCCTGCGTGCCGAGCTGACGTCCACCTTCCATGACGCCCGGGTGCGTCAGATGGTGGACCTGGGACGGAGGGCCCACACGGAGCCGCGGGCCCAGGCGTTGCTGGACGCCCTGGCCCGGGGGGACGCGTCCGAAAGGCGCCTGGCCCTGGCGGCCCAGTTCACCCGGCGCGATGGCGTGGCGGTGCTCAAGGCCACGGCGGACGACTCGTTCCGGGTGCGCACGCTGGCGTTCGAACTGGTGCCGCTCGCCTGTGATGATGCCCAGGCCCTGGAGGCGCTGCGCATGGCGCACGGCATGCGCCGGGAGCAGTCCCTGCTGCGGCAGTTGGTGATTCGCAAGCGGCATGCGGTCATCGACGCGTACCTGGACGGGCTGGCGGAGAAGGGCGACAGCGCCACGTTCGCGGACGCGGTGCCCCTGGCCTCGGAGCAGGGCCTGCGCCGGCACCTGGCGCGCGCGCTGGAGCGGCCCAGCCACCGGTTCTGGGCGCGGCTCGCGCGGTTCGCCCCGGAGGTGCTGGGCGAGGTGCTCATCGAACGGATGCGCGCGGTGACGGGCGAGGCGGACCCGGTGACGCGGCAGCACGTGGACTGGGGGATCGTGCGACTGTCCGAACAGGTCCCCGACGCGGCGGAAACGCTGCTGGAGTTGATGCTCTCGCGCGGCATTCCTCCGTACGTGGACGCGCTGCGGTGGCTGGTGCGGCTGCGTCCCGCGCGCACGCTGGCCCTGCTGCGCCAGTACCCCAACGTCGCCCTTCCCCACCTGCTGTTCGCCAAGGCCGTGGGCTCCCTGGACGCGGAGGCCCTGACGTGGATCATCCAGCGCGACCCGAACCTGCTGGGCACCGCGAAGGACGTGCTGAAGAAGGTGGCGCAGCCCCTGCACCGGACCGTGACGGAGGCCTGGTGCGCGGCGGTGGATGGCTCGCCCCACTGGGGCACGGAGCTGATCGCCCTCATCCAGGACGCGGGCGTGCGCGAGCACGTCTTCCAGCGCTGGAGCGCGGCGATGCGCAACCGCGACGGCGTGATTCCCGTGGGCTACCTGGAGCGCCTGCCCGTGGACCTGCGCGAGCGCGAGGCGCGGCGGCACCTGCACGAAGTGGTCGCGCTGGGCACCCGGGCCGAGTCTCGCGTCGTCTACGCGCGGCTGCTGCCCTGGGACGAGGCGCTGGGCGTGCTCCGGGGCGCGATGGGGCATCCCGACGCGGGCATGCGCGGCCTGGCGCTGGGCGCGGTGCTGGCCCTGCCCGGCCTGCGTCCGGACGAGCCCGCGTGGGTGGCGCCCGCACTGGCGCTGGTGCTGGCCCGGAAGAACGAACAGGACCCGGTGCGCGGGGCCATGTTGCAGGCCCTGAACGGGTGGCCCCGGCGGATGTGGCGCGCCGAGCACACGGAAGCCCTGGGCCGCATCCTGCGCGATGCCCTGGACGCGGCGGACCTGTCGCCGACGACGGCCATGGCGGCGGAGGTGCTGCTCGTGCGGGCCTTCGGCGCGGACCCCGCGTGGGGTGCGCCGTGGCTGGGCACGTTCCTCAAGGAGCGGGGCAGCCTGCGGGACGCGGGGTTGGGCCACCGGCTGACTGACGACGAGGTGCGCCGGGCCGCGCCCTTCCTGCTGTCCCTGGCGAAGGTCTGGGCGGAGCGTGAGCGCGGCGGGCCCCTGCTCCAGCTCGCGCAGAGCCTGGGCAAGCGCGCGGCGCTGGTGCCCGGCCTGTCGGAGTGGCTGGTCTCCGTGCGGGACGTGACGCCGGATGGGCGGCTGGCGGTGGCGCTGACCCAGTGGCTATCGAAGGAGGACCGGCCCCGCTTCGAGGCGACGCTCGCGGGCGCGCTGCGGCGCTGGAGGGACCGGGGCTGGGACGACGAGGTGGTCACGCTGGCGCTCCACGAGAAGCGCGGCGTGACCCTGCACCCGGAGCTGGTGGCGGAGTTGGAGCGGGTGGCGCTGCGGCTGGGCAAGCCGTCCGCGAACGCGCTGTGGCTGCTGCGCTACCGCGCGTGCAAGGACTTCGACCGGATGCTGCCCACGCTGCTCAAGCGGGATGAGAGCGTCATCGCCATCCCCGTGGTGCGCGAGTACCTGCACCGGCGGCGGCAGGACCTGCTGGGGCCGTACCTGGGCGCGCCGGCCATCACCGGCCAGTTCGCCACGGGCGCGACGCATTGGATCCTCCCCTTCGACTCGGGCTTCTTCCGGTGGACGGCGGAGCAGAACCGGATGTATTCGCGCGCGCTCTCCAAGCTGTGCGAGGACCCGGAGCGGGACACGCCCACGCTGCTGGCGGCGGTGACGCGGCTGGCCGCGCTGGACTGGGCGCCCATGGACTCGCTCCAGGCGATGGCGGACGACAAGCGGCCCGCGGTGCAGGAGCGGGCCCTGCGGGTGCTGGCCCGGTGCGACCAGGGCCAGGGCGTGCCCACGCTGATTGAGTGCCTGGGGGATTCGCGCGCGCGCATCGCCATCTACGGCCTGCGCCGGGCGTTCAACGGCATGCCTCCCGCGCGGGTGCTGGCGCTGCTCGCGGACGTGCCGCTCGCGAAGGTCACCGTCGCCAAGGAGGTGGTGCGCCTCTTGGGCGAGCTGCGCTCGGACGCGGCCTACGGACGGCTGTTGGAGCTGGACGCACTGCCCCTGCACCGCGACGTGCGCATCGCGCTGTTGCGCGGGCTGTGGGACCACCTGGACCGCGAGCCCACGTGGGCGGTGTTCGAGCGGGCCGTCACGGGCGACGACGCCATCATGGCCTCGCGCGTGGGGGACATCCCCGCGGACCGGCTCACGGAGGCCCTGGACGCGCGGCTGTCCGGGCTGCTCGCGAAGGTGCTGGCGCGGCCGGAGCCCGACGCGCGCATCGACCTGCTGCGGCGCGCGGCGTTCCTCCAGGTGAAGGACCGGGAGCGGGTGTTCCTGGCCGCGTGCGGCGCGCGGCTGGTGTCGCCCTTCGATGACGAGGTCCGCGCGGCGATGGGGGCGCTGGTCCGCCGCGCCGACGAACAGGACCTGCCGCTGATGGCGCGGATGCTGGAGGCGGTGGTGGCCGACCGGCAGGCGCTGAGCGTGGCGCTGGATTCACTGCTCCAGCCCCGGGAGCGGATGCGCCCCGTGCCCCTGCGCACGACGCGACTGCTGGCCGAGGTCGTCCTCACGAAGGACCCGCGCCTGGCGGTGCATCGCGTGCGCTGCGCGGCCATCGCCCTGGAGCCCCTGGTGTTCGCCAGCCACCTGGATGCCCTGGGCCAGGCGGGCTGGCTGCACGCGGATGCACTGATGGCGGCCCAGGTGGCCGTGGCCCAACTGCCGCTGGAGTCGATGGAGGCGGTGGGCGAGCGTCTGGGGAAGAGCCCCAGTCCGGAGGTGCGGCGGCTGGCCGTGCAGTGCGTGGTGCGCGACACGCAAGAGGGACGGGGCTGGACGCCGGAGCGGCTGGAAGCGCTCACCGCCCTTCAGCGGGATGCTTCGCCGCTCGTGGCCGGCGCCGCGCAGTTCGTGTTCCCTCCCAGGGAGCTGCTGAAGACGCCGCGCGCGTAGGGCGTCGCGCCCCCTGCCGGGAGGTGACTCCTCCCGGCACCCCGCACTTTCAGTTCAGCGAACGCTCAAGCGGATTCGGGCCCCGGACCGGCGCACCCGCCGAGGCGCCCCGCACGGCCTCGTGCGCGTACCGCTCCAGCGTCAGGGCACGATGGGCCACGGTGTGCTCGGCCAGCACCCGTTCGCGGGCACGTGCTCCCAGTTGGAGCCGGTCCGCTTCCGGCATCTCGCGCAGGTACAGCAGCACGTCCTTCGCCGTGCGCGCCACGACCACTTCCTCGCCCAGCGAGAAGAGGTCCTCCAATCCTGGCCAGGGGTCGCAGATGAGGGCCGCACCACACGCGGCGGCTTCGAACAGGTGCGGGCCCGGCGAGTGCTCCGCGGGGGAGAGCGCCAGCGTGAAGCGCTGCGCCGCATGGAAGTCCGGGTGCTCACGCGACGCAGGGGTCGCCTGCCGCGTCACATTGGAGGCCCACGCCGCATCCACCACGGACATGCCTCCAGCGAGGACGAACCGCCCCTCGGGCCAGTCGCGCGCGGCCCCGAACAACAACGGCCCCAGCAACACCCGGCGCTCCGGCGACAACGGCCCCAGGTGCCCCAGGTCCCAACGCATTCCCTGCCGCGGGCGCGGCGCGAAGTGCTCCGGGTGCACGCCGGGCGGGAACGCGCGGGCCCGGGCCACGCCCCAGTCGCGCTCCAGACGTCCGGGCACGGGGCCTCCGCAGGAGCACAGGCAGAGGTGGTAGGCCGCGAGCTGTCCGGGCGTCATCCGGGACGCATCTTCAGGGTGGCGCTGCCGCAGCGTCCGGGGCGTGTCGCGGTCCCAGCAGACGGTGAGCCCGCGCGCGGTGTCCGTCGCCCAGCGGCCCACCTCCGCGACCCGGGGCACGTCCGCGTCCACCAGCACCAGGTCCGCCCGGCGCACCCGGGAGCGGAAGCGCGCGTGCAGGTCCGCCACGTTCAGGTACGGCGCGAGAGAAGGCACTCCCTCCAGCCACGCTCCACCGGACAGCGCCTGTTCCAACAGGAGGACCGCGTGCCCCCGGTGCCTCAACGCCTGCGCGAGCAGCCTCGATGCCGTGCCCTGCGCGCCCTCAGCGGACGCCTCGCACGGCGGACCCAGGAAGACGATGTCCATCCCAACGGGCCTCCTTCACGCCCCCGACCCCCACGGACGGTGGACGCCCGCGCGGCGACGCCAGGGCTATCGCTTCCGGCGGCCCACGAACAAGGCGGCGGCCCTGGGTCCTCGTGAACTCCTCAACGGCCGGGCACCGCTCCGGCCCACGCGGACAGGCCGGACGTCCGCGAGTGGACCGTGGCCCCTCCCTCCGAGGCGAGGGGCCTGCATCACGACACCGTGACTACTTCGTCGGCGGTTCGGCCTTGATGGGAGGCGTGTTCCCAGCGGGCGCCGCCGAGGGCTTGGCTGCGCCGCCCTTGCGCAGCGGGCACGCGACGATGGCGCCCGTGGGGTCGATGGCGTCCTTGCCCTCGTCCACCTTGAGCACCTTGCGGTCCTCGCCCACGACGAACGTGTAGCGCTTGGACACCGTCACCACCGGCATCTTCACGTCGTACGCGTTGACGACCTTGCCGTCCGGATCCGGGATGAACGCGAAGGGCGCCTTCAGCTCCGTCTTGAAGCGCGTCAGCGTCTCCGCGTCGTCCGTGGAGAAGGCCAGCACCTGGCCCTGCACCTTCTCGATGTCCTTGTAGCGGTCGCGGTACGCGGTCAGCTCCTTCGTGCAGCCGCCGGTGAACGCCTTGGGGAAGAAGGCCACGATGACGGGCCCCGTCTTCACCATCTCCGACAGCGTGTACGACGTGCCCCCGGTGTCCTTCACCGTGAAGTCCGGGGCGGTGTCGCCCACCTGGGGAATCGCTGCGCTGACCAGTCCGACCACGAGCAGGGGAATGAGCATGGCCGGGACTTAACGGGCCCCGGCCACCGGAACAAGTCCGCCCCCGCTACGTCGTCAGCCGGGCCCAGACGGCCGCCGCGGCCTCGCGCGACTGCTCGGCCACCACGGAGGGGTTCACCGACAGGGGCCGGCGTGCCCAGACGCGCCACACGCCGTCCACCATCACCGCCTCCACGTGCCGGCTGCCCAGCCCGTGGACCACGTGCCACGCCAGCGTCTCCGCCGTCAGCGGCGTGGGCGACAGGTAGTCCATCACCAGCAGGTCCGCGAGCGCGCCCTCGCGCATGGGGCCAATGGCCGCCTCGAACACCTGCGACGCCAGCCGGTGCCCGTTGGCCAGATAGCGCAGCACGTCGATGGGCTGCCCCGCCTCGCGCGAGCGAAGGAACGCCGCCTGCGCCTCCGCGAACAGGTCTGGCGACGTGCCATCCGTGCCCAGCGAAGCGCGGGCCCCGAACTTCAGCGCTGGCGCGTAGCCGACTTCGAGCCCCTGGTTGGAGCGCGGCGTGTGCACCAGCCACGTCCCCGTGGCCAGCACCTGCGCCAGGTCCGCCCACTCCAGGTGGCCCGCGTGCGCCGCCATCGCTCGGGGCGACAGGAGGTTTCCGTTGAGCAGGCGCGTCACCGGCGGGTTGCCATGGCGCTCGGTGGACAGCCGTTCGTCCAGCGGATCCTCCGCGAGCGGGAAGTGCAGCCCGGTGTTGGTGGTGTTGAGCGCCTCGCCCAGGCCCTGGAGCGCGTCGTCGCCCAGGGTGAAGACGGGCCCCGCGCCCACCTGTCCCCGGAAGCGGCCCCGGGCCTTGCGCGCGAAGCTGACCGTCTCCTCCAGCCCCTCCTCGCGCCCCACCGCGCCCATGCGGTCCGTCACCGCGTAGGACAGCACGCCGCGCACGCCCACCTCATGGAGCCCGCGCGCCACGCGCAAGAGCGAGCCCGTCACCGCCTTGGGCGAGGCGTGCAGGTCGAACAGGGTCGTGGTGCCGCACTGGATGGCTTCGAGTCCGCCCGCCGTGGCACCCACCTGCACCGCGTCCAGGTCGAGCGCGTTCTCGAAGGGCCAGCGCACCTGCTCCAGCAGCGCCTGGTAGGTCTCCGGCGTCGGCCGCACCAGTCCGCGCGACAGCACGCTCACAAGCCGCTGGTGCGCGTTGACGAGCCCCGGGAAGACGAGCTTGCCGGACAGCGCCACCACCTCGTCGTCGGGGCCGGGCGTCAGGTCCTCGCCGCGCGCCACGATGCGCTCGCCTTCGATGCGCAGGTCCACCCGCTCGACGGAGGCGGGTTCCAGTTCGACGACGTAACCACCCTTGAGGACGGTGCCCAACATCCCTCCCTGCATACGCGACGGTGCGCGAGGTTCGTGACGACGGCCCCCTTCCCCTTAGGAGGTCCCACTTCGAGCGCGGCAGGTTAGCACTGCACCCCCGTACCCGGTGACCGGGGGCG
>NZ_RAVZ01000160.1 GCF_003611635.1 Corallococcus terminator | reverse complement strand
AGGTGGTGGCATCGTCTTCATTCGGGGGCATGCGCTGGCCGGTCCTGGGGACATCCTCGCCAAGGGAGGAGATGCCGCGCTGACGTCGGAGGCTGGCGGTGGTGGCGGGGCGGGTGGAACCATCGTCGCGTGGTTCACGGGCTCCGCGAGGTGCAGCGCCGTCGAAGTGGGTGGTGGCGAGGGTGGGCCGTCCAAGATTCCGCAGGCGGGCTCAGGCGGCGGTGGCGGTGGCGGGCGCGTGTACTTCCAGGCGGGGTCGCTGTCCGGATGCACGCCCTTCTCCGAAGCGGGATGGCCCGGGGCCGTGCTCGCGGGAAGCGCTTTGAAGGAGGCCGAGGCCGGGGGCGAAGGACTGGTGCAGGTCGTTCAGGGGGGCTTTGCCGAAACGCAGGCCCCGGCGGATCCGGGGCAGGGCGCGGGATTCGATAAGGCCGTGGATCCCCCCCCGGCGGTCACGACACCGGCGGCTGGTGGTTTCGTCAACACGACGACGCCCCTCATCCAGGGCAAGGCGGCCGCTCTGTCCAGGGTGCGGGTCTTCATCGATGACAATGACCCGGCCAACGCGAAAGGCACTGTACAGGCCTCCGCGAGCGGTGACTGGATCTTCCTTCCACAGCAGGTGCTGTTGGCGGGTGCTCATGACGTACGCGTCGCGCCGGTGGATGAGGACGATGAGACGGGTGAACTGTCCGGCGAGCATCTCTTCACGGTGGACACCTCTCCTCCGAACACCACCCTCCAGAAAATTGGCCCTCACCAGTTCCTTGACCCGGCGACGACGGCGCAGTTCACGCTCACCTCTTCGGATATGGGCCCGGTGGATTTCGAGTGCTTGTTGGACGACCCGATCGCTGGGTTCACGCAGTGCCCGGAGCCAGGCCCGGGGCCAGCGAATCCGCGGTCCTTCGGCGAGCTGGCGGAGGGCCCTCATACGCTCCTGGTGCGCGCGAAGGACAAGGCTGGCAACGTGGACCCAACTCCCGCCATTCATCAATGGATGGTGGACTCGAAAGCTCCAGCGGTGCCCGGCCTGAGCGCGCCGATTGTCGATGCCTACGTCCCCTCCATCACGCCGACCCTGTCCGGAACAGCCGAAGAAGGAAGCACGGTCACGGTCACGATCACCCAGACCGTTCCGAACGACCCGACAGAAAGGCAGCCGTGGACGGCGGTGGCGCACGAGAGCGGAAACTGGAACCTGACCGTCTCGCCCGAACTCATCGATGGCACAAAGTACACGGTGCGGATCACGGCGACAGACAAGGCCGGCAACGTTGGCGCCCCCCTGACGGGTCGATCCTTCACGGTGGATGCCACGGCGCCCAACACGCTCCTGGATGACGGGCCTGAGCCTGCTCAACAGGGAGCGATCGCCCGTTTCGTGTTCCACTCGAGCGAAACGCCGCACCCGACCTCCCCCTTCGAGTGCAGTCTTGACGGTGCGCCGTACGCTGGCTGCGTCAGCCCGTTTGATGCAACGGCTGCCGGGGAAGACGACCACACGATGCACATCCGGGCACGGGATCGTGCTGGGAATCTGGACCCCACGCCCGTGGTGTCCTCCTGGCGCCGGGACACCCTCAAGCCTGCGCAGCCTTCCATCGATGCCCCGACGGAGAATCTCTTCGTGAACACGGTCAGGCCCCTTCTCCAGGGCTCGGCGGAGGCTCTGTCCACGGTGCGCGTCTCGCTGGACGGCGCCGTGAAGGGCTCCGTGAAGGCAGATGCGGCGGGAAAGTGGATCTTCGTTCTTGGGGCGGATTTGCCCCAGACCGCGCACACAGCGTTTGTCGTGGCGGTGGATTCCGCCCTCAACGAGAGCCCGGTGTCCGCCACGCGCAACTTCACGGTGGACACCGCGCCGCCGAACACCACCATCACCACTGGGCTCGGGCCGCTCACGAATCAGGCGACGGCGAACTTCACGTTCACCTCAACGGAGACTGGCGGGACCTTCGAATGCCTTCGCGATGGTGACACCCAGTTCTCGGTGTGCACCGCCACGATGAGCTATTCCAACCTCACGAGCGGAGCGCATGTCCTCTACGTGCGGGCGAGGGACAAGGCAGGCAACGTGGACCCGACCCCCGCGGAGCATCGCTGGGAGGTGGACCTGGTCGCCCCCGCTGCCCCCGTGCTGACCGAGCCGCTGGCGGAGGCCTACGTGCCGACCCGGCAACCGACGATTCGCGGAACGGCCGAAGCCGGAAGCAGGGTGAAGGTGACGCAGACGGCTCCCACCAGCGTGACGCTGGACACGGTCACGGCGAGCGCGGACGGGACCTGGAGCCTGAGTGTCGCGACCGCGCTTGATGAAGGGATCCGCTACACGGTGAAGGCCACCGCGACGGACAGGGCGGGCAACGTGGGACCCGATTCGATGACGCGCTCCTTCACCGTGGACACCGTGCTGCCGGACACCACCATCAGCACCGGGCCCGACCCGTACACGAATCAGGCGACGGCGGACTTCACGTTCACCTCGCCGGAGCCTGGCGTGACGTTCGAATGCCTACTCGATGGGGCCCCCCTGTTCTCGGTGTGCACCGCCACGATGAGCTATCCCAGCCTCACGAGCGGAGCGCACGTCCTCTATGTGCGCGCGAGGGACAGGGCGGGCAACGTGGACCCGACGCCTGCGGTGCATCGCTGGGAGGTGGACCTGGCCGCCCCCGCTGCCCCCGTGCTGACCGAGCCGCTGGCGGAGGCCTACGTGCCGACCCGGCAACCGACGATTCGCGGAACGGCTGAAGCCGGAAGCACGGTGAAGGTGACGCAGACGGCCCCCGCCAGCGTGACGCTGGGCACGGTGACGGCGAGCGCGGACGGGACCTGGAGCCTGGGTGTCGCGACCGCGCTCGATGAAGGGATCCGCTACACGGTGAAGGCCACCGCGACGGACAGGGCGGGCAACGTGGGGCCCGATTCGATGCCGCGCTCCTTCACCGTGGACACCGTGCTGCCGGACACCACCATCAGCACCGGGCCCGCGCCGTTCACGAATGACACGACGGCGAACTTCACGTTCATCTCAAACGAGGCTGGTGCGGCGTTCGAGTGCAGTCACAATGGCGCGGAGTTCGAGCCCTGCCAATCCGCGAACTCTCATACGGTGACCAACCTCAGTGAAGGACCGCATGTGATGCGCATCCGGGCGCGAGACCGTGCGGGGAATTTCGATTCTACTCCCGCGAGCTGGTCCTGGTCCGTGGATAATTCGGAGCTGTCGACGCGGATCATCGAGAAGCCGTTTTCGCCGACGAATGTGAATGTGGGCAGCTTCAAGTTCGACTCCAACAAGGCGGGCGTGAAGTTCGAGTGCAGCCTCGACAGTCCCACTTCGGTCTTCGTCGAGTGCAGCACCCCTCCCGGCAACACGTACACGACCCCGGCCCTGTCGGACGGTTCACACACGCTGAAGGTCCGTGCACGGGACAGCGCAGGCAACGTGGATACGAGCGCGGAAAGCTATACCTGGACCGTGGACACGCTGAAGCCGTCGCAGCCTGTCGTGACAAGCCCGACGGAAGACAGCTACGTCAACACGACCGTGCCCAACCTGGAGGGCACCGCGGAACGCGAGGCCACGGTGAAGGTCTTCATCGATGGCACCGAGAGGAGCCCGGTGCTTGCCCGCGCGGATGGGGGATGGGTCTTCACGCCTTCAAGCGCGCTGTCGCAGGGCGAGCACACGCTGGTCGTGATCGCGGTGGATGGCGCGAGCAATGCGAGTGTTGAGTCCGCCACGCGCACCTTCTTCGTGGACTCGGTGGTTCCGGAAACCGTGCTGGGCGACAAACCGGATCCGCTGACCTCCCAACGGATCGCCGCGTTCACGTTCAGTTCCCCCGAGGCCAACGTGCGGTTCGACTGCCGCCTCCACAAGAACGGGTCGCCCGAGCCCCTCTTCTCGGAGTGCCCTGGCCCTGTGTCTGGCGGATACACCAGCGAGTCGCTTGTCGACGGGACCTATACCTTCGCGGTGCGTGCCCGGGATCTGGCGGGAAATACGGATTCGTCGCCCGCGCTCTTCATCTGGACGGTGGATGGCACCGCGCCGGAGACGCGCATTGATTCCGGACCGACCGCTGCCAACGGAGGCACCTCCAACAGCGCGGTGGCGCGGTTCACGTTTGGTGCGAATGAGCTCAACGTGAAGTTCTTCTGCGACCTCGACGACGGGGGCTATGCGGAATGTCCCATCACCCATGAGGTGACCGGGCTGCCATCGGGAGTGCACACCCTCTCCGTGAAGGCCCAGGATCCCGTCGGGAATGTGGACGCGAGCCCCGCGGTCTGGACCTGGACGGTCAATACCGACATCCCGGATACGATCATGATCTGTGAGCCCACGAGGAGGCTGCTCAATACCTTCGAGAACGCCTTCACGTTCACGTCCGACAAGGGCGAAGGCGCGAACGTCGCCTTCGAATGCAGCCTCAACCAGAGCACCTTCGAGACCTGTTCCTCGACTCCAACCGACCCCTACAAGGTGTCCGTCAGCAAGGACGGTGGGCACTCGTTCAGGGTCAGGGCACGTGACAAGACGTCCCAGAATGCGGACCCGGTTCCCGCTGAGTGCGTCTGGACGGTGGACACCCTGGCGCCCAATACCGCCTTGAATGCTCACCCCAGGGAGTTCGAGAACAAACCCCAGAGTGCGTTCACGTTTGACTTCGCGGGCTCTGAACCGGGAGGCCACTTCGAGTGCAGCCTGGATGACGCTGACTTTGGGACGTGCGCGAGTCCCTTCGATTTCGTCCTCGCCGACAATGCCTACACCTTCAGGGTCCGGGCAGTGGACGAAGCGGGGAACCGGGACGGCAGTCCCGCCATCTGGTCGTGGGTGGTGGACACGCGCGCGCCCCCTGTTCCGGTGATGACGACGCCTGCCCCCGGGGCCACCATCGCGAATGCCATCCCGCTCCTGGAGGGCAGTGCGGAGCCCGGGAGCAGCGTGGTCGTCTCCCTGCGGGATGGCGCTTCGGTGGGCGAGGCGCTCGTGGGCGAAAACGGGCGCTGGAGCCTCACTCCCACGCAGTCGATGGCAGAGGGGGAGAACTTCATCCTGGTCCGTGCGAAGGATCGCGCAGGGAATGAGAGTGAGACCCAGGGAGAGTCCTCCTTCACGGTGGACACGAAAGCCCCTGACACGAGCATCGTGGCGGGGCCCGAAGGCCGGGTGCGTACGAGCGTGACCACGTTCCAGTTCTCTTCGACGGAGGAGGGCGTGACGTTCGAGTGCAGCCTGGACAACGCGGAGTTCGCGCAGTGCTCAGCCGAGCTCACCTTCGACGTGCTGGAAGGCGGCCACTCCCTCCAGGTGCGCGCCAGGGACCGGGCCGGCAACGTCGACCCGTCACCTGAAACTCGCGCCTGGCGCCTGTCCCTGGGCTCCGACACGCGGACCCTGGGCGGTGGCCTGAGCTGCTCGTCCTCGGGTGGGGGCGTCCCCTTCGGCATGATGGCGGGCCTTGTGGGCCTGGCGCTGATGGCGCTCAGGCGACGCCGGGGCTGAGCAGTCCTTGCCGCAGCAAGCCCTGTCCGGGGCTCAGCGGGCCCCGGACGTGGCGCCGGTTCCCCGGCGGCGGAGCAGCTCCGTTGCCCGGGCCCGGACGCTGGCCATGGGGTTGGTGCGCGCGGCCTCTTCCAGGGCGGGCACCGAGGCTTCGCCCAACTCCGTGCGGATGAAGTCCTGGCAGGTGCGGTGGAACCGGTCGCTGACGAGGCAGCGGATGGCGTTCTGGATGAGGACGGGTGCGTTGCGGTACGCGGCGTCATTGCGCAGCGCCGCCCGGTAGGCCGCCACGCCATCCACCCAGCGGAGGTTGTCGAAGTTGACGTTGCCCTCCAGGTAGCGGACGTAGGCGCTCGCCGGGTGTTTCACGGCCAGCTTCTTCAGCGCCGCCAGGGCCGCGTCCCTTCGCTGCGCCTGGATCAACCGCTGGGCTTCCTCGATGCCCGGAAGGGGCTCCACGACAGGCTCCCAGACGGGGGCCTCCGACCGGGGAGGTTCGTCCTTCGGGACCTCGGGTGCCGGGCGGTCCGCCTGCTCCGCCGACGCGGGCGCAGGTCCCGTGGACGTCGACCAGAGCGCCCATCCCCCGAGGCTGGTTCCAACCAGGGCGAGCACCGCCGCGCCCCCCATCCACGTCCTTCGCGAGCGACCCCGGGAGACCGGGGGCGGGGCGTGGACGGAGGGAGCAGGGGCTTCGGCGGCGGCCTGGGGCTCCGCTGTGGCCACGGCTTCAGTCGAAGCCACCGGTGTGGGCGCCAGGACCCGGGCTTCGGCTGGAAGGTCCGTTGGCGTCACGCGGGGGCGTGCCCGGCCGTTCCGGGTCGCGAGCGCTTCCTGACCGGGACGTGCGGGTGTGTGGGCGGCCGGGAGGGGCAGCGTCGGTGCGTCGCTGGCCGAAGGCACCGCGTAGGTCACCGCTGGACCTGGCCCGGCCCCGTCGAGCGCGGCCAGGAACTCCGTCGCGGATTGGAAGCGCTCCGCCGGTGACTTCGCCATCGCCTTCGCGAGCGCCGCTTCGAGTTCCGCGCGGAAGCCGGCTTCGGGGGCCACGGCGCGCAGCAGCGGCGGTGTCACCTCGCGGTGCATGCGCAGGAGCTCCGCGTTGCCCGTCGCGGAGAAGGGCTTCTTGCCGGTGAGCAACTCGAAGAGCAACACGCCCGCGGCGTAGAGGTCCGTGGGGGGACCCACCGGCTCGCCATGAATCTGCTCCGGAGCCATGTAGGCCGGTGTCCCGAGCATCATCCCGGAGGTGATGCCCGTCACCTCGTCGCGCAGCTTGGCGAGCCCGAAGTCGAGGATGCGCACCTGCTCCCCGAGCCCGACCGCGTGCGTGACGATGATGTTCTCGGGCTTGATGTCCCGGTGGATGATGCCCTGCTCATGTGCGTGGGCCAGGCCCGCGAGCACCTGCCGCAGGGCGCCCAGGGCCCGGGGCAATGGCAGCGGGCCTTCGCGCAGCAGCCCACGCAGCGTGTCTCCGGTGACGAAGTCCATCACCATGTACGGCGACTCCTCATCCACGCCGAAGTCCATCACCGACACGCAGCACGGATGGGTGAGGCGGCTCATCGCGCGCGCCTCCACCTGGAACCGCTTGCGGAAGTCCTCCTCCCGCGCCGCCCAGGCGTGGAGGAACTTGATGGCGACGGACTTGCCCACCTCCAACCGCTCGCCCCGGTAGACAATGCCCATGCCCCCCGCCGCGAGTCGCTCGATGATGCGGTAGCGCCCCTGCAACACCGAGCCGATGCGTGGATCCGAGGCGGAAGTGGGCTCGTTCATGGCGCGCGCACGATAACAAGGTGCCTGGAAAGTGGGGTCTGAAGGGGGCGGTTCGGGACGAGTTCGAGGCCGCCGCGCCGATGGCGCCCGAAATCCGCCCACCCGCATGTGGCCGAATCCGTGCGGTCGGGGTCAGAGGGGGGAAGCCTTCGCTTCAGGGAGGACTCCCCCATGTCGTCACCATTGCCCCTGGCCGGCCTGTCCGCCGTGCTGCTGCTGGTCTCCGCCAGCGTCGCGGAGGCGAAGCCGTGGAAGCACGCGGGCATGCATCCGCGCACCGGAAGGCCCGCGGACGGCCTGTGCCACATCGAGACGATGCACGTGCACACCGCCGCGCCGGTGCACGGCGAGACGCTCTACCGCACGCGCGATGACGTCCACATCTTCATCGGGGACCCGACGCCCTTCGGCTACGAGGGGCCTCGGCACGCCTACTATGGCCACCACCCGGTGGTCCTCAACGTCTACATCCAGGTCGACGTGGACGTGGTCGAGTACTGCTACCACGACGGGCCGCACTACCACGCCTACGCGCCGCCGCCGCGCCAGGAGTTCGTGGACCGGGAGGACGTCCACTACTACGCGGGCGAATACCCCGACGAGTACAAGCGCGACAGCCCGAGGCGCGGACGCGTCAACACGGTCTACAGCGGCTGGGAAGTCCCGCGTCCGGTGGTGACGGTGGCCCCGCCGCCCCAGTACCACGGCCCCATCATCCAGGTCGGACTGAACCTGCC
Source organism: Corallococcus terminator (assembly GCF_003611635.1). Lineage (GTDB taxonomy): Bacteria > Myxococcota > Myxococcia > Myxococcales > Myxococcaceae > Corallococcus > Corallococcus terminator. Next base: position 13,562 of record NZ_RAVZ01000160.1, on the reverse strand, counting down.
GGTGCCCCGGGTCGAGCTGCGCGTCGGCGCTCCGCCTCCGCCTCCGCCTCGGCGCGAGCGGGAGGTGGTCATCATCCGCGAGGAGCACGTCGTGCACGAGCATCACGACGACCATCACGACCACGGCAAGCACCACGGCAAACACGACAAGCACAAGAAGTCCAAGGGACGGCACTGACCATGCGGCGCACGCTCCTTCCGCTGATGGCCCTGCTCCTGGCGGGGTGCTCCCGCGACGTGGACGACATCCTCGCTGCATGGAAGGCGGAGGGTGAGGCCCCCTCCGGTTTCACCGACGTCGGCGAGAAGTTGCCAGGTGGCAAGTGCAAGGCCGGCAAGGTGAGCGGTCTGGAGGCCACCCTGTGTTCCTTCGACAGCGCGGCGAAGGCCGACCAGGCCCAGGAGTCCGCGTGGGGGCTCGTCGGTGACGCCGTGGGGTCCGCGGTCGTGTCGGGCAAGTGGGTGCTCGTCATCGCCGATCCTCGCGCGGAGGACCCCAGCGGACGGCGCATCAACGCGCTGGTGAAGGTCTACCAGGACAAGACTCGCTAGGGCAGGCTCGGGGGCCATGGTCCCCACCACCTTCCGCGTCGCCACGTCCACGGATCTACCCGTCATCCTCGCGCTGCTCGCGGATGACGCCATCGCCCGCTCGCGCACCGGCTACCTTGAGGAGCCCGTGCCCGCCGTGCGCGCGACTTTCGATGAGATCGCCGCCGACCCGAACAACGAACTCATCGTCGGCGTGCGTGAGGGGGAAGTCATCGCCACCCTCCTGCTCACGTACATCCCGGGCCTGAGCCGGGGCGGGATGCGGCGGGCGCTGGTGGAGGCCGTGCGCGTGCGCTCGGACCTGCGGGGACAGCGCATCGGGGAGCTGTTGATGCAGGACGCGATGGCGCGCGCCCGGGCTCGCGGCTGCGGACTGATGCAGCTCACCACCGACAAGCGCCGCCTCGAGGCCCATCGCTTCTATGCGCGGCTGGGCTTCGAGGCGAGCCATGAAGGCATGAAGCGCTCGCTCTGACGTGGACGCCGGGCCTACTTGATGGCGGCGGGATCCATCCAGAAGGTCTCCCACTGGTGGCCGTCCAGGTCCTGGAAGCTGCGCTGGTACATGAAGCCCTGGTCCATGCTCTTCAGCTCCTTGGCACCCGCGGCGAGGGCCTTCTCCATCAGCGCGTCGACGGCGGCGCGGCTGTCCGCGGTGAGGGCGATGATGGCCTCGGTCACCTTCGTGGCGTCCGCGACTTCCTTCGTGGTGAAGGTCTTGAAGAAGTCCCTCACCAGCAACATCGCGTAGATGTCCTCGGAGATGATCATGCAGGTGGCGTTGGCGTCGGTGAACTGGGGGTTGAACGTGTAGCCCAGCTTCGTGAAGAAACCGACCGCGCGGTCGAGCGACTGGACGGGCAGGTTGATGAAGATCTTGGTGGCCATGGTGCGTCTCCGTCGAAAGGGATGGAACGTCGCCTTCATCCACACGACGAACCTGTGTCCGCGAGATCGACACGCCATTTATTTTCCCGCTGCTCGCCCTCAACCCCCTGGAATCACAGCGGGATTCACCGGCCCCCAGCGGAATTCCCCGCTCACACCAGCTTGCCCGGGTTGAGGATGCCCAGCGGGTCGAGGGCGCCCTTGAGGGTGCGGTGCAGGTGCAGCGTCTCCGGACCCAGTTGGGCGGGCAGGAAGCCGCGCTTGAGTGAACCCACGCCGTGCTCGCCGGTGATGGTGCCTCCCAGGTCCAGCGCCGCGTGCAGGATGTCGTCGAACGCCTGCTTCGCCCGTGTCATCGCGTCCAGGTCGTCGCGGTCGAAGACGACGGTGGGGTGCATGTTCCCGTCGCCCGCGTGACCGAAGGTCCCGATGAGGACCCGGTGCTGCTCCGCGATGCGCTCCACCGCCGCGAGCAGCTCCGGGATGCGCGAGATGGGCACACCCACGTCGTCCAGCAGCGTCGCGCCCTGCTGCTCCAGCGCTGGGAAGGCGAACCGCCGCGCGCCCATGAGCAGCTCGCCCTCGGCCTCGTCGGTGGTGTTCATCACGAAGGTGGACCCGGCCCGCTCGCAGGCCGCCGCCATCAGGCCAATCTCCTCCTCGCCCTGCGCGCCTCCTGCGTCGGAGCGCGCGAGCAGCAGGGCCGCGGCCCCGACATCCAGGCCCATGGGCTTCCAGGATTCGACGGCGCGCACGGTGGTGCGGTCCATCAACTCCAGCAGCGACGGCCGGGTCGTCCCCATGATGTCGGAGACGGCCGTGCCCGCGCCCACGAGCGTGGGGAACGTGGCCAGGAGCGTGGTCGCCTTCGGAGGCCGGGGGCGCAGCCGCAGCGTGGCCTCCGTGATGATGCCCAGCGTTCCTTCCGAGCCCACGAAGAGCCGCGTGAGGTCATAGCCCGCGACGTTCTTCACCGTGCGTCCGCCGGTGCGCACGACGGAGCCATCCGCGAGCACCACCTCCAGCCCCAGCACCGCGTCCCCCGTCACGCCGTACTTCACGCAGCACAGGCCGCCCGCGTTGGTCGCGAGGTTGCCTCCGATGGTGGAGAACTCCCAGCTCGCCGGATCCGGCGCGTACCAGAGCCCCTGTTCCGCAGCGGCGGCCTTCACCGCGGCGTTGAGCGCGCCGGGCTGGACGACGGCCAGCATGCCGCGCCGATCCACCTCCAGCACCCGGTTCATCCGCAGGAGGGACAGGACGATGCAGCCCTCGATCGCGTTCGCCCCGCCCGACAGGCCAGAGCCCGCGCCCCGGGCCACCACCGGCACGCGGAGCGCGCGGGCCACGTCGAGCACGGCGCGGACCTCGGAGGTCGACGCGGGCCGCACGAGCACGGAGGGCATCCCCGACGGCGCCCACTCCGCCTGGTCGTTCCGGTGCGCCTGGAGGATGTCCGGGTCGGTGACGAGCGACTCCGCCGACAACACCTTCGATAGCGCCTGCACCACGTCGTCCGTCACGAAGGACCTCCCGGAGCCAGGGGCTGAACGCCAGGCAGGACACCCCTCATCCCGCGCCCGGCCCCCTGGGCCCAAGCTTGCCTCAGGCCCGCGAATTGCGCTGGGCCCCGTGGCGAGAACTCATGTGCCCGGGGTCGTGTCACCCAGGACCTGCGTCAGGAAGGTCCGCAGCGCGGCCTCCGCTCGCCGGGCGGCGACGGGGTGGTGGAGGATGCCGGCCTGGGGATTGTTCGCGCCCTCGAAGGTGAAGGCGTGCATCGCGTGGCCGTAGGCCTGGAGCTGCCAGTCCGCGCCCGCCTCCGTCAGCTCTCGCGCGATGGCGAGCACGGCGTCAGGCCGGGCGACCGGATCCTCCCAGCCGTGCAGCAGCAGGACGCTCGCGGTGATGGGCGGCTGGGGTCCCAGGTCGGGCGCCTGGAGCACCCCGTGGATGCTCACCGCGCCCTTCAATCCTTCCGGAGCGCTGCGCGCGAGGTCGAGCGCGCAGAGACCTCCGAAGCAATAGCCGAGCACCGCGATGCGCTGGGGATCCACCCGGGGGTGGCGCTTCGCGGCCTCCAGTCCCGCGAGCATGCGGCGGCGCAGCAGGGCCCGGTCCTGCATGAAGGGTCCCATGAGGTGGGAGTTGTCCCCTGTCACCTCGCCACGGACTTCCTTCCCATACACATCCAACGCGAAGCCGACGTAGCCCTGCTCCGCGTACCGTTCCGCCATGGCGCGCATGAACGTGTTCTGTCCGTCCCAGGCGTGGGCGATCAGGACGCAGGGCCGTCTGCCTTCGTGCGAGGCATCGTGGGCGACGTAGCCCTCGCAGACGGTCTCACCGTCGGCGTAGTCGAGGACTTCGGCGTGGATACGCGTGGAGGGGGACGACGCCATCCGGGCTGCTCCTTGCGAAGAGGGGCGGGGAGGTGCGCACGTTGCCCGCCTTCGGCCCCGCCGTCTTCGACGAACGTGTGCCGTGGCGCCCAGCCTGGGAGCAGACGGCCTGGACAGGGGACGGCTGGCCGGGCCGTCGCACGCAGGGGGCGCGCTGGCCATGGCGCGGTGCGCCGTGAAACACTCCCCGCGCCGCGGAGCCCCACGGCACGGTTCGAGGATGCGGATGAGACTCCTGCTCATCGAGGACGAAGCGAAGATGGTGTCCCTGCTCCGGCGCGGTCTGGAGGAGGAGGGACATACCCTGGAGGTGTGCACGCGCGGCAGCGAGGCGCTGGCACTGGGGACTCCCGAGGACTACGAGGTCATCGTCCTCGACTGGTCCCTTCCGGACATGGACGGCATGACGCTGCTGCGCGGCTGGCGGGACGCGAGCGTGCGCACGCCGGTGCTGATGCTGACGGCGCGGGGCACGACCGCGGACAAGGTGATGGGGCTGCGCTCGGGCGCGGACGACTACCTGGTGAAGCCCTTCGACTTCGAGGAGCTGCTGGCCCGCCTGGAGGTCCTGCGTCGGCGGAGCGAGGTAAAGGACGGCGTGGTGCGCCTGGGCGAGCTGGTGCTGGAGCCGGGGCGCCGGGTGCTGCGCGTCGGCTCGCGGGAGGAGTCGCTCACCGCGCGTGAGTTCGCGCTCTTCAGCGCGCTGGCCCGCCACCCCGGCGAGCCGCAGGTGCGCGCGCGGTTGATGGAACAGACGTGGGGGCCGGACTTCGATGGCAGCGCCAACGTGCTGGACGTGTACGTGGGCTATCTGCGCACGAAGCTGGAGCGGCTGGCGGCCTCGCATGTGACGCTGCGCTCCGTGCGCGGCGTGGGCTACAAGCTGGTGGTGGGCCCCCCTGGAGGGCGCGCGGCGTGAGGCTGACGCGCCGCCTGTGGTTGCACGGGGCGCTGGTGCCCGCGCTGGCCACGTTGGGCGCCCTGGTCGTGGCGGGACAGCTCTTCCGCGTGGACCTGGAGCGCGCGTTGGACCACGCCCTGCTGGCCCAGGCGGCGGTGGAGAGCGTGAGCCTCTTCGACGGGCCGGGGCAGAAGGTGCACCTGCACATGGCCGTCTCGCCCCTGGTGGAGCAGGTGCGTCCCTTCGCGCCGCAGGGCTATCTGTATCAAGCGGATGGAAGGCTGGTGATGCGCTATCCGCCGGTGCCCGAAGGCGCCCCCGAGGAACCGCCCCGCGTGCCCGACAGTCGCGACGGGGAGCCGGTCCTCGTCACCGAGGTGTCCGCCGACGGCAACCGCTGGCGCGAGGTGATGGTGAACGTGCGCTCGCCGCAAGGGGAGCGCTACGGGCTGCGGCTGCTGGCGTCGCTCGGGCAGGTGGACCGCTCGGTGGAGTCGTACTTCCGGCTGGCGTTCTCGATGGCGGCGGCGATGGGGGTGGTGCTGCTGGGCGTGCAGACCACGATGGCGCGACGGATGGCGCGGCGGCTGGAGGCCATCACCCTCAACCTGGGGCGGCTGCGCGAAGGCGACCTGGTGTCCCCCACCCAGGTGGATCCGGGGAAGGATGAAATCGGTCAGCTCAGCTCCGCGCTCGCGGAGGCCACGGCGCGGGTGCGCGGCGCGCGCGAGGCACAGGAGCGGCTGGTCGCGGACGCGGCGCACGAGCTGCGCACGCCGCTGGCCCTCATGCGCACCAGCATGGACCTGGCGCTGCGGCGCGAGCGGAGTCCGGAGGAGCTGCGCGCTTCACTCCGGGAGGCGCGAGCGGAGGTGGACCGGCTGGCGGTGCTGGCGGGCACCCTGCTGGACATGGCCTCGGCGGGACGCGGCTCGTGGGATCGCAAGAAGGGCGACCTGCGGGAGGTGCTGGCCCAGGCGGTGGAAGGGGCCCGCGCGGAAGCCGAGCGCCGGGGGATGCTCGTCCACCTGGAAGCCCCGGCGCGGGCGGAGGCCTGGTTCGACGCGGGAAGCCTGCGACAGGCGGTGGACAACCTGCTGAGCAACGCCCTCAAGTTCTCACCCGCGGGAGGGGAGATCCACGTGCGGTTGACGGTGGAGGGGGGACGCAACCGGGTGGTTGTCGCCGACACCGGTCCGGGCATTCCCGCCACGGAGCGTGAGGCGGTGTTCGAACCGTTCCATCGCGTGGCGGGCGCGGAGGGCCGGCCCGGCGCGGGTCTGGGGCTGGCCATCGTCCGGGAGGTCGCGCTGCGCCATGGTGGCCGGGCCTACGTGGACCCGGCGGAGGGCCGAGGCGCGCGGGTGGTGTTGGAGCTTCCCTCCGTGCCGCGCGCGGAAGGGTGAGGCTCAGGGTGACAGTGGAATCCAATCCGACACGGCCACGAGCCGACCCGTGATGGGGTCCACCCGTGCGAGCTGTGCGCCCTGGACGCCCACCCGGCGGTTGATGCCGAAGCTGACGGGCGGGGAGACCCCCGTGTCGAAGTCGCGCAGGGCCTCCAACTGCTGTTGCAGGCCCGCGCGCGTGAGGTCCGCGCCCGCTCGGGTGACGGCCTCCACGAACACCCGGGCGGCGGCGTAGGCCCCCAGTTGGAACGCGGGATGCCCTGGCTTCAAGCCGTGTCGCTCCATGAACGCGGCCACGTCATCCAGGGCGGGCGCGCGTTCGCCCAGCCCGCCGGGAAAGAGGAAGGTGATGCGCCCCTCCGCGACACCCGGCAGGCGCGGATCCGCGAGCGTCGCGGGGGCGAACACGGGGACCTTCGGGGCCTGGGCCTCCAGGGCCACCATCAGGGCGCTCAGGCCCTCCGGCGTGCCGGTGTACAGCACGGCGAACGGAGGCGAGGCGGAGGGCCGCTTCAACGTCGCCACCGCGTCTTCTGCCGAACCCCAGTCCAGCGGTACGGCCAGCTCCCGTCGGTGGGCCTCCGCGCGCACCGCGTCCCGCCACGCGCGGCCCGGCGCGTCGTCCGGGTGCACCACGGCGAGCGGGCGTCGCCGCAACAGCGGCTCGGACGTGGACGCCAGGTGCTGCACCACGAGTCGGGCCAGGGACGCGGCCTCCGGGTAGAGGAAGAAGATGGGACCCTCGTCGGGGAGGGGGCCTGGCTCCATTGGAAGGGGGAGCACCAGCGGCACGCCGTCGCGGATCAACAGCGCATCGGAGTCCAACCGCGTCGGACGCAGGCTGGCCACCAGGGCGAAGACGTCCCGGTCGAGCAGGCGCGTGGTGGCATCCGCGCTTCCCATAGGGGACATGGACTCCAGTGCTGCCTTGTCCTTTCTCGCCTCGTCGTTCGGGTCGAGCCGTCGTGTCGTGGCCTCTCTCCCCGTGGACTCCGGATACAGCGCCGCATCGTCTTCGACCACCAGCTCCAACCTGCGCCGGAAGATGCCTCCACTGGCGTTCACGTCCGCGAACACCGCGCGCACCACCGCCGCCGCTTCCTGTCCCACCGGGCCCAGGTGTCCGGTCAGCGGGAGCGCCGCGCCCACCGTGAGCGAGCTGCTGGAGAGGCCGGGCTCCGTCGCCACGCCCAGCTCCTGGAGGTAGGCGAGCAACACGTCCGCGTCGCCGTCCACGAGCGCGTAACGGGGCATGGCCACGCCCAGCACACGACCGCTGGCGGACACGCCCCCCGTGATGGCCCGCAGCAGCGTGGCGCGCGTGTACGCGGGACGCGAGCGGTCCTCCGTGTCCCCCAGGCCTCTTGCCCGCGCATGGCCGAGCGAACCCGGCGTGATGTCCGGCACCTCCACGCCGCCCTCGCGACTGCCCCGTCCGGAGGGTCCGTGACACCGGGCACACGCGGCGACCGCTCCGCTCAACTCCACCCGCTCCGGTCCCAGGAAGCCCGTGAGGGCCTGGCCCTTCGCATCCTGTCCCTGCTGGAAGAGCCTGCGACCGTGCTTCACCGCCGCCGGATCCACGGCCCGGGGTGGCTCCTCGCGCTTGCAGCCCGTCAGCAGCAGCAGCGCCACCAGCCCGACCCACACGCTCCTCCCCCTCATGCCGCGCCCCCTCACTTCGGATCGTTCAGGTGTTCCACCGCGGCGACGATGTTGTCGGTCATCGCCATCACGGGAGACTTCACCCACATGCCCGTGGCCGAATCGCCGATGAGCAGCGTCGTGTTGTGTTCGTCCGGCTTCTCCGCGTAGCTGCCGAGCTTCTTCAGCACGAGGGTGATGTTCTCCCGGGAGCCGGTGAGGAAGTACCACCCGGGCTGCGCGCCGAACTTCTTCGCGAACTTCGCCAGGCTCTTCGGCGTGTCGTTGGTGGGGTCCACGGACAGCGTCAGCATGTGCACGTCCTTGCCCATGCGGGACGCCAGCCGCTTCTGCACCTCCGACAGGTGCTGGGTGATGGGCGAGCACGCCCCCTTGCAGGAGGTGAAGGCGAAGTTGATCAACACCGTCCGGCCGCGCACGAGGTCCTCGTAGAACCGGTGCGTCTTGCCGTGCTGATCCACAAGCTCCGTGTTGGTGAAGTACTTCGCCGCGGCGGCGTCCTGGGCGGAGGTGCCGTCCACGGCCGAAAGCTCGGACGGCGCGGCGGAAGTGTCCCGGGCCTCACGCACGGCCTCCACGATGCGCGAGGGATTGCCCAGCCCATCCACCCGCGTCCATGTGTTCGTGAGCGCATTGCCCACGAGGACCAGCGGCCGGTGCGATTCCTTGTCGGGCACGTAGCCGCCCAGCGCCACCAGGGCCTCCTTCACCTTCGCGGGCTCTCCGGTGAGGAAGGACCAGTCCGGCCCGGGCTGGAAGGGTTCGGCGAACCTGGCCAACCGCTCCGGGGAGTCGTTGTTCACGTCCAGCGTGATGGAGATGAACCTCACGTTGGAGCGCGGCCCCAGGTCCTTGCGCACGCGCGCGAGCGTGGCCGTCATCGGCGTGCAGATGGTCTTGCAGCGCGTGAAGATGAAGTTGATGGCCACCGTCTGGCCACGCACCAGGTCCGTCCACAGCTTCACCTTGCGGCCGTGCTGATCCACCAGCTCCACGTCCGGCACCTTCACGTCCAGGGACGCGCCGGAAGGAGCGGGTGCCGTGGGCAGCGGCACGCGCACTTCGTCCTCGGCGTGAGCGAGCGGCGCGCACGTCAGCGCCAGGGCGAACAGGGCCTGCTTCCAGGTCGGGGTCATCATGGGGACGTCTCGGCGGTGAGGGCGGTCGCGAGCGGTTGCGACACGCCAAGGGTGGAGGTGGGCAGACGGCCCAGGTCGAGCCCCCGGCCCTCCACGCCCACCACGAACTTGTATTGGCCCGGGGACGGAGGCGCGAAGTCGACCTCGAAGAGCCCCTCCGAGACCCGCCGGGGCTCCGTGCGCACCTGCCAGGTGCCCGGTGTCTTGAACAGGAGCACGCGGATCTCCTCGGGGGCCACCGGGGCCTGTCCGTTCCCGGCCGTGGGCTCCAGGCGGAAGCGCAGCGGCACCGCCTGTCCCGGCGCGTACGTGCGCTTCGCGTCGAACTCCGGCGTGAGCTTCAACGGCAGGGTGCGGGCCAGGGACGCATCCTCCGGCACGCCGCCCACCTTCCACTCCAGGCACGTCACCACGCGCGGATTGTCCAGCAGCACCTGGACGTCGTAGGTGCCGTTCTCACGCACGTTGCCCTGGGCGGTGAAGACGCCGGGCTCCACCTCGCGCAGCGACCGATCCAACACCCGCACCGCGCGAGGCTCGCGGCCGTAGTTCAGGTGCGTGCCGCGCGGGGCCATCATGCCCTCCTGGTAGAGGAACAGCGCCCGGTCCGCGTTGCCCGCGGCGATGACGCCATTGCCCTCCGGCAGCGGCGCGATGGGATCCGACATGCCCAACTCCCGCGCCTCCGCGGCGGGACGCTGTCCCATGGTGATCTGCACCACCGCGGGCCGGCCCGTGCCCTCCAGCGTCTTCAACTCCACCAGCGACACGCGGCTGTCGGTGGTGTTGCGGACGTAGGCGAAGGCGTCCGTGAACACGACGGTGTCCGGCGCGGAGAAGCCGGTGAGCGTATGGGCCACCTGCCCACGCGCCGCGTCCAGGATGTCCACCGTGCCGGCGTCCTTGTGGACGAGGAAGGCCCAGCGGCCGGTGTTGTCGAAGCGCAGCGCATCCAGTCCGCCCTGCACGGGGATGCGGCGCGACACCTCGCGGCGGACGGTGTCCACCACCACCACCTCGCGCGTGCCGGGCCGGGCGACGAAGAGGGCCCGCGCCACCTCGCTCCAGGCAAGGCCCGTGGCGCCAGCGCCCACGTCCACGCGGCCCAGCACCTCGCTGGTGGTTACGTCCACGGCCGTGAGGGTGGAGGCCTCCCGGGTGGAGACCCACGCGATGCGTCCGCTGTCGGAGAAGGCGAACGCATGCGGTCCCGGTCCCACCTCCACCGGGTCCCGCACCGCGTGCGACGGCGTGTCGATGACGCTCACCGTCCCGTCGCCATCGTTGCTCACCCACGCGGTGAGCCCATCCGGGGAGAGGGCGATGCGTCCCGGCTGTCGGCCCACGCGCAGGGGACGCGTCACGAGGAACCGCTCGGTGTCCACGACGGACACCGTGTCCATCACCGGCACCGTCACGTACACCGCCGACCGGTCCGGCAAGAGCGCCCAGTCCGCCGCGCCACCGCCCACCGACACCAGGTGCTGCAGCTTGGTGCGGTCGAAGGCGATCTGCGGGTTGATGACGGAGATCGTCTGATCGTGATTGAGCGTGAGGAACCAGTAGGCGTTGAAGTCCACGTCCGCGCGCGCGGACATCAGGCCGCCCAGGTACGTCTTCACCTGCTGGCGGCACGCGGCCTCATCCGGCGCGGGCTCACCCTGGGGACGCAATCGCATCCATGCCAGGGGCCGGCGCCCGGCCAGCGGTTCTCCCGTGCGGGCATCGGTGAGGGTGAGGCGGGAGGTGGCCTGGAGGGAGGAGCCCCGCTCGGCCTCCAGGGGCCGGGGGGCCAGCGCCAGACTGAACGCGAGCGACACCCCTTCGCGCGTCACCTTCACCGGCGGCGACGCGGCAGGCGCGGGGATGGGAGACGGTGGCACCACCGAGGTGGACGCGCGCGGGAACACCGCGTGCGCGCCCACGGCGAGGAGGCCCGCGGACAGCAGACCGGCGGAGGCGAGGAACAGGGGCTTGCGCATGAAGACGGCTCGGAGCGGCGGTGAGCAGGGAAGGGAAGCCGGCGGCGCGAAGGAGGAAGGGACTTCCCCCACCGCGCCGCCCGGGTCCTACGAAGTGCCGGGAGGCAGGCAGCTACTGCACCCGGTAGACGCCCCACAGCCCGCCGCTGCTCCAGAGGAAGCTCGGCATGTCGCGGTAGAGGTAGTCACCCTTGACGCCGTAGGCCCCGCCCGCGCCGTACTCCGGGATGATGTTCCAGTGGTGCATCACCGACGAACCTCCCTGCGTGGAGATGACCGGTGAGGTGGCATTGGGACCCATCACCCGCGACTGCGCCCCGGCGGCCCACGGGTTGCGGTACCACTCGGCACCGTGGAGCGCGAAGGCGTGCTGGCGGGAATGGCCGGAGGGTTGACCCACCCGCCAGCGCAGCGGTTCGCCCACCTTGGCGGTGAACACCGGCGTGGCCGGGTCTCCGTGCACGGAGGAACTGAGGATGTTCGTGAGCTCGAAGTCGTTGGTGTCCTCCGGCGGCATCTGCGGAGGCACCCCCAGCCGGGCCCAGAGCGGCTCCGTGCGGTAGTTGAATGCCTTCTGGCCGGTGTCCTGCGAGTCGTCGATGCCGTTCGTGTTGCGCAGCGCCGTGCCGCTGTTCAGGTTGCTGCTGGAGTCATCCTTGAAGCGGGGGTCGTCCGTGTGCAGGCCCAGGTCGTCCTGGTAGAGGAGGACGAACTCGCGGAACGTCTGCTTGCTGCCGTCCGGGCGCGTGTACCGGACGCGCGCCTGTGCCTCCGTGCCGGAGTCGGTGCTCCAGTCGGCGTCCTGCGGCTCGATGACGAGCGCGCCGATGGAGCCGTGCATGCCGTGGTTCACCACGTCCGCCATGTCGCGCAGGTTGACGATGCCGAACTCCATGGGGGTGATCTGCCCCTTCGTCGGCCATCCCCAGGGGGCGCTCTTGAACTCGCCCGCGAACCAGCGGTACGTGCGCGTGGTGCCGGGCGCCACCGTCTGCACGGCGTTGAGGCCCACGTTCGCGCCGTCGTCCGTGTTCACGTCCATGTTCACCAACTGCGGGTGCAGCGAGACGTGGTTCGACATGCGCACCTGGTTGACGTTGAAGCCCGACGTGATGGCCGAGTGGTGCGCCCACACGTTCGACTTGGTCATCGCCGTGGCGGGCAGCCGGTTCCTGAGCACGACCTGCACGCACTCGCCGGCGCGTGCACGCAGGATGAGCGGCTCCGGCTGACGCTTGCCCAGCTTCAGGTCCGACAGGTGGATGTCCCGGGCGAAGATGACCGCGTCCGGGTCATGGATCTTGTACTCGGCGTTGTAGACGAGCCGTCCGCCGGGCAACCAGTTCTTCGCGTCGATCGCCGACACCTCGTAGAGCCGCACCGGCGCGTTGCGCGGGCACGAGTCCACCTTCACCGGCTTGATGCCCAGCTTCCCGGTGCTCTCGTACTGGAGCACGAGGTTGGGGTCGATCTTCATCATCGCCTCGCGCTCTTCCAGCACGTACTCCACGGTGCGCTGCCTCACCTCCTCGCCCTTCTCGTTGATCTCGAAGGACTCCTGGATGGAGACGTCCTTCTCGTCCAGCCGGGGCAGGCCGGCGCGGTCCGGCATCTCCAGCAGCTCCACGGGCGGATAGGCCTGGAGCTGCTCCTTGCCTCCCGCCGACAGCGCCAGGTCCAACCGGGGGTTGGTGTCCACCGCGAGCATCGCCACGTCCCCCAGGGTGCGCACCCCCTTCTGCTTGTGGCGGTAGGTGCGCATCAGGCCCCACATGCCGTTCCAGAGGTCGCCGGTGGACGCGCTCATGTACATGTAGTCGGCCGTCTCATACGTGCCGCCGATGGCGGGCAGGCCGCCTGTCAGCTCGAACTCGAAGTGTTCGGAGATACCGATGGCCTGCGCGTTGCTGAAGCCGCTGTGCGGGTCGCCGCCCTCGCGCAGCCACTTGTGCCCGTGCAGGTTGAAGCTGTGCTGCTCCTCCTGGGAGCCCTGGACCAGCCGGATCTTGATGCGGTCGCCCTCGTAGCCCGCGAGCAGCGGGGTGTAGGGGTCGCCGTGGATGTCCGAGCGGAAGACGTTGGACATCTCCCCGGCCTTGGTGGTCAGCAGCTTGCGGCTGGCACACCGTGACGAGCGCTGGGAGATGCGCAGGGGGATGGGCTCGCTGCGGAAGTTGATCATCATGCCGCCGGGGTCCGCGGCGCTGATGGCCTCCGGCATCGGGGTGGTTTCGAAGCCGATGGCGGCGGGCAGCGCGTCCTCCTTGTAGTTGGGCGGATTCACCGGCACGCCGCACTCGTCGTAGAGCGGGTTGTAGTCCTGGAAGCCGAGCGCGAACTCACGGAAGCTCTTGGTGGGGTCCGCCATGATGACGTCCGCGCGCCAGCTCGTGGGCCCGCCGTCCGCCACGCGCGAGCCGTAGTACACGCCGGTGCGCGGGTCCCTCCACTTGGAGCCCTTGGGCTCCACGATGAGGGCACCGAAGAAGCCGTGCTGCTGGTGCGACGACGGACCGAAGTGGTCGTGGGTGAAGACCGTCTCCAGCGTCCGGTCGCTCACCGGGTCCGCCCACCAGCGCTGCACGGTGGTCTGCGCCGTGGGGGGCGCCCGGGCGATGCGGGGG